>CAMBLN010000120.1 GCA_945868215.1 Opitutus sp. GAS368
TCCGGCCGGCAAAAAGAAGTCCAAGTCTCCATCCGCGGCGGCTGGGCCGCGCAATCGCGCGACGGCTACCTGCGCCTCCACGACTGGATACGAACAACTGCGCCGCAGTTGAAATCCGCCATTCCCGTTCCTTCATAAAACCACCCAACTTCGTCCTTCACCCCCGCCAAAACCACCCTTCAACTGCGGAATTTAGGATAAAATTCACGCGAAATGGAGGCCTTGGCATACCCTCTGCTTTTGAGGGGGACGCTTAATGATTTTTAAGCCGTTACACGCGACTCCAACACACATCCAAACACGACATATTATGAAGCTATGGTCCAAGCCTCTGACTAGCCTGCTGAAGACGTCCGCCGTCTTCGCATTGCTGGCCCTTGTATATCCGGTGAGCGCGCAAGAAGCCGCTCCCGCCGCGGAGGCAGTTGCCGCCGCTACCGAAGCGGTCGCAGAAGCGGCTGCCGAAGCCCCCGCCTTTGCGGACTACGCAGCCTTCCAAGAATCCCCCGGTTACACCCTCTTCACCGTGAACAACACGTGGATGATGGTTTCCGCCGCGCTGGTGTTCTTCATGAACCTTGGTTTCGCGTGCGTGGAGACCGGTCTGACCCGTTCCAAGAACACGGCCAACATTCTCTTCAAGAATACCATCATTCCTTGCATCGGTATTCTCACTTACGCCCTCGCCGGCTTCAACCTGATGTATCCGGGCGCCGACTTTGCCGGCGGCTGGTTCGGCTTCGCCGGTTTCGGCCTTGGCTTCGCTGATGACGTGAGCGGTCTGACTAGCGTTTACAACGCCGGTTACACCTACTGGACCGACTTCCTCTTCCAAGCCATGTTCGCCGCCACCGCCGCGACCATCGTTTCCGGTGCGGTTGCCGAGCGCGTCAAGCTAAGCTCCTTCCTGGTTTTCACCGTCCTCTTCGTCACCATCGCTTATCCGATCACCGGTATGTGGAAATGGGGTAACGGTTGGTTGAACAACCTCGAGACTCCCTTCTACGACTTCGCCGGTTCCACCCTCGTTCACTCCGTGGGCGGCTGGGGTGCCCTCGCCGGTATCATCATCCTCGGACCCCGTATCGGCAAGTTCAAGGACGGCAAAGTGCTGCCCCTCCTCGGCCACTCCCTGCCCCTCGCCACCATCGGCGTGTTCGTTCTCTGGCTCGGCTGGTTCGGCTTCAACGGCGGTTCGGTTCTTTCGGCCAACCCCGCCCTCGTTTCCCTCGTCCTCGTGACCACCTCCCTCGCCGCCGCTGCCGGTGGTGTCGGTGCCACCCTCACTTCTTGGGTCATGCTCAAGAAGCCTGACGTTTCCATGGCCCTCAACGGCATCCTCGCCGGTCTCGTCGCCATCACGGCCGGCGCCGACCAGATGAGCGCCGGTGACTCGGTCATCATCGGCCTTATCGGTGGTATCCTCGTCGTGTTCGCGGTCTTCTTCTTCGACAAGCTCAAGCTCGACGACCCTGTCGGCGCCACCTCCGTCCACTTGGTGAACGGTATCTGGGGCACCCTGGCCGTCGGTCTCTTCGGCAACCTCAAGGGCGGCGCGCAGATCGTCTCCCAGCTCAAGGGTATCGTCGCCATCGGCGTCTTCACCTTCATCTTCGCTCTGGTTTCCTTCCTGGTCATCAAGGCCATCATGGGTCTCCGCGTGAGCGCCGAAGAAGAAATCGAAGGTCTCGATATCGGCGAGCATGGCAACGAAGCCTACCCGGACTTCACCCAGGCTCATCACAACTAATTCGCTCCATCCTGAACTGGCGCAGGAACACAAGCTTGCGCCAGTTGTCCGGATGGCCCTACATCGTAGCGAAACCTCAATATTAATTCTCGTATGAAACTTATCATCGCCATCATCAAGCCCTTCAAACTGGAGGAAGTTAAGGAAGCCCTTTCTTCCATCGGCATCGAAGGCATGACCGTGACCGAGGTCAAAGGCTTCGGCCGCCAGAAGGGTCACACCGAAATCTACCGCGGTTCTGAATACACCGTTGATTTCCTTCCCAAGGTTAAGGTTGAGATCGTCGTCACCGACGAACTCGTCGCCAAGACCGTCGACGCCATCGTGAAAGCCGCCAAGACCGGCAAGATCGGCGACGGCAAGGTGTTCGTTCTCGCCCTCGAAGAAGCGGTTCGTATCCGCACCGACGAGCGCGGCGACGCCGCCGTCTAATCGCTTCGGCGATCGGACTGTTTGTCCAAAGCAAAACCCCCGTCGAAAGACGGGGGTTTTTTTGTGTTCGGAGATTGAGAAAGGTGGGAGCGCGCTTGCTCGCGATTCGTGGGATTTTTTTACGTCGCTTATCGGGCATCGCGAGCAAGCTCGCTCCCACCTTTCTCAGAGCTTACCTGCCGCGTAACGCAGCGCGCGCTGGTAGGCGGTGAGGCCGGGGTCTTCGGTCGTGTCGCAGAGCGCGAGGAGCGCTAGGCGCAGGGCTTCGGCGTGGTCGCCGAGGTCGTGCAGTGCGAGCGAGAGAAAAACATCGAACTCGCGGTTGTCGGGGAACTGGAGCTGACCCGAGCGGAGCACATCGGCGGCGCGGGCTGGCTCGCCGAGCGTGCGCAAGGTGACGGCGAGGCCGATGAGGGCGTTGGAGTGCTCGTTGGGTTCGAGGCCGAGCGCGACGGCTTTTTCGTAGTGGGGCAGGGCGTCGGCGGGTTTGCCGGCGGTGTCGAGGGTCCAGGCGAGTTGGTAGTGGATTTCCGCTACATTCGGGAAACGAGCGTCGAGCTTGCGGAGCAAGTCGGGCACATGGTCGGCGCGTCCGCCGTGGCGGGCGCCGACGATGGCGTCGAGTTCGGGTTTCCAGTCGGACATGGGGGGATCGAAGTGTAGGAGCCTGCTTGCAGGCGATTGGGGGGATATTCGAAGTCGTATATCTCTCATCGCCTGCAAGCAGGCTCCTACATTTTCGGAATCAGGCTTTTTTCTCGATGGTGCGCTCGATCTTTACCGGGAGGGCGCGGGTCTTGATTTCGTTCACTACGCGCGTGAGGTAGTCGGCGAAGAGCATCGTGCCTTCGTCGCCCTTGGCGCGGCTGCGGACGCTGACTGACAGCGTCTCGGCTTCTTTGCCGCCGAGGACGAGCGTGTAGGGAATTTTGTCCAACTCGGCGCGGCGGAGCTTGGCGCCGAGTTTTTCGTTTCGCTCATCGAGCGTGGCGCGGATGCCGGCGTCGCGGAGCTGCTTGAGGAGCTGCGGACCGTAGTCGCCGATCTTGTCGCTGATGGGCGCGAGGCGCACCTGCTCGGGCGCGAGCCACACGGGGAAGTCGCCGGCGAAGTGTTCGATCAACACGCCGCAGAAGCGCTCCATCGAACCGAAGGGCGCGCGGTGGATCATCACGGGGCGGTGCTTTTCGTTGTCGGCGCCGATGTAGTGCAGGTCGAAGCGCACCGGGAGAACGTAGTCCACCTGCACGGTGCCGAGCTGCCATTCGCGGCCGATCACGTCTTTGATGACGAAGTCGATTTTTGGGCCGTAGAACGCGGCTTCGCCGGGCTCTTCGGTGAAGGGAACGCCGAGGGTCTTGGCGGCGTCGCGGCAGGCGGCTTCGGCGAGGTCCCATTGTTCGGGGTTGCCGGCGAACTTTTTCCCGTCCGGATCGCGCAGACCCACGCGCACGCGGTAGTCGGACATGCCGAGCGTGGTGAGCACGGTTTTCACGAGCGAGAGACAGCCTTGGATTTCGGTGGCGACCTGCTCCTGCGTGCAGAAGAGGTGGGCGTCGTCCTGGGTGAAACCGCGGACGCGCGTCATGCCGTTGAGTTCGCCGGACTGTTCCCAGCGGTAAACGGTGCCGAACTCGGCGAGGCGCACGGGCAGGTCGCGGTAGGAGTGCGGCTGCGAGGCGAAGATCTTGATGTGGTGTGGGCAGTTCATCGGCTTCAGCATGAAGCCGTCGAGGAGCTTGGTCGGGTCCATCACGCGTTCCTGGCCGATGACTTCTTTGCCAGCGCGTTCGTTGATGCCGGCGGCGAAGTGCGCGGATACGGCTTCGAGGCGGGCGGTCATCTCGGCGCAGCCGCAGCCTTCGGAGGCGATCTGCGCGAGCTGGTCGGGCTCGGGGATGGCGGGGAATTGCGACTCCTTGTAGTAGGGGAAGTGGCCGGAGGTCTTATAGAGCGCGAGCTTGCCGATGTGCGGCGTGAAGACCTGCGAGTAGCCCTGTTTGCGGAGCTCGCCGCCGATGAAGTCCTGGAGTTCCTGGCGGATGACGGCGCCGTTGGGCGTCCAGAGGATGAGGCCCTGGCCGACGTCTTCGTCGATGTGGAAAAGCTGGAGTTCTTTGCCGAGCTTGCGGTGGTCGCGGGCCTTGGCCTGCTCCTGGCGTTCGAGGAACTGCGCGAGTTCTTCCTTGGTGGGGAAGGCGGTGCCGTAGATGCGCTGGAGCTGCTTGTTTTTCTCGTCGCCGCGGTGGTAGGCACCGGCGATGGAGAGGAGCTTGAAGGCTTTCAGCTTTGACGAGTAGCGCACGTGCGTGCCGGCGCAGAGGTCCATGAATTCGCCGTTTTGGTAGAAGGAGATTTTTTCGCCCTCGGGGATGTCGGCGAGACGGCCGAGTTTGTAGCGCTCTTGTCCGCGGGACTTGATGATCTCGACGGCTTCCTCGCGGGAGACTTCCTTGCGGAAGAACGCCTGGTTTTCACCGGCGACCTTCTTCATCTCGGCTTCGATGGCGGGGAGGTCGTCGAGGGTGAGTTTTTTATCGAGATCGATGTCGTAGTAAAAGCCGGTGTCGGTGGGCGGACCGATGTCGAGCTTGGCATCGGGATAGATGCGCAAGATGGCCGTCGCGAGGATGTGCGAGGCGGAGTGGCGGAGTTCTTCGAGCGGTGACATGGACATGGCGTGTGGTGTTTGAACGGTCCTGCCTACGATTGCAGGGTCGAAAATGGATGAAAAAGGAGCGTTATTTCTTAACGGGTTCGAGGGAGTAGCCGTCTTTGCGGTCGAGCATGGTCCAGCCGGCGGCGGTCAGGTCTTTGCGGAGGGCGTCGGCGGCGGCGAAATCCTTGGACTGTTTCGCGGCCCAGCGTTTTTCGGCGAGGGCGGCGATGTCGGCGGGGATGTCGGTTTTCGGGGCGACGGGCTCGGTGAGATCGAGGCCGAGGGCGAAGAGGACGCGGTCGAAGGCGGCGGCGCTGATGTTGGCGGCACCTTTGTTGACGATGGTGAACAACGCGCCGAAGGCGCCGGCGGTGTTCAGGTCGTCGTGGAGTGCGGTAAAGATGGGGGTGAAAACGGAATCGGAATCAGCGTCGTTACCTCCGCTGCTACGTTCGGAGAGTTGGGCGCGGAAGGCGCGCAGGTGTTTGAGCGCGCTCTCGGCGGCGTGGAGGGAGTCGAGGGTGAAGTTGAGCTGCTTGCGCGGGTGGCCGGAGAGGAGGGCGTAGCGGAGCGCGGCGGGGCTGAAGCCTTTGGCTTTGAGGTCGTCGAGCGTGTAGAGGTTGCCGAGCGACTTGCTCATCTTCTTGCCGTCAACGAGGAGGTGTTCGCTGTGATACCAGTGGTGGGCGAAGGTCGTGCCGTTGCAGCACTGGCTCTGGGCGATTTCGTTTTCGTGGTGGGGGAAGAGGAGATCCACGCCGCCGGTGTGGAGGTCGATGGTGTCGCCGAGGATCGCTTTGCTCATCGCGCTGCACTCGATGTGCCAGCCGGGGCGGCCGGCGCTGGCGGTGCGGGGGCCGGGCCATTGAACGTCGCCGTCTTCGGGCTTGTGGGCCTTCCAGAGGGCGAAGTCGCTGGTGTCTTCTTTTTCGTCGGCGTCGGCGGCCTGGGACTTTAGGGCGGAACCGACCTGGAGTTCGCGTTCTTTTACGCGGGAGAGCGCGCCGTAGCCGGGGAAGGAGGAGACTTTGAAATACACGGAGCCGTCGGCGGCGCGGTAGGCGTTCCCTTTTTCCATGAGCACTTCGATCATGGAGACTTGTTCGCGGATGTATTTCGGGTCGGCGGCGCGGGGCTCTTCGTGTGGTTGAAGGCAGTTGAGGGCGGCGCAGTCGGCGTGGAATTTTTCGGTCCACTGGCGGGTGACGTCGGCGAGGGGGCGGCCTTCTTCGCGGGAACGACGGATGGTTTTGTCGTCCACGTCGGTGAGGTTGCGGACGTGTTTGACCTTGGTGGCGCCGAATTCGAGCTCGAGGAGGCGGCGGAGGAGGTCGTTGACCACGAAGGTGCGGAAGTTGCCGATGTGCGCGGCGGCGTAGACGGTGGGACCGCAGTTGTAGAAGCGGAAAACACCGTCGGCGTGCGCGGGGCGGAGTTCGCGGGTCTCGCGGGTGAGCGAGTCGTGGAGCTTGATGGCCATGGAAGCCGTAAGGGTTAACAGGGTTTGGCGGCGGGCGGAAAGGGGAAAAACGGGTGGCGGTGGGGCCCGGATCGTGTTTCGGTAACGCTTCATATGTCGTCCTTCCCACTCGATTTGACCCATCGTCCGCGTCGTCTGCGCCGGAATTCGTCCGTGCGCGCCCTCGTCGAGGAGACCGTGCTGCGTCCGGCGGACTTTATTGCGCCGTTGTTTGTGGTGGACGGAAAGGGTGAGCCGGAGCCGATCGCGTCGATGCCGGGGGTGTTGCGGTTTAACGTGGCCGATCTCGTGAAAGAGTGCCGGGCACTGGCGAAGCTGGGCGTGCCGGCGGTTGCGCTGTTTCCGAAGCTGGATAAGAAATTTAAAAATGATGCGGGCACGGCGGCGCTTGATGAAGACGCGTTGATCCTGCGGGCGGTGCGGGCGGTGAAGAAGGCGTTGCCCGAGTTGGTCGTGATGACCGACATCGCGCTGGATCCTTACACGACGCACGGGCACGACGGCGTGCTGACGGCGGATGGCGGCGATGTGGCGAATGACGCGACGGTGGAAATTTTAACCCAGATGGCGGTGCTGCATGCGGGGGCCGGCGTGGATTTTGTGGCGCCTTCGGACATGATGGACGGGCGCATCGGGGCGATCCGCAAGGCGCTCGATGCGGCGGGCAAAACGCAGACGGCGATCATGGCGTATTCGGCGAAGTTTGCGTCGGCGTATTACGGGCCGTTTCGCGATGCGGTGGGCAGCGCGGCGGCGGCGGGCACGCGGAGTCTGGACAAGCGCACGTATCAGTTGAATCCGGCGAATCGGCGCGAGGCGTTGATCGAGGTGGCGTTGGATGAGGCCGAAGGCGCGGATGTGCTCATGGTGAAGCCGGCGGGCGCATATCTGGACATCATCCGCGAGGTGCGCGAGGCGACGAAGAAGCCGGTCGCGGCGTATCAGGTGTCGGGCGAATACGCGCAGATCCAAGCGGCGGTGCAGCTGGGTTGGCTGGACCTGGCGAAGGTGCGCCACGAGTCGTTGCTGGCGATCAAGCGGGCGGGGGCGGACATGATCCTGACGTATTTCGCGAAGGAAATGTCGGCGGAGTTGGGGTGAGGACGAGCCAGCGCGTTAGGGACAACGCGCTCCACCTTTGGACACAAAAAAGCGGCTCCTTTGGGGAGCCGCTTTTTATTTAGCGTTTTTTCTTTTTGGCGGGCTTGGGTTTTTCGTCCTCGTCGTCGTCATCGTCTTTGGACGGTTTGTCGTCTTCGTCCTCTTCATCGTCGTCGTCATCGCCGGACTTCTTTTTGACGCCGTCTTCGTCGTCTTTGTCCTCGTCGTCTTCGTCCCACTTGAGGGACGAGTCGCCTTCGAGGGACTTCTCGTCCTCTTCATCGAGGTCGGGCAGGTCGTCTTCGTCGATGTCGTCGTCGCCCTTGCTGGCGCGCTCTTCGCCTTCTTCGGACTCCCAGCCGGCGGGGACGTAGTCGAGAATGGCGCTGAGTTCGTCGAAGGTGTGGATGGCTTTGCCTTCAATAAAACTGGTGTTCTGGTCTTCGCGGATCTCGTCCTCGACCTCGTCGACGGTGAGCTTGGATTCGAAGTCGAAGATGTCGTTGAGCATCTTCACGCGGCAGCGGGTGAGGTGGTCGAGGAGGTCGGCGTAGGGTCCGTTTTCCTCGTCTAGGATGTCGGCTAGGGCGAAAAGTTTTTCGTCGGACTCGAAGAAGGAGTCTTTGACGCGCTTGAGGCGGACGCGCTGCTCGCCGGCTTCCTTCTCGATGCGGAAGGGGATGAAGGCGGCTTCCATCAGGTCCTGGTCGAAACCGTAGTCGCGCAGGGGCTCGACGAGATCGATGAGGTGGGACATCTGGCGGGGGTCGATGATGCTGAGGCCATCGACATCCCAGCGGACGGAATCGCTGACCTCGTCCACCCACCAGTTGTGGTCTTCACCGAGTCGAACAATGCACCAATCGAGAGTAGCGGAGGATTTTGCCATGCGGGTTTTCTTAAGAGTTGTCGCAGCAAAGAGCGCGTGGAGTGAAGGAGTCAAACCGCGAAAACAACTTTCTTGAAAGTTTTCCGCGACGTCGCGAAGCGCCCGGGGGCGGGGGGGATTTTGGCGCGCAGCGTGCGAGCGGGGGTTTGAATAACAAGAACAAAAACTACGGCGCGAACCGGACGGACTTTAGCGGGCGGGATACTTGATTTTTGAGGCGGCGATTCCCAGTGTGCGCACATCTATGGATTTTCTCTACGAGAAGCTGGTGCGGCCGCTGTTGTTCAAGATGGACTCCGAGCCCGCGCATGAATTCGGCGTCGATGCGCTTGCGCTGTTGGGCAAGCTCACGCCGCTGTGCCGCGTGATGGAGGCGTGCAACCAGCTGCCGGGCTCGCGCTACAAACCGGTGGAGGCGTTTGGGCTGACGTTTCCCAACGCGGTCGGTCTCGCGGCAGGGTTCGACAAAAACGCGCGCGCCTGGGAAGCGGCGGCCGCGCTCGGCTTCGGGCATGTCGAGATCGGAACGGTCACGGCGCTCGCGCAGCCGGGCAACGAGAAGCCGCGCATGTTCCGGTATCCGTCGGAAGAGGCGGTGATCAACCGCATGGGATTTAACAACGAAGGCTCCGAGGCGGTCGCGGCGCGTCTCGCGAAACAGCCGGGCGTGGGCAAGCGGCGGATTCCGCTCGGCGTGAATCTGGGCAAATCGAAGGTGGCGCCGCTGGATGGCGCGACGGCGGATTATCTGGCGAGTTTTGCGCGGCTGGCGGATTACGCGGATTATCTGGTGTTGAACGTATCGAGTCCGAACACGCCGGGGCTGCGCACGCTGCAGGATGAGAAGCCGCTGCGGGAGTTGCTCGGGGCGATCATGGCGGCGAATCGTGAGCGGGCGGCGAAGAACGGCGGCAAGTTGCTGCCGGTGTTGTTGAAGATCGCGCCGGATCTCACGTGGGCGCAGATCGACGCGGCGTTGGGCGTGATCGCGGAATTCGGGCTGGCGGGCGTGATCGCGACGAACACGACGTTGGCGCGGCCGGGATTTTTTGAGGATGTGAATCAGGCGGGCGGCCTGAGCGGGCGTCCGGTGGAGCGGAAGTCCACGGAGATCGTGAAGTATATTTCGCGCACGACGGGCGGGAAGCTGCCGATCATCGGTGTGGGCGGCATTTGCGATACGCGCGGGGCGGCCGAGAAACTGGATGCGGGCGCGACGTTGGTGCAGGTTTACTCGGGGATGATTTATCGCGGGCCGTTTTTCGCGAAGGAGCTGGCGTGGGGAGTGAGCGAACGTCAGCGGCGCTGACGTGGGATGTGGTAGCTAGCTTGCTCGCGAGGGATCGAAAATCGCGAGCAAGCTC
>CAMBLN010000121.1 GCA_945868215.1 Opitutus sp. GAS368
GAAACCGCCCTCGCCGGCGGCCCAGGAGAGGGAACCGGTGGTGGTGGTGTAGTCGGAGCCGGCGGTGGCGGTGCCGTTGGCGTCGCCGGTAGAGGTGGAGAACTGGACGGAAACGGCGCCGGAAGTGCCGCCGAAGCGGGAGACCTGGAGGGTGATCGAGCCGGCGTTTTCGGCGGTAACGGCGGTGGTGGACAGGAGACGGAGGGCGCCGGGGGAGGAGGGGGCGAACTCGTTGACGAAACGGGTGAGGTTGTAGGTTTCGACGGCAGGGTTGGAGACGTGGTCGAGCCAGCCGCCGGCGACGAGTTTGCCGTCGGGCTGGACGGCGATGGAGTAGAAGTGGGTGAGGTAGGAGTTGTCGTTGACGTAGGGGACGGGGGCGAAGGAGGAGTCAAGGGTGCCGTCCTGGTTCACGCGGGCGATGGAGGCGCGCGGTTGATCGTTCCAAGACTTGAAAATGCCGCCGACGAGGATCGTGCCATCAGGCTGGAGGGCGATCTCGCCGCCGGCCCAGCCGTCCGGGCCGGTGCCGACGTTGGCCATGAAGGCGGTGTCGAGGGAGCCGTCGGGAAGGAGGCAGGCGAAGTTGTAGAAAGCGCCGGAGGGGGCGAAGGAGAAGTCGCCGCCGATGAGGATGCGGCCGTCGGGGAGGACGAGGAGTTCGTCGATGTCGCCGAAGTCGTCGGCGAAGGACGGGGCGAGGGAGGTGTCCTGGGTGCCGTCGGCGTTGAGGCGGACGAGGAGGGGCGCGCTGCCACCGCCGGCGCGGTTGTGACCGCCGGCGACGATGAGCTGGCCGTTGGGGAGGATGGCGATGTCGCCTACGAAGGAAGAACCGGCGAGCGCGGAGGGTGCGAAGTCGGTGTCGAGGGAGCCGTCGGCGTGGAGGCGGGCGAGGTTGGCGCGGGCGGTGGAGTTGACCGAGGAGAAGCCGCCGCCGACGAGGAGCTTTCCATCGGCCTGTTCGGCGAGGGCGAGGGCGTAGCGAACGCTGCCGCCGAGGCCGGAAGCGTCGAACCCGGTGTCGAGGGAACCGTCGGCATTGAGACGGACGAGGCCGGAACGGTTGACGCCGTTGTAGGTGGAGAAAGTGCCGCCGACATAGAGCTTGTCGCCGGCGATGCGGAGGAGGGCATTGACCTCGGGCTGACCCGATGAGGCGGCGAGACCGGCGCCGCTGGAGTTGAAGGAGGTGTCGAGCGCGCCGGTGGGGAGGAGGCGTTTGAGGGCGGTGAGGTCGCCGGTGTTGTTGAATTTGGATACGTTGCCGCCGGCGATGATTTTGCCGTCGGACTGGAGGGTGACGGCGTTGGTGGCACCCGTGCCGGACGTGAAGGCGGGGTAGCTGTCGGGGGTGAGTCCGGCGCCGATGCCGGTGATGAATACCGGGTCCAGATCACCGCTGGCAGCGGAGAGAGGAAAGGCGGACGCGACACAGACGGATACGAGGGCGACAAGGCGGGACAACGACACCAGATGCATAAGAATATTGGCGGGGAGTAGGGGGTTTTCCTTAGGCGATTGCAATACCGGCGGGCGTAAAAAAGCACCGGCCGGGGAGGGCCGATGCCAAGTGGCTGAAGGTTTGGGGGATGGGCTTTAAATAGCGTGGATGGCGGATTTGCTGACGGCCATGGCGGCTTCTTTGACGGCTTCGGACATCGTCGGGTGGGCGTGGACGGTGCGGGCGAGGTCTTCGGCGCTGCCGCCGTATTCCATGTGCGTGACGATTTCACTGATAAGTTCGCCGGCGTTGCGACCCAGGATTTGGGCGCCGAGGATTTTGTCGGTCTTGGCGTCGGCGATGATCTTCACGTAGCCGTCGCCGGCGTCGTTGGCGAGGGCGCGGGCGTTGGCGGCGAAGTTGAATTTGCCGACGTTGATCGCGATGCCTTTGGCCTTGGCGGCGTCTTCGCCGAGACCGACCGAGGCAACCTCCGGATCGGTGTAGATGATGGCGGGCATGAGATCCCAGTTCACGTGTCCGTGTTTGCCGGCAATCCACTCGGCGACGGCAACGCCGTCTTCCTCGGCTTTGTGCGCGAGCATCGGGCCGTCGATGACGTCACCAATCGCCCACACGCCGGGGGCGGTGGTTTTCAGGTGGGCATCGACTTTGATGCGTTTTTTGTCGGTGAGCTCCACGCCGGCGGCGGCGAGGTTGAGGTTGTCGGCGTAGGGACGGCGGCCGACGGCGACGAGGACTTTGTCGGCGGGGAATTCGAGGACTTTGCCGTCGCGCTCGGCGGTGAGCACGCCCTTGGAGAAGCCGGTGACTTTGGCGCCGCACTCGATCTTGAGGCCCTGCTTTTGGAGGATGCGGGTGAAGTTGCGAACGATGTCGTCGTCGTTGGCGGCGGCGATTTTGGGGAGAAATTCGACGATGGTGACCTCGGAGCCGAGGCGGGCCCAGACGGAGCCGAGTTCGAGGCCGATGGCGCCGCCGCCGACGACCACGAGTTTCTTGGGGACTTCGGTGAGCGTGAGCGCCTCGGTGCTCGAGATGACGGTCTTGCCGTCGAACTTCATGAACGGCAGCTCGACGGGGGCCGAGCCGGTGGCGATGACGATGTTTTTGGCGGTGAGGGATTGGTCGCCGACCTTGAGGGTGGAGGCATTTTCGAAGGAGGCTTCGCCGGTTATGACGGTGACCTTGCGGGCCTTGGCGAGGGCGGCGACGCCGCCGGTGAGTTTGGCGACGATGCCGTCCTTCTTTTTGAGCATCGCGGGGATGTCGATGGAGACGCCGTCGATTTTGATGCCGTGTTCGGAGGCGTGTTTTTGCGCGAAGACGTAGTGCTCGGAGGAGGCGAGCAGGGCCTTGCTGGGGATGCAGCCGACGTTGAGGCAGGTGCCGCCGAGCGCGGCGCGTTTGTCGATGAGGGCGACCTTAAGGCCGAGCTGCGCGGCGCGGAAAGCGCACACGTAGCCGCCGGGGCCGGCGCCGATTACGACCACATCGTAGGTGGCCGAGGGAGAGGAGGAAGACATGGGGACGATGTGGTCGAGTTGAAGGGAGAAGTTTAAGTTGAAGTTAAGACATCGGACTCGGAGTCCGTCCTTAAACTTCAACTTTCAACTTAAACTTTCCTGAGCGTTATACGCTCAGGAGGAGGCGGGTCGGGTCTTCGATCGCCTGCTTGATTTTGACGAGGAAGGTGACGGCTTCTTTGCCGTCCACGAGACGGTGGTCGTAGCTGAGGGCGAGATACATCATCGGGCGGATGACGACCTGGCCGTTGAGGGCGACGGGGCGGTCGTTGATCGCGTGCAAGCCGAGGATGGCGCTCTGGGGGGCGTTGATGATGGGCGTGGACAACATCGAACCGAAGATGCCGCCGTTGGTGATGGTGAAGCAGCCGCCTTCGAAGTCGGGGAGGCCGAGTTTGTTGTCACGGGCTTTCTTGGCGACTTCGCCGATGGCTTTCTCGATGCCGGCCATGTCGAGCTGGTCGCAGCCGCGCACGACGGGGACGACGAGGCCCTTCTCGGTGGAGACGGCCATGCTGATGTCGTAGTAGTGGTTTTGGATGACCTCGTCGCCGTCGAGCTGGGCATTGATGGCGGGGACTTCTTTCAGCGCGTGGACGACGGCTTTGGTGAAGAAACTCATGAACCCGAGCTTTACGCCGTTCTTTTTGACGAAGTCGTCCTGGTATTTTTTGCGGAGCTCCATGACGGCGGACATGTCGACCTCGTTGAAGGTGGTGAGCATGGCGGCCTCGTGCTGGGCGGAGACCAGGCGCTTGGCGATGGTCTGGCGGAGCTTGCTCATCTTGACGCGGGTGCGCTTTTCGCCGGAGGGGGCGGAGACGACCGGAGCGGAGGCGGGCAGGGAGGCGGCGGGAGCGGAGGCGACGGCGGCGGAAACGGTGGAGGCTTTCGGCGCGGATTCGGCGGCGGCGAGCGCGTCGCCCTTGGTGACGCGGCCACCTTTGCCGGTGCCGGCGATCTTCGAGACGTCGATGTTGGTCTCGGCGGCGATGCGACGGACGGCGGGGGATTGTTCGGCGGACTTGGCGGCGGCCGCAGGAGCAGCAGGAGCAGCGGGGGCGGTCTCGGCGGCGCCTGCGGTGGCGGAGGTGTCGATGGTGGCGACGACTTCGCCGATTTTGACCTCGGTGCCGGGTTGGACTTTGAAGGTGATCTTGCCGGCGGATTCGGCGGTGCCTTCGGAGGTGATTTTGTCGGTTTCGAGTTCGAAGAGCGGCTGGTCCTTCTTGACGACGGTGCCGTCGGCGACGTGCCACTTGGCGAGCACGCCGGAGCTGATGGATTCGCCGAGGGGCGGGATTTTGACTTCGATGAGGGACATGGGTCGGAGGAGAAGTAGCGAGTGGTGAGTAGCGGGTAGTGAGTAGTAAGGCAGCGAGTGGGGTAGTGGAGTTTCGAGGTTTGAATGCTCGCTACTCACTACCCGCTACCCGCTACTTTTCAGATGGTGAACGCGTCTTTGAGGAAGGCGGCGAGTTCGCGTTTGTGGACGGCGAGCGAGCCGACGGCCGGGGAGGCGGAGGCGTCGCGGCCGGCGTAGCGGGGCTTGCGTCCGAAGATCGTCTCCAGCTCGGGGGCGATGTAGGTCCAGGCTCCCATATTTTGGGACTCTTCCTGGGCCCAGACGAGGTCGGCCTTGGCGTGGGTTTTGGCGAGCTCGGCGAGCTTGTCCTTGTGGAGTGGATACAGCTGCTCGACGCGCACGATGGCGACGTCGTCGATACCGTTGGCGACGCGGTAGCTGTGGAGGTCGTAGTAAACCTTGCCGGAGCAGAGGATGACGCGGCGGGCTTTTTGGGGAGCGAGCGGATCGTCGATGATTTCCTCGAAGGCGCCGGTGGTGAAGTCCTCGAGTTTGGAGACGGCGAGCGGGTTGCGCAGGAGACTCTTCGGGGACATGACGATGAGCGGCTTGCGAAGCTCGCTCTTCATCTGGCGGCGGAGGGCGTGGAAGTAGTTCGCGGGGGTGGTGATGTTGGCGACCTGCATGTTGTCCTCGGCGCAGCTTTGGAGGAAGCGTTCGAGGCGGGCGCTGGAGTGTTCGGGGCCTTGTCCCTCGTAGCCGTGGGGCAGGAGGAGGACGATGCCGGAGACGCGCTGCCACTTGGATTCGCCGGAGCTGATGAACTGGTCTATCACAACCTGGGCGCCGTTGACGAAGTCGCCGAACTGGGCCTCCCAAATGCAGAGCATCTGGGGGTAGTCGAGGGAGTAGCCGTAGTCGAAGCCGAGGACGGCGGCTTCGGAGAGGAGGGAATTGTAAACGCAGAATTTGGCCTGCTTGTCGTCGATGTTCAGGAGCGGGACGTATTTCTCGCGGGTTTCGGTGTCGTAGAGGACGGCGTGACGGTGGGAGAACGTGCCGCGTTCGCAGTCCTGGCCGGAGAGGCGGACGGGGGTGCCCTCGGCGAGGAGGGTGCCGAAGGCGAAGGCTTCGCCGGTGGCCCAGTCGGCGGGACCGCCGGTGAGGACGGCGGCGCGGGCGTCGAGGAGACGTTTGATCTTGGGGTTGGCGGTGAAGTTGGCGGGCAGGCGGGTGATGCCCTGGACGACAGTTTGTAGCAGTTCTTTGGATACGCCGGTGGAGATGGGCGCGTGGGAGTAGCCGGCTTGGAAGATGGCGTTGGATTCGCGGAACGGGTTGCCGGTGACGCCGGCGGAGGTGCGCTTGAGCTCGGCCTGCTTGGCCTTTTCGAGCGAGGCGTCCATGGCGGCGGAGTATTCAGCCTTGATGGCGTCGGAGTCGGCCTGGGTGTGGGTGGCGTCGGCGATGAGTTTGGCGGTGTAGATCGCGGAGACGGGCGGGTGGGAGGCGACCTTTTTGTAGAGGACGGGCTGGGTGAAGGCGGGCTCGTCGGCCTCGTTGTGTCCGTGCTTGCGGTAGCAATACATGTCGATCACGGCGTCGCGCTGGAAGAGGCAGCGGAATTCGAGGGCGAGGCTGGTGACGAAACATACGGCCTCGGCATCGTCGCCGTTCACGTGGAAGATGGGGGCCTCGATCATCTTGGCGACATCGGTGCAGTAACGGGTGCTGCGGGCGTCGGAAGGAAGGGTGGTGAAGCCGATCTGGTTGTTGATGACGAAGTGGAGCGTGCCGCCGGTGCGGTAACCGGGGAGTTGGGAGAAGTTGAGCGTCTCGGCCACGACGCCCTGGCCGGCGAAAGCGGCGTCGCCGTGGATGAGGAGCGGGCACACGCGCTTGCGCTCGGTGTCGCCGCGGATGCGCTGGCGGGCGCGGGCCTTGCCCTCGACTACGGGGTTGACGATCTCGAGATGGGACGGGTTGGCGGCGAGGCGGACCTCGACGGTTTTGCCGGAGGTGGTGTTGAGGACGGACTCGTAGCCGAGGTGGTATTTGACGTCGCCGTCGCCGGCGACGGTGTGGGGGATGTAGTTTTCGGAGAACTGTTCGAAGAGGACGTCGAACGGTTTGCGGAGGATGTTGGTGAGAACGGAGAGACGTCCGCGGTGGGCCATGCCCATGACGATCTCTTCGACGCCGATGTCGGCGCAGTGCTCGATCACGGTGTCGAGCGCGGCGATCATGGTTTCGCCGCCCTCGAGTGAGAAGCGTTTCTGGCCGACGAATTTGGTGTGGAGGAATTTTTCAAAGAGCTCGGCCTTGTGGACGCGGCGGAGTATGCGGGTCTTCTGGGCCTTGGTGAACGAAGGGACGTTTTCGACGGCCTCCATGCGCTTCTGGAGCCACTCGCGGGCGTCGTGGTCCTGGACGTGCATATACTCGACGCCGATGGTGCCGCAGTAGGTGCGCTTCACGGCGGCCTGGATGTCGCGGAGTTTGCGTTGTCCGCCGCCCTGGAAATTGGTGAGGGTGAAACTCTCGTCGAGGTCAGCGTCGGAAAGACCGAAGTGGGCGAGGTTGAGTTTGGGGTGGGCGGCGGGTTTTTCGCCGAGGGGATCGAGGTGGGATTCGAGGTGGCCGTGGGAGCGGTGGGCGTTGATGTAGCGGATGATCTGCGCCTGTTTGTAGCTGTCGATGACCTTGACGTTGCCGGAGGCGGCGACGGACGGGAGCGAGTCGCCGGAGCTGCCGAGGGAGAAGCCTTGGAAGAAGGCGCGCCACGTGGTGTCGACGGAATCGGGGTTGGCGAGCCAGGCGTTATAGGCGGCTTCGATGACTTCGGAGTTGGCGCGCGTGGATAAGGGCAGGGAGTTCATGGTGGGTGCCAAAAGCGGGATCTACGGGGGTTTGATCGGCGCGGTCGGCGGAGGTTTTATTAAGTCAGGTAATAATGAAAAATTGTTATCACACTGCGTGGGTGGAGGATTTAACTCAAGTGTCATCCCGTGCGGAAAAGGCGGTGGATGATGTTGTGAAATTTTCTAACTGACTGTGGTGCGCACTTAATTAGTTTTCATGGGACGCATGGAAACACAGATCAAAGACTCACTAATCACCCTCTTGGATGCGATAAAGACCTCTAATGGCGCAGCCGTGGTGGAACAGATGGAGAAACTGGACGGGTTTCTGGCGCAGGGACGGAATGGGCTGCATCCGCAACTCGTTCATTTTCTTGAGAAAAGGAGCTATGCCAAGGCGGTGATGTTTCTCGGAGGTGAGAGTGATATTCCGGTGGGAATCTGCGGTGGACGCGCAGGGCGGGCTGCGGGGAATTGAAGGGGGCGGCTATTAGGACGAGAATGCGAAAACCGACTTTTTATTATCCATGAGCAAAGGCAAAATACCGACGGATGGCGGAAAGGATTTGGGGCAAAACCCGTTCGGGGCGCTCGATGGACTGAGTTTGCCGGCGGGGAAGCCGGTTGAGGCGAGTGCGGTCAAAGCGGAGGAAAAGCCGGCGAAAAATCGCGGACGCGTGGAAGTGTTGCGCATGACCGCGGGGCGCGGCGGCAAGACGGTGACGGTGGCACGGGCGTTTGTCGGGATCGGTCTGCCGGAGAAGGAACAGCTCGCGAAAAAAATGCAGAAGGCGTGCGGCTCGGGCGGGACCGTGAAGGACGGGCAGATCGAGATTCAGGGGGATCAGCGGGAGACGGTGATGCGCGTGCTGACGGAGGCGGGGTTTCGGCCGGTGTTGGCCGGTGGCTAAGACCTGCCGGAAATCCTAAATTCTAAGCGGCTAAATCCTAAAACGGGAGGCGTGCTGCTCACGGCATCGCGACGTAAAGTCGCTCCTACATTTCGATCATCGCGAGCAAGCTCGCTCCCACATGGGTTAAGCGGCGAGGCCGGCGGCGAGGGCGAGGGCGCTCTTGGCGCGGTTCAGGATGTAGAGGTGGTAGCCGGGGGCGCCGTGGGCGAGGAGGTCGCGGATTTGGGTGAGCGCCCAGTCGATGCCGATGATCTCGACGACATCGGGGTTCACTTCGGCGACTTCGAGGCGGCGGGCGAGTTGCGCGGGGAGGACGGAGCCGGACAGCGTGGCGATGCGCTGGATTTGTTTCACCGAGAGGACGGGCATGAGTCCGGGCACGATGGGAACGGTGATGCCGGCGGCGCGGCATTTATCGACGAAGCGGTGGTAGATGGCGTTGTCGAAGAAGAGCTGCGTGGTGATGAACGCGGCGCCGGCGTCCACTTTCCGTTTGAGGGCGTCGAGGTCGGCTTCGAGCGAGACGGCTTCGGGGTGTTTCTCGGGATAGCCACCGACACCGAGGCAGAAGTCGGGGTGGCGGGTTTTGAGGAGGGCGACGAGTTCGTTGGCGTAACGCAGGCCGTCGGGCGCGACGGTGAACTCGGTGGCACCCTTGGGCGGGTCGCCGCGGAGCGTCATGATGTTGCGGAAACCGCCGTCGTAAATCTGGTCGGCGAGCGCGGTGAGTTCGGCGCGGCTGTGGCCGACGCAGGTGAGGTGGGGCATCACGGTGAAGCCCAGCTCGTTTTTGAGGAGACGGCTGACTTGGGCGGTGCGCTCGCGGGTGGTGCCGCCGGCGCCATAGGTGACGGACACGAAGTCCCACGGAATGGATTTCAGGGCGGTGGCCGTCTGACGCAGGGATTCGACACCGGCGTCGTCCTTCGGCGGGAAAAATTCGAGGGAGCGCAGCGGACGGTTTTCGGCGAAGAGAGCGGAGATGGGCCGGTCGGGATTCATTTTACGCATCAACGTATGCGCATTTGTTGATGCGTATGCAAGGAAGGAGTTATTCCGAGATGGATTCGAAGAGGGCGGCGGGGGAGGCGGGCAGGGAGTTGAGGGCGTGGTCGGCGATTTGGAAAGCGCGCTTTTGCATGAGAGTGTTTACGGGAGCCGAGGCGTCGGAGTGCGTGATGAAGGCGAAGACGGGGCCGGCGGGGATTGTTTCGGTGACGGTGCCGAGGAGGGCAGTGGGCTCGGGCTTGGGGTCGCCGGAGACGAGTGCGGTCGGAGCGGGATTGAGGGCGTCGGGTTTGATGACGTTGCGCTCGGGTTGGCGGCCGAGGGCGAAGGTAAGGGGTTTGTTGTCGAAGGTGGTCAGCGTGACGGTGCGGGCGGCGGCGCGGGCACCGACGGCTTGCGGGTCGTCGGGGGCGGAGGTTTCGGTGAAGCGGAGGCCGGAGAGCGTGGAGAGGAGGGAGGGGAGGGTGTCGGGTTTCAGGCGCTGGCCGGAGGGCGTGGCATCGGCGGTGAAGG
>CAMBLN010000122.1 GCA_945868215.1 Opitutus sp. GAS368
ACCGGTTCCACTCCTTTGAGCGCTTCCAGCCCTACCTGGGCTTTGAACTCGGCACTGAACTTACGTCGGTTTTTATTGGACATGTTTTGGATCGTTTTTCGGGTTTGGATTTAACGATCCCTCCTGTCCAGTTTTCCGGCACCACCTCACGGTGCCCAGGTCACCACTGTCTTTGATGACACCTTCGACAGCTACGCCGACGGCAAAACAGACACGGCCTACGTCACCAACTACAACTTCCTTAGCAGCGGCACAGCTTACACCATCGCCAGCGGAACCGGCCTCGGCGGCTCCAAGAGCCTGCAAAACCCGGTGGACGCCACGATCGTCCGCGATCTCCCCGCCTCCGCCATCAACTACACCACCACCGACGCAAACCGCTTCGCCTCCGTCAGCGTTTACTTTCAACATGCCGGCAGCTTCGGCGTCGCCGGCCCGCACATTGGCTTGGTCGGCGCCAACAACGGCGGCTTCACCGGCGCCGCCGATATCGGTGGCCGCATCACCAGCGGCGGCTTCCTCCAACTGCGTAGCAACAACGCCACCGTCCTGATCGACGGCACCGCGCTCACGCTTACAACCGGCAACTGGTATTTTCTCCAATACAACGTCGAGCGCACCGCCACCGCCGATACGTTCACGTCCAGCATCTCGGTTTACAACTCAAGCAGCGCCGGCGTCCTCGGCTCCCAGATCGATTCGATCAACTCCAACTTCACCAACGCCGGCATGTGGGCGGACTCGGTGGTCTTCGCCGCCATCCGCGAGAACACTTCGATCGTTAACCTCGACAACTTCTCCCTCACCCAGGGCACCGCGATTCCCGAACCCTCCACGTTCGCCACTCTCGCCGGCTCCCTCCTTTTCAGTGCCGCTCTCATCCTGCGCCGCAAACGCTCCCTTTAAATCAATGGACTCCGCCGCCGAACCCGGCGGATCCCGGGCGCGGCCCCGACATACGCCGCGCCTCCTGATCACGCGCGCAGACTTGCACCGCGCCTCCTCTCGCGCATGGTCCCCGCCATGACCTCGTTACGCTTTCTTGCCGCCCTGCTGGTCGCCGCCCCGTCTCTTCTCCCCGCCCAGCAACCTTCCCGCGACTCCCGCAAAATCTACGCCGAATTCTGCGCCAGCTGCCACGGCGACAAACTCGAGGGCGGCTCCGCACCCTCCCTCCTCGGGGGCGTCTGGAAGCACGGCGGCGACGACGCTTCCATCGCCGCCAGCATCCGCGACGGCCGTCTCGAAAACGGCATGCCGCCCTTCGGCGCCACCGTATCCGAAAAAGAAATACGCGCCCTCGTCGTCTACATCCGCGAACAGGCCGGCCACGCCGCCGGACGCAACAACCCAGCCCCCCGCCCCGCCGGCGATGTCGCCGCCAAAGGCAAACTCCACTCCTTCCGGCTCCAGACCGTCATCCCCGGCCTCCGCGAACCCTACGCCATCGCCTTCCTCCCCGACTCCCGCGTCCTCGTCACCGAAAAACGCGGCACCCTCCGCGTCGTCGAAAAGGGCGTCCTCCTGCCCGAGCCCGTCACCGGCCTCCCGTCCGTGGACAGCGGCGGCCAGGGCGGTCTCTTCGACGTCGTCCCCCACCCCGACTTCGCCCGCAACGGCTGGCTCTACCTCGCCTTCTCCGACCAGCAAAAATCCGATCCCCACCGCGGTGCCGTCATGACCACCGTCGTCCGCGGACGCCTCAAGGACAACGCCTGGACCGACCAGCAGGTCGTCTTCCGCGCCCCTTCCGAAACCTTCCGCCACGGGGGCAACCACTACGGCGGCCGCATCGCCTTCGACAAAAACAATCTCCTCTTCTTCTCCATCGGCGAGCGCGGCAACCAGAACGACGCCCAGGATCTCACCCGCCCCAACGGAAAAATCCACCGCCTCCACGACGACGGCCGCGTCCCCGCCGACAACCCGTTCCTCAAAACCCCCGGCGCCATCCCGTCCATCTGGAGCTACGGACATCGCAACCCCCAGGGTCTCCGCTTCCACCCCGCCACCGGCGAACTCTGGGCCCACGAACACGGCCCCCGCGGCGGCGATGAACTCAATCGCATCCAGCGCGGACTCAACTACGGCTGGCCCGTCGCCACCTTCGGCATGAACTACGACGGCAGGCCCGTCACCGACGTCACCGTCCGCCCCGACATCCAGCCGCCCGTCACCTACTGGCTCCCGTCCATCGCCCCCTGCGGTCTCGCCGTCTACACCGGCGACCGTTTCCCGAAGTGGAAAAACCACCTCTTTGTCTCCTCCCTCGCCGCCCAGGAACTCCGCCGTCTCGAGATCGGCAAAGACGGCACGGTCATCGACCAGGAAATCATCTTCAAGGGCCTCGGCCGCATGCGTGACGTCGCCAACGGCCCCGACGGCTTCCTCTACGTCCTCCTCCAGGACCGCGTCGCCCGCCTCGTTCCCGACGGCCAGTAAACCGCCCGCGCTCCCCCACTCGTTCCGTTCTCGATCGCCGCCGCCGGCATGGACATCCCGCTCCTCCTCTACCTCGCCCCGCTCTGCCTGCTCTTCGAGGTCTGGCAACTGGTGATCGCCGAGCGCCACATCGGCATCAAACAGATCGAGCGCGGCGTCGACCCCCGCGACAAAGGCCCCGGCGAACTCCTCTCTTTCCTCTGGGGTTCCGGCATCGTGCTCTACTGGGTCTGGATGATCCTCATGCTCGTCCCCAAGACCGGCCGCATCCAGATCGTCTGCATGTTGATCGTCTCCCTCGCCGGCTACTCCCTCCGCCGCAACTCCGGCCTCAAATGGATCCTCGTCATCCTCACCGTCGAGGGCGCCGTCCGCATCGGCATGATCGTCTCCCTCCTCGGCTCCACCTGGCGTTCACTCTGAGCATCGCGCCATGAACTACCGCGAGACCTTTCACCCCTCGCCCAACTTCTCGGCCTCCCCCGCCCACGAAAACCTCGGCGTCTGCTTTCACCACAGCGTCATGGATTTCGAGTCCGCCCTCGCCCACCTGCAAAACCCCGCCAGCCGCGTCAGCTACCACGTCCTCATCGCCCCCGACGGCACCCGCGCCCGCCTCGTCGCCGACACCCATGTCGCCTGGCACGCCGGTGTATCCAGTTTTCAAGGACGCACCGACTGCAACAATTTCCTTCTCGGCGTCTCCTTCGCCGGCGACACCTACGCCGCCCCGCTCACCGCGGACCAGCTCGCCAGCGCCCTCGACTGGCTCGCCCCCCGCCGGCTCCGCCACGGCTGGACCCCCGCCTGCATGACCGACCACCGCCAGATCGCCCCCGCCCGCAAAAACGACCTCGCCCCCGCCGAGTGGACCCGCCTCCTCGCCGCCATCACCGCCCGCTTCCCGACCATCATATAAACTCCGTCGCGCATTAAAAAAACGCCTCACGCCTGAAACCGCCGCGTCTCCCCCTTCGGCGCCGGCTCGCCAAACGACTGCTCGAAAAACGCCTGCGCCGCCGCGATCAACTTCGCGCACTGCGAATAATTCCCCGCCCACGAATTCGGCAGCCTCACCGCTTTGATCGTCCCCTTCCCCGCCTGCTCCGCCGACTCCCCGTCCGGCACGATCTCCAGCGAAAACTTCGGGTCACGCGTGTGCACCACATAGTGCCTCGTGCGTCCGCCCTCCTCTCGCTCGATCCGCATGAAATTCGCGAAATCCATATGAGCCATGTGCCCAGCTTATGCCGCGCCGCCTCCGCGCAAACCCTAAAATCCCCCCGCCCGCTTTCCGTCTTGAGAAACCTCGCCCCGCCCCGCACAAAAACTCCCGTCGCGGACGCACCCCTATGAACCACCACGAAGAGGCCCCGAAACTGTCCAAACTCCCCTTCATCGCCGGCGACATCCTCCTCGTCGCCACCGCCGTCCTCATCGCCACCCGCAGCGACACCCCGCTCGGTTCCGGCGCGCTCATCGCCATCACCGTCTGCGTCGTCCTCGGCGCCGCCTTGCTCGTCATCCCCTTTCTCGCCGACTACGCCCGCCGCGCCGACGCCGAACTCGCCGACCGCCAGAACCAGATCGCCGCCCTCGCCCGCACCACCAGCGATTCCGCCGAACAACTCGGCATCGTCGCCTCCGGCCTCAACGGCATCTCCGAATCCTCCAAGCACAACCTCGCCGCCCTCGAAAAACTCCCCAAGCAACTCAAAGAGCGCATCGACGAAGTCACCCAACAACTCGCCGGCTCCGCCCTCTCCGCCCACTCCTCTGTAAAAGAAGACGTCGCCCGCCTCGAAGCCTCCGCCGAAAAACTCACCCGCCTCCTCGCCAAACTCGAGACCGCCGCGAAACTCAACACCGACACCCTCGCCTCTTCCGAAAAAGACCTCGCCGCCACCCTAGCCCGCGCCACCGACCAACTCGACGCCTTCATCGCCAAAGCCGCAAAGAAGACCGAGACCCTCGCCAAGAAATCCGCGCCCGCGCCCACTCCCCCGCCCGCACCCGTCGTCGAAATCACCCCGCCCGCCCCCGAGCCGGTCCCCACCCCCGAACCTCCCGCTCCCGCCCCCGAACCCGTCGCCACCGAAATCGCGGAACCCCTCCCCCACACGCCCGCACCCGTCGAAGAACCCTCCCCCGAACCTCCCGCCTTCACCCCCGCCGAACCCGTCGCCGACGAAGTCCCCGTCAACCCGGAACCCGAACCCGCGCCCGCCCCCGAAGCCCCCAAACCCCCGCGCACCCGCAAACCCAAACCTGCCGACGACATCGCCGACCTCGGTCTCACCCCCGACGCCCCCGAACCGTCCGAAAGCTCCATCACCTCCGACGGCTTCACCCGCCTCGTCGCCACCGCCTACATCGGCATCGGCAACAAACTCTACATCCGCGGCGACGGCCCCGGCCTCTCCTGGGACAAAGGCATCCCCCTCCAATTCGTCTCCATCGGCAAATGGCGCTGGGAAACCCCCGACGCCTCCGCCCCCGTCTCGGTCAAGCTCTACAAAAACGACCAGGTCGAATGCACCGGCCTCGGCACGCTCACGCTGGAGCCCGGCCGCCAGCACGAAGTCAACGCCGGCTTCTAAAGTAGCGCCGGCTTGCAGACTGCCGCCGGCATTGCCTGACCGTTAAAAAACTCCGTCTCGCATTTTCCCCGCCCGCACGGCTTGTTGACCGGCTTCAAACGTCATGTCCACCGCCCTCACTCCCCTTCCCCGTCCCGTCGCCGGCCAACCCTGCTCCTGCGGCAGCGGTAAAGACTTCGCCCTCTGCTGCGAACCCGTCATCACCCGCCGCGCACCCGCCGCCTCCGCCGAGCACCTCATGCGCGCCCGCTTCACCGGACACGTCGCCGACGCCGCCGAGTTCCTCCACACCAGCTACCTCCCCACCTCGACCCAGCCGTTCGTCCCCGAGCCCGACACCGCCCCGCTCGGCTGGACGCGCCTCGTCATCCACTCCCACGAACCCGAGGTCCGCCCCGGCGTCTCCAACGTCGATTTCACCGCCTACTACGTGGACAAAGGCGTCGAAGGCGCCCTCCACGAAAAATCCGAATTCCACTTCCTCAAGGGCAATTGGATCTTCGCCCGCACCCTCCGCCAGGGTCCCGCCCCCGTGAAGTCCGCCGTCAAAGCCGGCCGCAACGACCCCTGCCCCTGCGGCTCCGGCAAAAAATACAAACAGTGCTGCCTCAAGTAACCCCGTAGGCCGCCCGCTCGCGGGCGCTCCGCGCCCGTCACTTCAGTCTCCACGTTCCGAATCTCAGCCGCCCGTCCCTTCGCCCGCTCGCGCCGCTCCGTCCACCTTCTTCAAAAACGGCACCAGCTCCGCCACCCCGAAGTCCGCCAGTATCTTCCCGTTCCAGTCCAGCGTCGGCACGCGCGACTGCCCCGACTTCTCCTTCATCTCCGCAAACGCCGCCCCGTCCGCCATCACGTTGATCTCCCGGTAACCGATCCCGTGTTCCTCGAAATACTCCGCGACTTCATGGCACCACGGACAACCGGGTTTGATATAAAGTAAGGGTAATGGCGCGGTGTTCATCTCAAAAAAAATACTCCGATTTCAAACTCCGACAAGCTCGTCAAAGCCTGTAATCAGAGTAGGCAAAACCCGCGAAAAGTTCCCTCTTTCAAGCTCCGGCTCGCACGCCCCGGAACCTGAACCTCGCTGCGGCTCCACCGGCATCGCCGGCTTGAACCTCACCGGCGCCGGCGCCGTGTCATCATCGACACGACGATCGCCCCCAGTCCGCCCAGCGCCCAAGTCGAGGGCTCCGGCACCGCCGAAAACATCACCCCGTTCACCGCCGCCAGGTCGATGCCGCCGCCGCCCGTGTCGCCGTTCGTGTTCGTCGGAAAATACGTCGCGTTGTTCCAGTCGATCAGGTTGCTCGAATCCCCGCCATCCGTGACGTCGAATCCAAAAATTGAATACCCGTAGATCGTCGTCCCCGGCGTCACGTTGAAATCATCCAGCGTGAACACCACGCCGCCGATCCCCTGCGTCCCCGTCTCCGACGCGTTCGACGCGCTGCTCAGGTTGTCACCCGTCGTGTAACGGAAAAGCGAATACGTCGCGCTCGAAGCCACGTTGCCCGCCGGCGTCCAGTTCGCCTCCTGCGACACCAGCTGGCTGTAGGCCGTCGCCGAGTTCGTGCCGTAATCCCAGCCCGTGATCAGCGCGATTTTGAACCCGTCGTGCACGCTCGCGTCACCGCGGTCAAACACCGCGAATCCCATCCCGCCGTTCGACTCCATGCCCGCCCCGTAAACAAAATCCAACCGCTCGATGTTGCCCTGCGGCTCCCCCGTCCCGTTCGCAAATGTGTTGTCCGATCCGCGGTTCAGATTGTTTCCCAGCAACAGATTTCCGTAGCTCTACGAATGCGACGCCGCAAAGGTATTCACGCCCGCCTGGTTATACCACACCGACGACCGGTTTGAATTCACCGCATTGCGCCTCACATACGCGTAATCCGCCGTCCCGGTCACCGCATACGTCTGCGTCCCCGCCGAAAACTCCGTCACCTGGATCGCATTGTTGTTGAACGTAAAATTCGTCTCGTCCGTCGTCACCCCGCCCGTCGGACTCGTGGACACACTCTGCGTCGCGATCGCCGTCATCACCGTCTGCGCCTGCACACCCGCCGCCAAAGCGAGGCTCAAAAGCCCGCCCAGCTGGAAAAGTGGTGACATACGAAAATTCATAGAAACTAAAAGTTCGCCTCAACGCCTAGGGATAACACCCTAGTTTTTGAAGCCTATTTTTTGCAATCTGCGCAAAATAAACGTTCCCCCGTCCGCCTCGCAACCTTTTCATCTCCCCAACGTGGTCGGTTTTCTCCGTAAAAAATGGTCCAAGCTTCAGGAATGGTGGCATTTCACCACCGAGATGAACCGCGACCTCATCAAGTCGCTCGCCGGACTCCTCGCCATCGTCGTCCTCGCCGTCTTCGTCTGGCATCTCGGGCGTCCATTCTGGCAAAAATGGCGTCAGGACCGCGCCCTCGCCCAGGTCGAGGAATTCGCCGGCCGCAACGACCACCGCAGCGCCCTCATCGCCCTCCGCCGCGCCACCGAAATCGACCCCAACGACTTCCGCGTCTGGCGCGAAGCCGCCGCCTTCCTCGCCAAAATCGGCTCCCCCGAGGCCGTTGTCGCCCGCCAAAACCTCGCCCGTCTCGCCCCCGACGACATCAGTCTCCGCATCGCCCTCGTCACCGAGGCCCTCCGCTTCGGCGACATTTCCACCGCCCAATCCGGCGTCGAAGCCCTCGAAAACGCCCGCCAGCGCGACGTCGCCTTCCATCGTCTCGCCGCCGCCGTCTCCCTCGCCTTGGGCCGCTCCGCCGAGTTTGAGCAACACCTCTCCGCCCTCGTCGCCGCCGACCCGTCCGACCTCACTTCCCGCTTCAACCTCGCCGCCCTCCATCTCTGGAGCGACGACCCCGCCGTCTCCTCCGGCGCCTTCGCCACCCTCGTCACCCTCACCGCCGAACCGTCCATCCGCGTCCGCGCCTCCCTCGAACGCCTGAAATTCGCCGCCGCCACCCGCGACGCCGCCAAGGTCGATCTGGAGGTCGCCTCCCTCGTCCCCCTCCTCAATCCCCTCCTCGCCGGCAAACTCCTCACCCGCGACAGCCCCGACGAACCGCCCGGCTGGGACGCCCTTCTCGACGGTCTCAAATCCTCCGCCGGCTCCAATCCCGGCGACGCCACGTTGCTCGCCCGCTGGCTCGATGGTCTCGGACTCGGACTGCCCGCCCTCGCCTGGATCGATACCCTCCCCGCCTCCCTCCGCGCCGACTCCCAACTCGCCGCCGCCGAAGCCGACCTTGCCGCCCGCGCCAACGACCTCCCCCGTCTCCGCTCCCGTCTCATCGAGCGCGCCTGGGGCCAGATCTCCGAGGAAACCATCAACCTCGCCATCGCCGCCCGCGTCCAACAGATGCGCTTCGGCGACCAGCGCGCCCGCCCCACTTGGGACGACGCCATCGTCACCACCCGCGACACCCTCGCCGGTCTCCGCATGTTGGCCCGCCTCGGCGGTCTCTGGAGCGACAACGAGGGCACCGAACGCGCCCTCCAATCCATCGTCGACCGCTACCCCCGCGAATACTGGGCCTGCGACGCCCTCCGCGTCCGTTACGCCGCCCGCGGCGACTTGGACAAGCTCTGGCAACTCTACCAATCTTGGGCCCCCCGCACCCCCGACAACATCCCCGTCCAGCAAACCTGGATCATGCTCGGCTCCCTCCTCAAAAAAAGCTCCCCCCGCCAGCTCGAGCGCGCCTCCGAGCTCTACCACGACAACCTCCGCCAGCCCGACACCGCCACCGTCCTCGCCTACGTCTCCGCCCTCTGGAGCGCCAACCGCCACGACGAAGCCGCCAAAATCGCCTCCACCCTCCCCGCCCCCGCCCGCACCGAACCGCGCGTCCTGCTCTGGCTCGCCATCCTCGCCGCCGAACGCAACCGCGACGACGACATCAATTCCGCCCTCGCCGCCCTCCCGCGCAAAGCCCTCCTCCGCGAAGAGCAACAACTCCTCGACTCCACCCTCTCCACCCGCGAACGCCGCCGCGCCGCCCTCCGCCGCGCCGAAGCCGCCAAAAAACCCCCGGCCGCCACCCCAGCCACCCCGCCCCCCAACCCATAACCAGAAGCGTTCATTCGCCATTGGTTATTGGTTATTGGTTATTGGTCATTGGTTATTGGTTATTGGTTATTGGTT
>CAMBLN010000123.1 GCA_945868215.1 Opitutus sp. GAS368
CATCGCACCCCCGGCGCACTCAAACCGAAAACGCTCCCCCGCTTCACCCTCCGGATGAGCCTCCATCAAACTCGTTAAATCGCTCATAACCCCACACACCAAGCAACTTACATTCCTACCGCCTCGATCGAACTGCGGCTTATAGGATAAACGGACCATTTGGAATTGAAGACGTATTGGGCGTCGAGGTTGGCGCGCGTGATGTCGGTGGTGGAATCGGTGGCCGTGGTGCTGAAGTCTTTGCTGAGCGTTCCGGTGAGGGACATCCGCTTGTTGATGGCCCAGGTCGTGGAGGCGGTGGCGGTGTAGCCTCCGAAGACGTCGCCGGAGGGATCTTCCTGGCGGATCTGGCAACCGAAGCGGAGGGTGCCGTTGAGTTTTGATAAAATTTTGCCGGATACGCCGACGGTGAAGGCGTGGTCGGTGTTGGTGGTGTCGGCGGAACTTTCGCTGAAGCGATACCGGTAGCCGGCGAAAAGATCGCGTTGCGAAGTGTAGCTGTAGAACAAATCGGCGCTGGCCGAGTAGGAGGCGAGGTCGACCTACGCGGCGGTGTTGTCGATGTAATCCAGGAGCCCGTAGCCAAAACTGCCGGCGAGGCTGTAGCGCTCGATGACGGGATACTTCCAGTTGAGGCCGGCGTTATAGTTCCAGGAATCGGTGCGTTGGCCGATGTTGGGGTCGGCCTGACTCTGGCGGCTGGCGCCAAGGGTGAAGGAGCCGGTGGTGCGTCCGGTGTTTTTCACCAATTCCAGGCCCATCGAAGGATTGGAGAAGTTCTCGGGGCCGTTTTCGGCGAAACTGCCGAGGTTCCAGCCGACGTTGCCGTTGACACTGATCATGCCGGCACGGCGCACATATTCGAGGGCGAGCGTGGTGCTGGTCACCACATCGCTTTCGTTGGTGTTGTTTGAGAATATATTCGAGTCGTAACCGATCGTCATCGTGCCCGTGACGAATATCTGGTCGCGACCCTCGTTGAACTTAACCAGCGCGAGGGCGGTCGCCGTGGTGATCTGCACGAGGGCGGCGCCGGCCAGCAATCCGCGCCAAGGTGTTCGAGAAGCCATGGGTGTTATCCGGTGGATTTCTTATTCCGTGATCGTGTAAGGACTCACCATGTTGGGCGGAGGGATGGTGCCGGGGATGACCGGAACGGGAATCAGGATGTCTTCGGTGGGCGAATCGGTGTTGAAGATTTTGCGTTCGGACTCTTCGAAATAAACGGTTTTGCGGGCCATACAGGCCTGCGTGACCTTGGCGCTGAGGCGGTTCAGTCGGCCGGGGGGATGTCCTGGATTTTGATCAACGGAGCCTCGGAGTTCGAGTTGCGGGTGATGATGGCCTGCTGGCCGGGTTTGAGGGATTGGCCGCCGGCCATGAGGTCGCCGCGGACCGTCACATCGCCTTCAAGAAGGGAAACAATCGTTTCGTTATCGGTGGTTTCGATGACCGCCTTGCGTCCGCGGATGGAGATGTTGGCGTGGCGCGTGTTGTAATTCATCGTGCTGCCCGCGACCATTTTGCTGGTGCAGAGACCGACGGTGCCGCGAGGGATAAAGGCGGTGGTTTGCGAAACGGAAGGCTCGACTTCGAGATCCGTGCGATTGGGGGAAAACGGTTCCTGCAGGAAGCGTTTCATTTCGAGGCGGGTGTCGGGATCGAAGGCGATGCCGGTTCCGTTGGAAAGCACGATGGCGTTGTTGGAATCAGGGCTGGTTTCAAGGATGACGCCCTCGGCATTGTGCACGGTTTTTTTGGTGAGATCCTCGATTTTTTCGCCGGTATTGATCGATGAAATACCCTCGACGTCAGCGACATAAAGTTTGCTGGTGGGGTTTTTCCGTTTCCCGTCGGCGGCTTGCGCCAGCGAGGTGAAGGCAACAGCGAAAGCCGCAATGAAAAAGACCGATAGGGCTTTGCAGGTAGGGCGCTTGATTGTGCTCATGGCGGGTGGAGACATCCTGGTTAAACGGTGTGCGGATGATGATTTTTAGGGAATTATTAGCGAGAAGCGCACCGCATCAACTAGGGTTTATACCCTAGAAGAAACAGGTCCGACCGGTATTATTCAACAACAATATTGAGGATCTTGCCGGGCACGAACACGACGCGTTTGACCACTTTCCCCGCAAGGTAAGTCGCGCTTTCGGGGTGGGTTTGGGCGAGCGAGAAGGCGGTGTCTTGGGAGGTGCCGACAGGAACCAAAAGCTCGGCGCGCTTTTTGCCGTTTATCTGCACGACGACTTTTAGCTCGGTGGCGACGAGTTTGGCGGGGTCGAACTGCGGCCAGGCGGCCTGCTGGATCGAACCGGTGCCGCCGAGACGGGTCCAGAGTTCTTCGGTGATGTGCGGGGCGAGGGGGGCGAGGACCTGAAGGAAGGCGCGGATCGTCGAGAGGCTGACGCGCTCGGCTTTCTGGATGGCGTTCACGCAGATCATCATCTGCGAGATCGCGGTGTTGAAGCGCAGGTTCTCGATGTCGTCGCCGACCTTCTTGATGGTTTCGTGGAGCGTTTTGAGGAGCTCCGTGGAATCGGCGGAGGCGTCATCGCTGATCTTCGGGTTGATCTCGCCCTCGCGGCCGATGCATTCGCGCCAGACTTTTTGGAGGAAGCGGAAGACGCCTTCGATCTGCGTCATGCTCCACGGTTTCATCGCCTCAAGTGGTCCGAGGAACATCAGGTAGAGACGGAGCGTGTCGGTGCCGTGCGACGCGATGATCGTGTCGGGACTGACGACGTTGCCGCGGCTCTTGGACATCTTTTCGCCGTCTTCGCCGAGGATGATGCCCTGGTGGAAGAGCTTGGTGAACGGCTCGGCCTGCGGAACGACGCCGAGGTCGAAGAGGACCTTGTGCCAGAAACGCGCGTAGAGCAGGTGTAGCACGGCGTGTTCGGCGCCGCCGACGTAGAGATCGGGGACGCCCCAGTAGGCGAGGAGCTTGGGGTCGGCGAAGGCGGTCTCGTTTTTCGGGTCGAGGAAGCGCAGGTAATACCAGCAGGAGCCGGCCCACTGCGGCATGGTGTTGGTCTCGCGACGTCCGCGTATCCAAGATTCGCCTACGGGACGCGATTGGGATGCGGGGACGGAGGCGCCGGTGGCGAAGTTGACCCAGACCTCGAGCCATTCGGTGACGTTGGCGAGGGGGCTTTCGCCGTTGCCGCTGGGCAGGTAGGACTCGACCTCGGGCAAGGTGAGCGGGAGCGCGGCGGCCGGCAGCGGGAGAGCATACCATGTGTCGCCGGTGGCGGCGTCGCGGTAGGTGACGGGCGAGGGCGGGAGATCGGCGGCGCGAGAGGCGGCGGCGAGTGCATAGTCGGACTCGGTTACCCAGAGCACGGGGAACGGTTCGCCCCAGTAGCGTTGGCGGGAGAACAGCCAGTCGCGGAGCTTGTAGTTGACGGTGGCCTTGCCGCGGCCCTTCGACGCGAGGTCGGCGGTGATTTTCTTTTTGGCGTCGGCCCAGGGGAGGCCGGTGTAGTCCTCGGAGTGGACGAGTTTGCCGTCGCCGGTGTAGGGGAGCTTGGGCGAGCCGTGGCCGTTGGAGGCGTTGTCGTTATGATCGGGCTCGATGACCTGGATGACGGGCAGGTGGTATTGGTGCGCGAACTCGAAGTCGCGTTCGTCGTGGGCGGGGACGGCCATGATGGCACCGGTGCCGTAGCCCATGAGCACGTAGTCGGCGACCCAGATGGGGAGACGGGCGCCGTTGACGGGATTGATGGCGAACGAACCGGTGAACACGCCGCTCTTGTCCTTGGCGAGGTCGGTGCGCTCGAGGTCGCTCTTGCCGGCGACCTTTTTCTTGTAGGCGTCGATGGCGTCGCGTTGCTCGGGAGTGGTGAGCGCGTTGACCAAGGGATGCTCGGGGGCGATCACCATGTAGGTGGCGCCGAAGAGCGTGTCGGGGCGCGTGGTGAACACCTTCAGGTCGCCGAGGTGTTCTTGTTCGAGTTTGAAGAGGAGCTCGGCACCTTCGCTGCGGCCGATCCAGGCTTCCTGCATGCGCTTGGTGGAGTCGGGCCAATCGACGTCCTTCAAGTCGGCGAGCAGGCGCTCGGCGTAGGCGGTGATGCGGAGAACCCACTGGCGGAGATTGCGGCGCTCGACGGGAAAACCACCGACCTCGGATTTGCCGTCCTGGACTTCTTCGTTGGCGAGGACGGTGCGCAACTCGGGGCACCACCACACGGGGCGCTCATCGACGTAGGCCAGACCCTTCTTGAAGAGCTGGAGGAAAATCCACTGCGTCCACTTGAAGTATTTCGGGTCGGTCGTGTCCACCTCGCGCTCCCAATCGTAAGAGAAGCCGAGGGCTTTGATCTGACGGCGGAAGTTGGTGATGTTGTTCTGCGTGTTGGATGCGGGGTGAGTGCCGGTTTTCACGGCGTGCTGTTCGGCGGGGAGACCGAAGGCGTCCCAACCGATGGGATGGAGGACGTTGAAGCCTTTGGCGCGTTTGTAGCGCGCGATGATGTCGGTGGCTGTGTAGCCCTCGGGGTGTCCGATGTGCAGGCCCGCGCCGGACGGGTAGGGGAACATATCGAGCACGTAGTATTTCGGCTTCGACGTGTCGTTGTCGGTGCGGAAGGAGCGATTGTTTTCCCAGAAGGTTTGCCAATGCGGTTCGATCTGGAGAAAGTCGTAGTCTTTGCAATGCGTTGCCATCGGATGAAACCCGCCACCGTGAAGGAAACCCCCCTGTCGTCAATCACTCGAAAAATCACCCTGCTGACCGCCGCATTTTTTGTGGCGGCGACGGCGGTCAAAGCCGACGTTTCCCGCGGGTTTACCCATTTGCTGGACGCGGTGGTGCGCATTGATGTGCGCGAGGAGTCGTTTGATGCGGGTGCGCGCCGGTTTACGTCGGGGATTGGATCCGGGGTGATCGTGTCGGCGGACGGGCTCATCCTGACGAACGCGCATGTCGCGAGTCCGCGGTCGGTGGAATTGTCGGTCACGCTGGCGAGTCTGGAGCGCGTCAATGCGACGTTGGTCGGCTGGGATCATTGGACGGATCTGGCGTTGTTGCGCATCGATCTGGCCGAGGTGAAACGGCGCGGGCTCACGTTTACCCATGCGAAGTTTGCGGATTCGGACGATTTGTTTCCGGGGCAGACGGTGTATGCGGTGGGAACGCCGCACGGACTCACGCGCACGGTGACGCGTGGAATCATTTCAAACAACCGCCGTTACTTCGCGGACAATCGCGGTGTGAAGGGCTACGAGACGGGTCTGTTTAACACGTGGCTGCAAACCGACGCGGCGATCAACCCGGGCAACTCGGGCGGACCGCTGGTTGATGAAAAAGGGCGTGTGATCGGTATCAATTCGCGGGGTTATCTGGGCGCGGACAATCTGGCTTTCGCCATTCCGGCAAACATTGCGAAGCGGGTGGTGGCGGGTCTGGAGGCGGACGGGAACATCACGCGCAGCTATATCGGCATCGTTCCGGGGGCGCTGCTGGATCTGGAGGGGTTTTATTCGCTCAAACAGAATACGGGATTGCTCATCAACAGCGTTGATCCGGGCTCGCCTGCGGCAAAGGCCGGACTGCGTGGCGGTGACATCGTGCTTTCGATCAACGGCGCGCCGGTGGACGGTCGTTTCCCGGAGCAATTGCCGCCTATCCTGAATATTATCGCGAGCCTGCCGGTCGGCACGGCGGTGAAGATCGAGGTCAAGCGAGGTGACCAAACGCTCTCGCCGGAACTGGTCACGGAGAAACTGGAAAGCAGGCAAGGGGAGGAGTGGGCCTTCGAGAAATGGGGACTTACGGTGCGCAAGGTTTCACGCGCTTACGCCCGGGAAAACCAGCTCGATGACGACACGGGGCTGCTCGTGATCGGCGTGCAGCCCGGGTTCCCCGCGGCTGTCGCCGGACTGAATCGCGGCGATATCATCACCAAGATCAACCGGGAAAAAATCACGTCATTGGACGTCGCCAAAGCGCAGCATGCGGCTTTTGTCGCAAAGCCCGCCCCAACTCTTGTCGAAGCGGAAACCGACCGCCGCGTATCCCTCTACATTCTCAAGCCATGATCAAATCCATCCGACTTTTTTTTGGGGCGGCCACCCTCGTCCTGTCCGCAGTCGCCTCTAAGGCAGATGAACTTCCCGCGCTCTTCGCGGAGCGGGTCAAGTGTGTTGTCGCCGTGGAGTTTTTCACGGAGACCGAACTGGATCGCAGGCCGACGATCGTGGGCGCGGTGGTCGCTGATTCCGCGGGCACGATCGCGCTGCCGGCGACGGCGATCAACACATTCGTGCAGCCCTCCAAGCTGAAGGATTTCCGGATTTACCTGCCGGGGCGGCCCGTGAGCGAGTATTCGACCGGTGAATACCTGGGGCAGGATCCGTTGAGCGGCTGGCATTTTGTGCGCGTTGAGGAAAAACTTCGGGCGAGCCTCGTGCCGGTCACGATGTTTTCGGCAAAGGCCACGGCTTCCGAACCCGCGATCGGCGAGGAGTTCTGGGGCGTGGGGCTGCGGGGGAAGGACGAGGATTTCACGCCCTATTTCATGTCCAGCCGGGTTTCGCTGGTGCAGTCGCTGCCGGAGCGCACGGCGATCGCGCTGGCCGAGGTGGCTTCGCCGGGATTGCCGGTGTTTGATCGTGCGGGGACGTTCGCCGGCGTGGCGATCGGAGGTTTCGGGCAGACCTTCGTCCAGTATTCACGCAATGACCGCGGCCTGCCGATCATGTTGTTGAACGTGGAGGAGAGCAGCGTGTTTCAACTCGCGGCCGAAATCACGCCGTGGCTGTCGCGGGTGCCCGCGAGCGTCACGGGACGTCCTATCAGCTGGCTCGGCGCCTACGGGTTGCAGCCGATGGACCCCGAAGTCGCGTCGTTTCTTAAGTTGAGCGACAAGTCGGGCTGCGTCGTGAGTGAAGTGCTTGAGGGCAGTCCGGCGGAAGCGGCGGGGCTCAAAAACCGCGATATCATTCTGGCGCTGGACGGGCGGCCCCTGCCGCGTTTGAAGCCGGATCGGATCGTGGTGAATTACTTCGAGCGCGAGCTGGGCAAGCGCAAGCCGGGGGACGTCGTGGTGCTGACGGTTTTGCGCGGCAGCGAGACTGTGGAAGTAAAGGCGACGCTGGCCGAGCAGCCCGAATTGATGCGCGAGGCGGATCGCACTTATTTTGAAAAACTCGGTTTTACGGCCCGTGAATTTGTTTATGGCGACGGGGTGGTGCGGCGCGTGAAAGTCGCCGGCCACAAAGGCGTGGTGGCGAGTTTCGTGAAGAACAACAGTCCGGTCGGAACGGCGGGGCTTCGTCCCGACGACTGGATACTCGAAGTGGACGGAACCGAGATCAAAACCTATGCCGAGGCGGTGGAGAAACTTGCGGTCATCGAGGCGGACGCGGCGCGCACCGAGTTTGTTTTATTGACCAGCCGAGGCGGCGAAACCGCCGTGTTGCGCGTCAAACTGAAGTAATCCCATGTTCACAGGAATCGTAGAAGAAACCGGCCACGTTGTCGCCTTCACGCAAGGGGCGGATTCGTGGAAACTGCAAGTGGCCGCCGGCATCGTTTTGGCGGATGCCGCGCCCGGCGACAGCATCGCGGTGAACGGCTGCTGCCTGACGATCACCCTTTTTGACGCGAAAAATGTGTGGTTTGACGTGCTCGAAGAAACACGGCGGCTGACGAATTTCTCGACGCTCGCGGCGGGGGCGGCGGTCAACCTGGAGCGGGCGCTCCGTTTTGGAGGCAAGATGGGCGGGCACTTTGTAACCGGACATGTGGACGGGCAGGGAGTGATCGAGGTGTTTGAACCCCGCGGTGCGGATCACTACCTGCGCGTGCGTGCTCCGGCGGGGCTGGGGCGCTACCTCATTCACAAGGGCAGCATCACCATCGACGGCATTTCGCTGACGGTGGCGGAGGTCGAGGGCGATGCGTTTGCCGTGTGGATAATTCCGACCACGATCCAGGTTACAAATCTGCGTGAGAAGCGGGCGGGTGCGCCGGTCAATTTAGAGTTCGACTTGCTCGGCAAGTATGTCGAGAAGCTCGCCGTCGTCCACCGGACGTAAACCTCTTTATGCGCGCCGCGCTCACCGCCCTGACCGACGAACTCAAGCGCCTGAAATCCACGGGCGTGACGTCGGTTTCCGTGTCGCCGGAAAGTATCGCGGCTCTGCGCAAAGTCATCGCGTCGCGCGCCCCGGGTTCAGTTGCACAGGTGGAGCCTAAGCAGCCCGCGTCGGTTGCGGCCGCAGACACCGCGCCCGTGAGCACGGTTTCACGGACGGCGCCGGTGCCGAAGGCGGCCGCCGCGACGACGCTTCCGCCTCCGCCCGTAGTCTCGCTTCCGCCCGGGGACAAAACGTCGCGTTGGGAGGCGTTGCGCAACCTCGTGCTCACGCATCCGGTGTGCGTGGCCAATGTGCGTCCCGGTAAAAAAGTGGTCCTTGGTGTCGGTTCGCTGGATGCGAAAATTATGTTCGTGGGTGAAGCGCCGGGTGCGGAGGAAGAGGTGAAGGGAGAGCCGTTTGTCGGTCCTGCGGGGCAGTTGCTCACGAAAATGATTTTGGCGATGGGACTGAAACGGGAGGACGTTTACATCGGCAATATCATGAACTGGCGTCCGCAAACGCCGACGTCGGAAGGCATGGAGCAAGTGGGCAATCGTGCACCGACGTCCGAAGAGATGGCGTTCTGCCTGCCGTTTCTCATGGCGCAGATAGAAATCGTGGCGCCCGAGTTGATCGTGGCGCTGGGATCAACCGCCGCGCAGGGATTGCTCGGTGCGGGCAGTTTTAAAACGCTCGGGGAAGTGCGCGGACAATGGAAACAATTTTCCGGAAAGCCGGTCATCGTGAGCTACCATCCCAGTTACCTGCTCAGGCAGGAAGCCGCGGGGCCGGTGGCGGCAAAGAAGGCCAAGCGTGCGACGTGGGAAGATTTGCTCAAGGTCATGGAACGCGCCGGATTACCGGTCACTGAAAAACAACGCGGTTATTTTTTATAAAATGAAACGATTCTTTTTGCTGGGGCTGGCCCTCATCTCGACAGGGGCCACGGCAGGGCGG
>CAMBLN010000124.1 GCA_945868215.1 Opitutus sp. GAS368
AATCGCGCGACGGCTACCTGCGCCTCCACGACTGGATACGAACAACTGCGCCGCAGTTGAAATCCGCCATTCCCGTTCCTTCATAAAACCACCCAACCTCGTCCTTCACCCCCGCCAAAACCACCCTTCAACTGCGGAATTTAGGTTGATTACATCACCCATCGTCCGTTCCTCGAAACCAACGACCCCGCCGAAAAGGCGCGAAACCTGCGCCGTATCCCGGTCGAATACCCCACGGTCTTCCGCCTGTATTCACCCGCCGGCTGGCAGACCGATAGCGACGGCAACCACCGCCTTTCCCACACGGATTACGTCCCCGCCGAAAACCTCCGGTTCCGCTATTACCTTTTCCTGTTTCCGCGCACGGTCTCCGAACTGGAAAAAATGCTCCCGCGGTTGAAACGCGATCCGTGGAGCCGTGAAGACCACACCGACTTCCGCGATATTCTTCGCGAATACAACGGCGAGAAAACCGGCAATCCCCGCCTGGCCGGGTTCCTCGAAAACCAGATCTGGCACGGACAACCCGTCCAAAATCCGGTGCCCGCACCCGTCATCGAGCATCTCAACCGACTCATTGACCCGGTCACCCCCGCCCCTTGAAAAAAAAGCGGCCAATCCCGCGAAGGATTGGCCGCCTTGGTTTACCGGTCGGACGCGTCCGGACCGAACCTGATCAGAGACGACCTTCGATCAATCCCAGCGGCAGCGCCTCGGGCTGCTCGGGGCGGGACTGGATCGCGATGCTCTTGCCCGTCTTCGACGACTGCTCGAAGGAGTGCATGACTTCCAGCGCATGGAGCGCCAGCCCGCCGCTCGCGCGGTGCTTGCGCTTGCCGCCACTCAGAATCGCGTAGGCCAGATCCGCCGCGCCGATGCTGCGCGAGTTCATTAGGTAACGATGGCTGAAAGCCTGCGTCTGCCATTCCTTCGTCGCGGGCGTCCAAAGCTGGATCGGACCGCCGAAGGTGTTCGGATCCGGCGCCTTCATCGAGCCTTCGGTGCCGTAGAGCTCGATCGGGCTGTGCCCGTGCGCATACACGTCGAACGAGATCGTCGCCGTGATGACCGCGCCCGAATGGAACTCCAGCGAGCCCGAGTAGTGCGTCGGAATCTCAACCGGCAGCAACTTGCCGAACTGCTCTTTGCAGGTGGCGATGCGTTGGTCGAACGCCTTGCTCGTGATCGCGCTCACGCGCTTCACGGGTCCGAGCAGGTGCACCAGCGCGGTCACATAATACGGGCCCATGTCAAACATCGGGCCGGCGCCGCTCTCGTAGAAAAACGAGGGATTCGGGTGCCAGCTCTCCGGACCGCGGCTCATCATGAAAGCGGTGCCGCCCACCACTTTTCCGAGCCAGCCGTCGTCGATGAGTTTGCGGCAGGTCTGGAAGCCGCCGCCCATGAAGGTGTCGGGCGCGCAGCCGACCAGCAGACCCTTGGCCTTCGCGGTCTCCATGATTTTCTGGCCGTCCTTCAAGTTCACCGAGAGCGGCTTCTCGCTGTGGACATGCTTGCCGGCGTTGAGCGCGGCGAGACTGATCTTTGCGTGAACCGCCGGGATGGTGAGGTTGATGACGAGTTGCACCTCGGGATTCGCGAGAAGCTCGTCCACGGTCTGCGCCTTGCAGCCGTGCTCCAAGGCTTTCGCCTCGGCGAGCTCCGTCTTGAGGTCCGCGCAGGCGACGACCTTGAGCACTTCGAAAAGTTTAGCTCCGTTAAAGTAGGCCTGCGAGATGTTGCCGCAGCCGATGATTCCGATGCCGATTTTTTTAGCCATGTGGGTGGGGTGTAAAAATTACTTGGTGCCTTGGGCAATCTTGTTGGACGTGAGATAGGCGTAGCTCGCCTTGATGGCCTGCATCATGTCGCCCTCGAAACTGTCGAGCTCGACCGCGAGATACTCGGCGTGGCGCACCGCTTTCGAAGCGGCGATCAGGTCAACCTGCCCCGTGCCGGCGGCGCGGAACGGAATCGAGTCGCTGACCATGATCTTGCCGCTCTCAGTGGTCGCTTCCTTGAAGGTCGCCTGGTTCGAAACAATGCCGTCCTTGAAATGCAGCACTTTCCCGCGCGCACCGATCTCTTGAATGAAAGCCGCGGGATCAAGTCCGGCGCGGGCGACCCAGAACACATCGGCTTCGTAGAGCACGGTGTCGGGCGTGTTTTCGAGAAACACCTGATAGGAACGGCGGCCGTCGATCTCAACGAGATCCCAGTCATGGTTATGATAGCCGACTTGGATGCCGTGCGGGGCGGCGTTGGCCGCTGCTTCGCTGTAGAGCTCGGCCATCGCCTTCACGTTGTCGAGCGAGGTGTAATGCTCCCGAAACTTGGGCGGGCAACCGGTGATGAGATACTTGTGCCCCATCAGCAGGGCCTCATCGAGGATCGCGTTCTTTTTTTCGCCGATCGGCAGACCGATGTGGGCGGAGGGCGCCTTCAGTCCGAGCTCTTTGAAAAGCTTGGCGGCTTCCTGCGCCGAGTAGCCGGGATAGCCGGCGGGTTCGACGTTGCCAAAGCCGGTCTCGGCGATGGTCCGGATCGTGCCGGCGTAGTCCTGCTTCGCGAGGTCGCGAACGCTGTATAACTGAACGGTAATTTGAGGGATCATGGTTGGGAGTGAGGTTGGCTGGCTTGTCAAAAGCTACACGAGGGGTTAGACACTCCTACCTTACCAGAAGATATTCGAGATGCGAATTGACTAAAACTATGAACAGCTGGCGAAATCTACCCCTGCAACTCACGCGGGTCGGCACCTACAAGAGTCCGCTGGGCGGCTCCCGGAAACCAATCACGGCGTCGGCAAACGAGATGCTGTTCGAGATCATTCATGAAGGCACGGTCTACGGCCTCGAGGACACGCCCGTGTTGCACGGTGAAGGCGCGGTGTTCTGCCATCGCGCCGGCCAAAGATCGGTTTCGGATTCACCGGCGGAGAGTTATTACCACTGTTACGTCCTGTGGTTCGATTGCGCGGAGCTCGGCATGCCGGCGGACTGGCCGCGGGTGTTCCAATGGAAGGACCGCAAATCAATGCACGCCTTCATGGAGGAGATGCTGCACGCGTTCCACTACGCCGCGCTCGGCCGGAACGTAGTGGGAAACCTGATACTTTCACGCCTGGACTTCGAGCTGGAGCGCTCCCGTTCGCTGGCGCGCGCCCAGGCGGTTCATACGCAACTCAGCCTCGCGACCGACTTCATCAACCGGAAGTACTCAAAACCGCTTTCGCTGGACGACGTGGCGAAGGCGGCGGACGTGAGCGTGTCGCACCTGCACATGCTCTTTCGCAAGCAGCTGGGCGAAAGCCCGCACCAATATTTGATCGAAAAGCGCCTGCGCACCGCCGGTCACGCGCTGGCCACGGGCAAGCAATCCATCAAGGTAGTGGCCGCCGAGATCGGCTATCCGAACGCCGAGAGCTTTTGCCGCGCCTTCAGGAAATTTTTCGGCCGCTCCGCCTCCGAATACCGCCAGGCTTATTCCCGCTGAAAGACCCGCTCAACTCACTCGCCGATCACCGTCACCACCAGATTCCGCACGTGCGGGGCGCGGCGGTGCTCCCACAAGAAGATCCCTTGCCACGTTCCGAGCAGCATCCGCCCTTCCGCAAAGGGCACGCTCTCACTCGTGCGCGTCAGCGCCATCTTGATGTGACTCGGCATATCGTCAGGCCCTTCCAGCGTATGCTCGAAATGCGGATCGTCCTCAGGAACGAGCCGGTTGAGCCACCCTTCCAGATCAAGCCGCGCCGTCGGATCCGCGTTCTCCATGACAACGAGCGAACAGCTGGTGTGCCGGCAAAACACCGTGACCACTCCGGTCTTTAATCCGCTGCGCGTCACCTCCCGGCCAACCGCATCGGTGATCTCCTGCGTGCCTTGGCCGGACGTGCGAAGCGTAAGCGTGGCTTGGTGGACGGACATGACTTGAAATAAAATTCAGCCTCCGCCCGCCGCAAGCGCGCTCTCGCCTGGCTTCGTCATCGACTTCGGATCCAATGCCGCGTCAAGCGCGTCGGCTGTCATGAGGCCTTTGGCCAGCACAACCTCCTTGAGCGTCTTGCCGGTGGCCAGCGCCTCCTTGGCGACAGCCGCGGCATTGTCGTATCCAATATATGGATTCAACGCGGTCACCAGCATCAGCGACCGGTCAACGAGTTCACGGCAACGCGCCCCGTCCGCCTCCAGTCCGGCCACGCAGGCGTCGGCGAACTGCCGCGCGCCGTTGGCGAGCACATGAACCGACTCATGCAGAGCATAGGCGATGAGAGGAATCGTGACATTGAGTTCGAAGTGTCCGTCGCGTCCGCACATCACGACCATCTGCGACAAACCCTGCGTATAAATGCACACCTGCACGAGCATCTCGCTCATCACCGGATTGACCTTGCCCGGCATGATCGACGAACCGGGCTGCGTGGCCGGCAGGCGCAGCTCCCCCAGCCCGCTGCGCGGCCCCGAGCCAAGCAGGCGAATATCGTTGGCGATTTTGGTGAGGCTCGCCGCGATGGTCGCGAGGAGTCCGGCCACCTCGACCGCATCATCACGCCCGGCCTGTGCTTCGAAGTGATTACGCGCCTCGATGAACGCGATTCCGGTCTCCTCGGACAAAATGCGCGCCACTTTGCCTGCGAATTCAGGATGACAATTGATGCCCGTGCCGACCGCCGTCCCTCCCACCGCCAGTTCACGCAGCGACAGAATCGCCTTGTCCGTGCGCTCCACCGCCTTCGCGACTTGGGCCGCATACCCGGAAAACTCCTGCCCCAGCGTCACCGGCGTGGCATCCATCAAATGCGTGCGCCCGATCTTGATGATCGGCTCAAACGCCCGCGCCTTCGCGTCGAGCGCCGCCTGCAAATGCTCCAGCGCCGGACGAAGGTTTTCCCTCAACGCGACCGCCACGCTCACATGCAGCGCGGTCGGAATGATGTCGTTGGACGATTGCCCGAGGTTCACGTCGTCATTGGGATGAACCGGTTTCTTCGAGCCGATCGGTTCGCCGCCGAGCTGACTCGCCCGATTCGCGATCACCTCATTCGCATTCATGTTGGTCGAAGTGCCGGAACCCGTCTGAAACACATCCACTGGAAAATGCGCGGACAATTTCCCCGCGGCCACTTCACGCCCTATCTGCTGGATGATGCGGCTCTTGTCTGCCGATAATTTGCCGAGCTCTTCGTTGGCTCGCGCGCAGGCAATCTTCACGAGACCCAGCCCTCGAATAAATCCATCCGGCATGGGACGTCCGCTGATCGGAAAATTCAGCACCGCACGCTGGGTGGAGGCGCCATACAGTGCATCTTCAGGAACGGGCATCGCGCCCATGGAGTCTTTTTCCGTTCTCATGTGAACCAGGGTAAACGAGCCGGGGCCCAAAAGCAAAAAAGCCGCGCGAGGTTCTCGCGCGGCTCAAAAAAAGATCCCGGTTAAAACTTTAGCGTGAGCCGGTCACCGCCCATGCCAACGCGACGAACACTGTCATAGAGCCGGTCTTCATCGAGTGAACTCGTGAGCACCTCGCGGACTTGGGCCATACGGGAACGCTCCACATCCGAGTTGTTGTCGGCGAGGACCAGGTCGGTGAGAATGCGATTGCGGCGAATCTCGCGAGGCGAAACCGGAGCCGGTTGCACGGAGGCCACATCCGCGGCGGGAACCGCGCGGGATGAAAGCGCCACTGTCTGCAGGGACACTTCGCTATCAAAGGAATGATCACGCACCGGATTCACGCTTGCGGCAAAATGCACTTGAGGAAGTTCACCCAAGGCTGCGGTGCGTTCAGCTTCGGCATGCGCGGAAGGAGTGGGTGAAACCGCCCAAGGGATCATAGCCGTCAATCCACCTTGGCCGGCGGGGGCAATCTCAGGAACCGACACTTCGGCATCGATGGAGTTCTCCGTTTCCACGGCAACCCGGAGCGGTAAAGCCTCGGCAACACGGGTTGCCGCAACGTCATCTAGCACGTGCGCAGAAGATGAGATATCGCTGGCAACAACAGTGGAGTTTTCCTTTTCGGCCGGAACCGTGTTCATCGCCGTATCGTCGGCCGCATTCAAAGCCAGCACCGGCTGCATGACCTCCGAGGAAATCCCCGACGGCCGATACTCCCGCACCACAACGAAACCCAACGCCAGGATTGCAGCCGCACCGACCGGCAACTGAAACCGCACCAAGACTCGCGCAGCTTGCGGCAGGCGCAGCGTAATCCACCAAGGACGTTTTTCCACGATGGCCGCCAGTTGCTTGACCCGCAGCTCTTCCTCAAACCGGCTCCAGAACTCCGGCTCGGGTCGTTCGGCGCGTTTGAGACGCAGCAAGTCTTCAAGATTCACTTTACCGGATGCGTCGCGTTCAGGGGGTGTAATCATCAGCGGACGTAGGATTGGAGTTCGGCTTGCAGAAGCTGTTTCGCGTAGTGAAGTCGGGAACGGACCGTGCCCACCGAGCAATTCATGATCTCGGCGACTTCCTCATGACTGAGGCCATCAATTTCGAATAAAGTTACCACGGTTCTGTGGGGGATAGACAACTTGAGCATCGCTTCGTTCAATTTTTCCTGAAGTTCGCTCACAAACACTTCGCGCTGCACATCTTTCTTATCCGTCAACTGGTTGAGAACGGCCGAAACCGTGGCATCCTCATGAACTTTATCAAAACTAAAAAAAGATCGTAACTTATTCCTACGGATATGGGTTAAGGCAGAATTTAAAGCGATACGATAAAGCCAGGTGAAGAATGAAGACTGCCCTTGGAAGCGGTTGATCGACTGAAAAGCCTTGATGAAGGAGTCCTGCGTTAAATCCGCCGCATCCTCCCGGTTGGAGGTCATGTTATAGATCATGGCGTAAACCCTCTCGCGATATTTGAGGATGAGCTGGTCAAACGCCGCCACATCCCCTGCTTGCACACGTTGCACCACCATCCAGTCCGAACCCGCCTCCAGCTGGCGCTCAGGCGAGGCCACCAAGGTTTTGGCGAGAACTTTGGATGTGACGTCCACGGTGAACAAATTGGGGATTCAGACGCTCAGGCGCAAACCTAGACGCCGACCGGCAGCTGCAGGTTCCGCACCTGATTGCGCAAAGTATCACACAGCTGCTTCAAAAGCGCCGTCGGAGCCAACGCACCGTGAGGCGCAAGGGCTTCCTCCGCATGAACCAGCTCAGTCTCCACTTCAGCCGTCACGACGGCAAAAATTCCAAGCTCCCCCATCTGCCGGATACGCACCGCCAAATCAGGTTCACGACGATGAAGAATTTCGTCCACCAGCAGCGCACGGTCATCCGCCGGCAGGCGATCAAGCAAAGCCAGCAAGGGCAGCGTCACCTTCCCGCTCTGCAAATCCGTGCCCAGGGTTTTTCCTATGCGCGTCTCCTGCCCGAAAAAATCGGCCAGATCATCGTAGATTTGATACGCGATTCCCAAGTGACGCCCAAAACGCGTCACCGCCTCGACATACTCGGACGGATACCCACCCAGTTTCCCGCCCAAAAAACACGAAATGCGAAACAGCTCGGCAGTCTTCAAATCGATGACGCGGAAATAATCCTCGCGCGTGATGTTCGTCGTCCCGCGACGCAACGTTTGCACGATCTCCCCGGCACAGACTTTTCGCGTCGAATCCGATACCGCATGACAAATCTCCGGCGTGGGAAATTGGGCCGCCAGGTGAAGCGCATGGGCAAAAAGCGCGTCACCCAGCAACACCGCCGCCTCGGGACCATATTCCCGCGAAGCCGTGCGCCGGCTGCGACGTAGATCCGCCTCATCCATGATATCGTCGTGCACCAACGTGGCGAGATGCACGAGCTCCACCACCGCCGCCACGCGCACCACGTCGGCCGGTATCGCCTCATCCCCGGTCCAGCCGCTCAAAAAAACGAGTGCCGGGCGAATCCGCTTGCCCGACGTGTCGATGCAGTAATCCGCCATGTCGCGAATCTCGGGCTCGAACGCCTCAAGTTGCCCGCGTAAAAAAACATCCAAGGCTGCCATGTGCGGCTTCAACCGCGCGAACACCGTGGCAAAATCCTGAGGCATGGCCTGATTGGGGGTTGTGATGGAGGTGGCGGACATAAACACCTTGCACGCTAGGAAAGACCCGGCAAATGGCTAACCAATAACTCAACCATAAGATGAACGACGAATCCCCCTTCCACATCCTGATGATCGCAGTCGGGCTCTACGTATTCCATCTTTGGAGACAGGACTATCTCGCCCATAGGACGGGAACTGCGAGTTCAAATCCCCTGCCGGGCGCCACCCCTGCATCCGTGAAAGCCTGCGTATTCGCCGCCGTTGGTGCGGTCATCATCGTCTCGGCCGAAACCTGGGGCGAACTTCATCTGGGCATCAGTGAAGAGCAATCCACCATGACCGTTGTCTTCGGCGTTTACTCCCTGATCGCGGCCTTCATCGAAGAACTTATTTTTCGAGGCTTCATAGTGATTGAAAACAGAGGCAAAGCGCTGCGCTGGGCGGGAGTCTTCGGTGCCTCCGTGTTATTTGCCGCCCTGCACCCATTCTTATGGGCCTGGGACATGGGTGAGACCGCGACTTGGCGGGCAATTGAAATCTGGCGCTGGAACGAATGGCTCACGTGGACGTTTACCCCCAAAGGCTGGTTCAGCACGGCCGCAGTCTTCGTGAGTTCCTTGTGGTTTTATACTGTGCGCTTCGCCATATTCAACGGCACCCAATCATTGATCCCCAGCATAGTCGCCCATGCGACCAAGAATATTTGCGTATTTATAATAAAGGGAGCCCAAGGATTTATCGTTGGGTGGTGGTGAAATCTGTCTATACGCCAAAAACAATAAGGCCTTAAACCTCATTGGCACACGGCTAGATAAGTCGGTTCTGAAAAACGCCATTTTAGGCAAGACATGTTCGGCAGGCCGTGGGGCGAGACGGGAGAAGAGCGGAGAGCAGGCGGAACAAAAAGGCCAAAAAGAAGCCCAGGAGCTTCTTAAAGTTCATGGCTGCGGCGCTGAAGAGC
>CAMBLN010000125.1 GCA_945868215.1 Opitutus sp. GAS368
TCGAGCAGAAGAACGTGAAGCCCAAGCGCACCCAACTCGGCCCGCGCGTCACACTCGACGACGAGCGCTGCGTGCTCTGCTCGCGCTGCATCCGTTTCTCCCGCGACGTCGCCGGCCAGGACGTCCTCGGTTTCGTGGACCGCGGCAGCTACTCCACGCTGACCTGCCACCCCGACAAGAAACTCGATCACAACTACTCGCTCAACACGGTCGATATCTGCCCCGTCGGCGCGCTCACCTCGACGGATTTCCGTTTCAAGATGCGCGTCTGGTTCCTCAAGCAGACCAACTCCATCTGCACCGAGTCCTCCACCGGCGTTAACTCCGTCGTCTGGTCCCGCGAAGGCGTCATCTACCGCATCACCCCGCGTCGCAATGACGAGGTGAACGACACGTGGATGCCCGACTCCGGCCGCGTCCTCTACAAGCAGGTCCAGTCCGCCGACCGGCTCAAATCCGACACCGCCCTCGACGCCCTCGTCGCTCAGGCCGCAGCGATCTTCAAAGCATCCGCCGGCGCGATCTCCGTCGTCGGTTCCGGCCGCAGCTCGGTCGAAGAACAATTCATCACCAAGAAACTCGCCGCCGCCCTCGGTGCGCAGGCGCACTTGGTGAAGCGGGTGGGGGAGGGCGACAAGCTCCTCATCTCCGCCGACCGCAACCCCAACACTCGTGGCGCCCTCGTCACCGGCCTGATCTCGCAGCTTCCTTGCGCCGAGCTCAAGCAGCTCTCCGGCGAAATCGACTCCGGCAAAGTGAAGACCGTCGTCGCGATCAACGAAGACCTCCTCGCCGCCGGCCTCACCGCCGCGCAGCTCGCCAAGGTCTCCGTGATCTACCTCGGCACCCACGCCAACGCCACCAGCGCCGTCGCCAAGGTCGTCATCCCGACCGTTACCGTCTTCGAAAAAGCCGGCACCTTCATCAACCAGCAGTTCCGTATCCAGAAGTTCATACAAGCGGTTCCCCCGCTGGCCGGTGCGCACAACGACATCGCCGCGCTCGCCGCGTTGTCCGCCGCCGCCGGCTCCGCCGTTCCCTCCGAGATCGGCACGCTCTGGCCCGTGATCGCCGCCGAAGTCCCCGCGCTCGCCACGATGCTCTACAAGAACATCCCCGAGACCGGTCTCCTCCTCGATTCCACTCCGTGGGCCGGCCTGTCCTTCACCGAAGGCGAAACCCTCCACTTCAAACCCGCCGCGCCCGCCGCCGCCGTGACCGCCTAACCCGACCGCGCCGCCATGTTCGACTTCTACTTCGAAATTCCCCACTGGATCCGCCTCGTCGTCCAGGGTCTCGCCGTGATGCTGGTGATGTTCCCCATCGCCGCCGCCTGCTCTATGGCCGAGCGCAAAATCGCCGCGTGGATCCAGGACCGCCCGGGTCCCAACCGCACCATCGCGCCCATCCTCGCGTGGGTTCCCGGCATCGGCTTCCTCCAGCGCCTCGGCCTCTTCCAACTCGCGGCCGACGGCGGCAAGTTTGCCTTCAAGGAAGACGCCGTCCCCGGCCACGTGAACAAGCTCTACTTCATCGCCGCCCCGATCATCGCGATGATCCCCGCGCTCACCACCGTGGTCGCGGTTCCGTTCGGCGCCTACATCGACTCCGCTGGCAAACTCGTCCCCATCGTTCTCGCCAACGTGGACCTCGGCATCCTCGTCGTGTTCGCCGTTTCCTCGCTCGGTGTTTACGCCGTCATCCTCGCCGGCTGGGCCTCCAACTCGAAGTTCCCCTTCCTCGGTGGCATCCGCGCTTCGGCCCAGCTCATCTCCTACGAGCTCTCGATGACGCTCTCCGTGCTGCCCGTGTTCCTTTGGACCAACGGACCTCTCGCCACCGACGCCCCCGGTTCCTTCACCGGCTCCCTCAGCCTCGCCCGCGTCGTTGAGTTCCAGTCCCAGGCCGGCTTCTGGGGTGGCGCGTGGTTCATCTTCCTGATGCCCCTCTCGGCCTTCATCTTCCTCGTCGCGCTCTTTGCCGAGACCAACCGCCAGCCGTTCGACACCGTCGAATCCGAGGCCGACCTCGTGAACAGCTTCGGCTCCGAATACGGCGCCTTCAAATGGTCGCTCTTCTACGTCGCTGAATACGCGCACATGCTCATCGGCTCCGCGATCTTTATGCTCCTCTTCTTCGGCGGCTGGAATCCGCTCCCGTGGATCACGCTCTCCGACGTCGCGCACTTCCTCGGCTTTGCCCACCTGCCCATCGTCACGGGCATCGTCGGCATCGGCATCTTCGTCGGAAAAGTCCTCGCGATGATTTTCTTCTTCATGTGGGTGCGTTGGACGCTCCCCCGTTTCCGCTACGACCAAGTCATGGCCATCGGCTGGAAAAAACTCCTGCCCCTGGCCATCGCCAACCTCGTCGCCTACACCATCGGCATCGCGCTCCTCTAACGCTGATCGGCCCTTCAACTTAAACTTCGAGCTTAAACTCTTTCCCGCGCCATGGCCGTCATCCAAGTCGAACGCAAACCGCTCACCTTCGCGGAGCGCACCTACATCCCGCAGATCGTCGGCGGGTTGCGCACCACGCTGAAGCACCTCTTCCGCAAGCCGCTCACGCTCGAATACCCCGAGCAACGTCCCGTTATCCCCGTAGGTTATCGCGGCGTCCCCACGCTCGTGAAAGATCCCAACGGACGTGAAAAGTGCGTGTCCTGCCAGCTCTGCGAATTCGTCTGCCCGCCCAAGGCCATCCGCATCACCCCCGGCGAAATCCCGGCCGACTCCACCAACGCCCACGTCGAGAAAGCCCCGCAGGCCTTCGACATCGACATGCTGCGCTGCATCTATTGCGGACTCTGCCAGGAGGTTTGCCCCGAGGAAGCGATCTGGCTGCAAAACCAATTCTCGATGAGCGGCTACACCCGCGCCGAGATGGTGAACAACAAAGCCAAGCTCTACGAACTCGGCGGCACGCTCCCCGACTCGCACTTCAAGTGGGACAAAAAGAAGTCCGCCGAAGAACACGGCAACGCGCACTAATTCATTAAAACCGTCGATCTGGGTCACAGAGAGCACAGAGCTCGGACACAGAGAACACAGAGTTCCAATCCTCCGAAACCAATCCCGCCACTTTCGCATTAAAGACACCTCCCGCTTCCAGGCCTCCGTGACCTCTGTGTCCGAGCTCTGTGCTCTCTGTGTCAAAATTCCGACTCCGATTTCCGCCTCGATTTTCAAACCATGTCCCCCGACATCCTCTTCTATTTCTTCGCCGCGCTGACCGCCGGCTCCGCGCTCGCGGTGGTTCTCAATAAAAACACCATCGCCTCCGCGCTCTGCCTGCTGGTGAGTCTCGTCGGCGTCGCCGCGATCTTCGTCCTCCTCGACGCCTTCCTGTTGGCCGCGCTCATGGTGTTCGTTTACGCCGGCGCGGTCGTCGCGCTGTTCCTCTTCATCGTGATGTTGCTCGATACCTACGGCGGCGACCGCAAGCCCTTCAAAAAAGCGACCATCGTCTCCAGCGGCTTCGCCCTCGCGCTGCTCGTCCTCGGTCTCGTCACCTTCGCCGACCGCGGCGCTCTCGAAACCCCCGCCGCCGAAGCCTCCGCGACCGCCGTGGTTCCGGTCGGCGCCAGCCTCCGCGCCTACGGCGAACAACTCTTCACGACCTACCTGCTTCCCGTGCAGATCGTCGGATTCCTACTCTTGATCGCCATGCTTGGCGTGATCGTGCTCAGCAAAAAATTTGAAGGCCTGGAGGACGTCAAATGACCGTCGGACTCAACGAATATCTCTACCTCAGCGCGATTCTCTTCGCCATCGGCTTCTTCGGAGTGCTCCTCCGCAAGAACACCCTGATCATCTACATGTGCCTTGAGCTCATGCTGGTCGCCTCGACGGTCGCGCTCGTCGCGTTCTCGCACTTCAACCGCACGATGGACGGCAACGTCTTCGTGTTCTTCATCCTCACGGTCGCCGCCGCCGAGGTCGCGGTCGGCCTCGCCATCATCGTGGCGCTCTTCCGCCGCCGCCAGACCATCATGGTCGAGGAACTCAACGCGCTGAAAAACTGATCCCCTTTCCAACGTGCCTAATTCCGTTTTCGGCTATTCGCCCACTGTAATCGCGTTGCTCACGCTGCTGACGCCTCTCGCGTCCGCCCTCGTGATCGCCCTCTTCCTCCGCCGCGCCGGCGGCATCGCCGCGCTCGTCTCGACGTTCACCGCCGCCATCGTTGCGGCGGGCGGCCTCACGCTCGCCTTCGGCGGATTCCGCGACGCCGCCGTCGACGCCTCCACGACGTGGCTGTCCCTCGGCGATTTCGCGCTCTCGCTCGGCATCAAGTTCGACGACCTCTCCGCGCTGATGATCTCCATCGTCGGCATCGTCGGCCTGTGCGTCCACGTGTTCTCGCTCGGCTACATGCACGACGACGAGGCCAAGGCCCGCTACTTCGGCGGACTCTCGATCTTCATGTTCTCGATGCTCGGCATCGTGCTCGCGGACAACCTGTTCATGATTTTCATCTTTTGGGAACTCGTGGGCTTCAGCTCCTACGTCCTCATCAATCACTATCACGCGAAACAGTCCGCCGCCGACGCCTCCAAAAAAGCCTTCATCGCCAACCGCGTGGGCGACTTCGGTTTTCTCCTCGGCATTATCGCATGCTACTACGCCTTCGGCACGGTGAACCTCTCCGAGATCGCCGACAAAGTGCAGGGTGGGGCGCTCGTCTCCGCCACCATCCCGCTGCTCCTCTTCTGCGGCGCCGTCGGTAAATCCGCGCAAATGCCGCTCCACGTCTGGCTCCCCGACGCGATGGAAGGCCCGACGCCCGTCTCCGCCCTTATCCACGCCGCCACGATGGTCGCCGCCGGTATCTTCATGCTGTGCCGCATCGAGCCGCTCTTCGCCGCCGCGCCCCTCGCGCTCACGGTTGTCATGTGGGTCGGCGCCGCCACCGCGCTCTACGCCGCGCTCTGCGCCATCACCCAGAGCGACATCAAGAAGGTCCTCGCTTACTCCACGCTCTCGCAACTCGGCTACATGGTCGCCGCCTTCGGCCTAGGTCGCTTGGACATTCCGCCTCAAGATGGAGCGGTTGGAGCAGTTAAGATAACCATGATCACCGCCGGCGCTGCCGCCGCGATGTTCCACCTTACGACCCACGCCTTCTTCAAGGCGCTGATGTTCCTCGGCTCCGGCTCCGTCATCCACGGCTGCCACCACGAACAGAACATCTTCAAAATGGGCGGCCTCTGGAAGAAGATGCCGCTCACCTTCATCACCTTCACGATCGGCGTGCTCGCCATCATCGGCATGCCCGGCCTCGCCGGCTTCTTCTCCAAGGACGCGATCCTCTTCCTTGCGATGGAGAACAGCACTCCCGTCTTCGTGATCCTCGCCTTCAGCGCCGTGCTCACCGCGTTCTACATGGTGCGTCTCTGGCGTCTGGTGTTCTTCGGCGCTCCCCGCAGCGAGGACGCCTCGCACGCCCACGAAGGCGGCTTCTCGATGACGCTCCCGCTCATCGTCCTTGCCGTGCTCTCTTTTGTCGGCGGATGGGTGACTATCTTTGGTGGAAAGCTGAGCATTTACGGAGACAAGTTTGGCCAAATCCTTTCTCAAATTCCTGAGGCCCACGGTGCCGCCCACACCACGATCCTCATCGTCAGCGTGGCCGTCATGACGCTCGGCGCCGGTGCCGCGCTCCTGCTCTACAAACCCGCCTCGACCGACGCGCTCGCCGCCAAGTCGCCCGTGCTCTTCGCGTTCCTTGGTTTCCTTCAAGGCTCCTTCGACTCCGCTTACGGCTACTACGTCGCCAAGGTCCAGCAGCGCTTCGCGATGCTCCTGGAGTTCCTCGAACGCATCTTCCTTTCCGGCCTCATCATTCGCGGACTCGCCGGCGCGGTCGGCCTCGTCGGACTCGGCACGCGTGCGCTCCACACCGGCAGCCTGCACACCTACGTTTACTGGTTCCTCTTCGGCGCGGCGGTCCTCTGGGCCTTCGCCGGCGGCTGGCTCAACTAACCGCGCACCTCTCTTTTCAACGTCATGTTCTCCCATCTTCTTCTGCTCTCCATCGTGGCGCCTCTCGCGGCCGCTGCGGTGATTGCCGCCGGTCTGCCGACCCGAATCGCCAAGGTCGTCGCCGCCCTCGGTTTCCTCGCGCCCGCGCTCATCGCGCTGCACGTGTGGTATCACTTCCCGGCGGGTGCCGGCGCCGGCTACGAGTTCCTCCAAGGCTACAACACCGGCCTCCAGAACCTCGGCATCAAGCTCACGCTCGGCCTCAACGGCATCGCGCTCCCGCTCTACGTGCTCGCCGGTCTCGTCGGCCTCGCCGCCGGACTCTACGCCATCCAGTCCGGAGCCGAACGCCTCAAAACCTACCTCGCCTTACTCCTCGTCATGCAGGGCGGCCTGATGGGTGTCTTCGCCAGCGTGGACATCTTCTTCTTCTATTTCTTCCACGAACTCGCGCTCATCCCGACCTTCATCATGGTCGGCATCTGGGGCGGAAAAGACCGCGGTTACGCCGCGATGAAGATGACGATCTACCTCACCGCCGGTGCGATGCTCTCGCTCCTCGGCCTCATCGCCATCTACTACAAGAGCGGCGCCGAGAACTTCGACCTCATTACCCTGCGCGCTACGCTCCTCGAAGGCGGCATCAAAGCCGGCACCCAGAACCACATCTTCGGCCTCCTGATGTTCGGCTTCGGCATCCTCGTTTCGCTCTGGCCGCTCCACACCTGGGCTCCGCTCGGTTACGGTGCCGCGCCCAGCTCCGCCGCGATGCTCCACGCCGGCGTGCTGAAAAAATTCGGTCTCTACGGTCTGGTTCAAATCGCCGTCCCGCTGCTCCCGCTCGGCGCCGCCCACTGGGCCATGCCGCTCGCCTGGCTCGCCGTCGCGGGCAACCTGCTTGTCATCGGTTTCATTACCATCGCCCAACGCGACCTCAAGCAGATGGTCGGTTACAGCTCGGTCAGGCACTTGGGCTACGCCTTCCTCGGCGTCGCGACCCTCGCCGCCGCCGGCGCCGGTGGCGTGGTCCTCATGATGGTGGCCCACGGTTTCTCCGTCGCGCTGATGTTCCTCCTTTCCACGAGCGTCTATCACCGCACGCAGACCTTCGACCTCACCGAAATGGGCGGCCTCGCCCAGAAGACCCCGATCCTCGCCGCGTTCTTCGTCACCGCAACGATGGCCGGTATCGGTCTCCCCGGTCTCGCCAACTTCTGGGGTGAACTCACGATCTTCGTCGCCGCGTGGAAATTCTCCCCGCTCCTCACCGTCCTCGCCGTCTCCGGCGTGGTGATCTCCGCGATCTACGGACTCCGCGCCGCCGCCAAGGTCTTCTTCGGACAACACACCGAAGCGCTGACCAAAGTCTTGGCCGAGAAACCTGCGACCGACCTCCGCTGGTCCGAAAAGATTCCCGCGCTCATCCTGATCGCCGCCCTCTTCTTCATCGGTTTCTGGCCCAAGTCGCTCTCCACGCCGCTCAACGCCGCGCTCGAAGCCATCTATCCGGTCAAGGGTCCCGTCATCACTATCGTCGGCCAGTAACTAATTATATCCGATCTTCGACACAGAGAGCACAGAGCTGCGACACAGAGAACACAGAGTTCCCAACCTCAGATTCCAACGACTTCCTTACGCTTTTAATTTCCCGCACACCCACGGCTCTCCGTGACCTCTGTGTCCGAGCTCTGTGAACTCTGTGACCCACTTCGACTCCGTTTTTCCTCTCTCCCTTTTGCCCATGTCTCCCGAACTCATCCAGGCCGCCGCCGACAACCGCTGGGCGGCCATCGCCCCCGAGATTTCCCTCGGCTGTCTCGCGCTCTTCCTTCTCGTGCTGGAAATTTTCCTGCCGAAGAAAAATCACGCCGTGATCCCCACGCTGGCCATCGTCGGCCAGCTCGGACTCCTGCTCGGCTTTATGTGGAACCTCGGCGGTGCCGAGCCGTTCACTCCGCACGAAACCTTCAACGGACTCCTCCGCCACACGCAGGAAGGCCAGTTCATGCGCTGCTTCTTCATGCTCTCGTCGATCCTCGTGAGCATCCTCGGCGTAATCGCCCTCGCGAAACAGAAGATGCCCAAGATCGAATTCTTCGCGATCACGATGGTCATCTCCGCCGCGATGATGCTCCTCGCGCAGAGCAACCACTTCGTCCTCTTCTTCGTCGCCCTCGAAACCATCACCGTCGGCTTCTACATCCTCGTCGCCTATTTCCGCACGAGCCCGCTGTCCCTCGAAGCCGGCCTCAAATACCTGATCACCGGCGCCCTCAGCTCCGGCATTTTGCTCTTCGGCATCGTCCTCCTCTACGGAGTCGCCGGAAACCCGACGCTCCCCGGCTCCTCCGCCGAATCGATGAACTTCAATGCCCTCCGCGTGTTCCTCGAAGCCAACCCCGAAAACTTCCTCGCCGCCGTCGGCATCGTGTTCGTCCTCGCCGGTGTCGCCTTCAAAATCGGTGCCGTGCCTTTTCAAATCTGGATACCCGACGTTTACCAAGGCGCTCCGACCCCGGTCACCGCGTTCCTCGCCGTCGCCTCCAAGGCCGCCGGTTTCTCCGTCCTCCTCATCCTCACCCAGCGCGTCTTCGGCTCGTATTATTTCCTCACGATGCCGGTGCTCTCCGTGATGGCCATCGCGACGATCCTCTTCGGCAACCTCGCCGCACTCACGCAGCACAACGTGAAGCGCCTCATCGGCCTCTCTGGTGTTTCGCACGCGGGTTACCTGCTCATCGCGGTCGTCGCCGCCGGCAGCCAGCCCCTCGCCGCCGGTGCGGTTTACTTCTACCTCTTCGCCTACCTGCTGGCGTCCTTCGCCGTCTTCGGCGTGATGACCCACGTCGCAGGCGCCAACGACGCCGATCAGGATCTCGAACACTACACCGGCCTCGCCAAGTCGCACCCCTTCCTCGGCGCGATCCTCGCGATCGGACTCGG
>CAMBLN010000126.1 GCA_945868215.1 Opitutus sp. GAS368
CCTGGGCCGCCGGCGAGGGCGGTTTCAAAACCATCACCGTCCCCGTCCTCCAGGACGCCGCCACCGAGACCTCCGAAACCTTCACCGTCACCCTGAGCGCCCCCACCGGCGGCGCCACCGTGCCCGCCGCCAACGCCAAGACCCTCGTCACCGTTCGCGACGACGACTCCCTGCCTTCCATCACCCGCGCCCCCGCCTCCGTCTCCCTCGAACAGGGCGCCGGCTTCACCCTCTCCGTCCGCTACGATTCCGTCCTCGCCGCCTCCGTGAAATGGCAACGCGACCCCGACGGCTCCGGTCCCCTCGGCTTCTCCGACCTCCTCGGCGCCGACACCCCCGCCTACACCGTGGCCGCCGCCGACCCGCTCCTTCACGCAGGCACCTACCGCGCCGTCGTCACCAACGCCAACGGCTTCGTCAACTCCGCCGCCGCCACCGTCGCGATCTCCGTTCCCGCCGGCTCCGTTGTCACCACCTCCACCGCCCTCCTCCTCAACAAAAACATCAGCGCCGGCACGCTCGATGCCTCTGACCGCCCCGTCCTCGTGCTCGAAGGCTCTTCCGGCACCATCCCCGCTTCCCTCGTCCGCCTCGTCCGCTCCGAAGGCAACCCCGCCCCCGTCGCCCTCGATTCCACCTTCACCTCGCCCACCTTCACCACCGTCCAAGGCGCCTCAACCACCTCCGGCTCACTCACCTCACTCCTTATCCTCCCCGACGGACGTCTCGTTGTCGGCGGCTACTTCTCCCATGTAAACGGCGTCTCCCGCCTCGTTCTCGCGCGCTTCTCCGCCGACGGCGTCCTCGACTCCGCCTACGCGCCCGCCCTCCCCACCGCCACCCTCAACACCTACGTCCAGACCCTCGCCCCCGGCGCCGGTGGCAAGTTCTACGCCGGTTTCCTCTCCAACGGCGGTCTCCGCCGCTACGCCGCCGACGGCTCCCTCGACGCCAACTTCGCGCCCAACACCACCGCCAACTTCTTCGGCAGCACCTCCACCAACAACGGCGTCACCGCCATCCTCGAGGCCCCCGACGGCCGCGTTTACATCGCCCACCGCTTCTCCACCAGCGGCTTCGGATCCCCCATCAACTACTTCATCTGGCGCCTCAACGCCGACGGCACCCGCGACACTTCCTTCGTCTCCCCTTCCCCCAACTTCAACGTCAACGCCCTCGCCCTCCTCCCCGACGGTCGCCTCGCCTTCGCCGGCCAGTTCACCTCCGTCAACGGCCAGGCACTCGCCCGCCTCGCCATCGCCAACCCCGACGGCTCCCTCGACACGGGCTTTTCCCGCAACCCCGGCATCGGCGCCTCCGTCATCCACCTGTTCTACCGCGACGGCCGACTCCTCACCTTCGGCGAATTTGACAACACCTCCGCCACCCCGCGCGCCCTCGCCCGCTACAACCTCGACGGCACCCGCGACGAGAGCTTCTCCGTCGGCGACGGTGCAAACGCCCGCATTACCGCCGCCGCCTTTACTTCCACCGGCGAGATTTTTGTCGGCGGCGCCTTCTCCACCATCAATGGCGTCTCCCGCCCCAAGTTCGCCTGGCTCGTAGGCAACCCCCAGATCGGCGCCGTCGGCTTCGCCCCGTCCCGCGTGATCGACACCGAGCGCGCCGGCTCCCGCGTCCTCACCCTCCGCCGCTACGGCCCATCCACCGAGGCCGCCTCCATCCGCTGGGCCACCGCCGGCGGTATCTCCTCCGACACCTCCGCCACCGCCGACGCCGACTACACCGCCGCCTCCGGCACCGTCTCATGGGCCGCCGGCGACTCCGCCGACAAGACCATCACCGTCCAGCTGCTCAACGACTCCGCCGAGGAGCCCTCCGAGCGCTTCCGCGTGGTCCTTTCCGAACCCTCCGGCCCCGTCACCGCCGCCGCCGCCGCCCTCGATTTCTACGCCGCCGCCTACGCTCTCAAATACCGCGACGGCCTCCACGCCGGCCCCACCCAGCGCGGTTTCTACGACCGCCCCTACGTCTCCATCGCCGACCAGACCGGCTGGCTCTGGTGGGGCGGCTCCCTCGCCCCCGACCCCGCCGGCCTGCGCCGCTGGTATTACACCATGCACCCCGCCACGTCGTCCTGGCGGCCCAACGCCGTCCTCACCCGCATCGCCCTCAAACAACTCCCCGGCCTCCCCGTCACCCTCCGCAACACCAAGCCCGACTACTGGTTCGGCCACGATGTCTATCCCACCCGCGGCGCCTACCCCGAGACGCTCCACCTCTCGCCCGGCTTCACCCTCGGCTCCATCGACCGCGGCTTCGGCAGCCAGATCACGCGTATTCATCTTGTCGCTACAAGCGACTCCGGCGGTCCCCTCGCTCTCACCGGCGGACACCCCCGCAAGAGCGATCACAAGGGCAACAAACTCGCCGAGCTCACCTACCAGGACGGCGGCGGCCGCTACGACCAGTCCGCCCAGTTCGGCCCGCTCTACCTCTGCCTCAGCAGCATCCCCGCCGACGAATCTGCCGACTACACCTTCGTCTCCTTGCCGAAGGACACCGCCCCCGCCCGCCTCGACGGCCGCTGGATTTTCCCCCTGGGCGACGCCTGGGTTGGCGTGATCCCCTTCACCGCCTCCTCCGCCGTCTCCGCCGACGGCTCCCGCCTCGAAATAACCGGCCGCCCCTCCGGCTTCGCCCTCGTCGCCGCCGAGCGCTCCGCCCACCCCGACTCCGCCGCGTTCTCCGCCTGGCTCTCGCGTAGTTATAAATTGGATACCTCCGGCTTCGCCCGCGAACTCGCCGTTACCGTCACCCTGCCCGATGGCTCCACCCGCACCGTGAGCCACAACCCCGAAGGCTCGCTCGCCACCATCGCGCCGCCGCTCGCGCCCAACGACACCATCTACTCCGGCCCCTTCGTCCACCTCGCCGGGGGCGTGCTCAGCGTAAGCGACGGCCGCGACGGCTACCGCGTCGATTTTACCGGCGACCTCCCCGTTTACTCCGACCTCCCCGCCTCGTCTCCCGCCCGCTGACCTTCCCGAACCTCGCCATGCCCGCCCCCGTCATCGCCCTCATCGGCACCGGCCGCGTCGCCCGCGGTTTTCTCCGCGACCTCAAGGCCTTTTGCCGCCCCGTCTCCGGCTTCGTCACCGGCTCCGCCGCACGCGTCGCCGACTTCTCCCGCGAGTCCGGCCTGCCCGGCTACACCTCGCTCGCCGAGCTCCTCGCCGCGCACCCCGGGACCAACACCGCCCTGGTCATCAACGCCAACCACCAGCACCACGCCGCCACCCTCGAAGCCCTCGGCCACGGCCTCCATGTTCTCTGTGAAAAGCCCATGGCCGCCACCTACGCCGAGTGCGAAGAGATGGTGCGCGCCGCCGCCGCCTCGCGCGGCAGCCTCCAGATCAACTTCGAATACATCCACTCCAAGATGCCCCGCCGCCTGCGCGAGCTCCAGCGCGAGGGCGTCTTCGGCGAACTCGTCTCCGCCTCGTGCGTGGACTCCCGCGGACACTGGTGGTCCGACGCCCCCGACGCCGATCCCGCCTCGCAGACCCGCCTGCGCCGCGAGCTCGGCGGCGGCATCGTCTTTCACTGCGGTATCCACCAAGTGGATATGCTCCGCGCCTTCTTCGGCGACTTCGCCCGCGTGCAGGCCTTCCGTTCGCGGCGCAACTCCCTCCCCTTCTACCCCGCAGACGTGCCGGACCATGTGAACGTGCAACTCGAGACCGCCGACGGACGCCACGCCTCGCTGGAAATTTTCCACAGCCGCGCCCCCTGCTGGTATCGCCGCCACCCGCAGCTTCCGGTCAACTGGGCCGCAACCCCCGGCCACGAATTCCGCCTCTCACTCATGGGCACCGAGGCCGCCTGCCTCGCCGATTTCTACGGCGCGAAACTGCATCTATTCCGCTACGACCACGCCATCAAGGACACCGTGCTCGAGCGCACCGAGGACTTCTCCGCCGACGGCCAAAACGAGTTGCACCACGACATGACGGGGTTCCTCAAGCGCTACCTCGACCACCTCGCCGCCGGCCGGGGCGCGCTGGTGCCGCCCGAAGACGCGCTCGCCACCATGCGCCACGCCTTCGCCATCGAACAATCCATCGCCCAAGGCGGCCCCGTCACCCTCGGGTAAAACGCGTCCTCCTCCTCGCACCTTCCGTGTTATGGCGTGGACTCCGCTCCGCGCCTTCCGATGCTCGATCCCATGCCCGCCACGCGCCTCCTCCCCGCCCCGCTCCCCTTTCCCGAGCGCGACGCGGTCAACATCTTCTCCCGCGGCCGCCTCCCGGTCTTCTGGCTGCGTTTCCCCGCCCTCGCCCTCGCCCCCGCCCTCGTCGCCTACCGTCTTCGCCTCGACCTCACCGAGCCCCTCGCCGCCACCCACCTGCACGTCAGCGCCGGCGAACGCTACCGCTTCTTCCTCGATGGCGTGGAGATCGGCACCGGCCCCGAACGCGGCGACGCCACGCACTGGCGCCTCGATGCCTACGCCCTCGACCTCGCGCCCGGCACCCACTGGCTCGCCATCGAGGTGTGGTCGCTCGGCGCGTTGGCCCCCCGCTGGCAGGTGCCCGTGCCCTCTGGCTTGCTCGTCGCCACCGACGGCCCGCATCACGCACGCCTCTCCACCGGCCACGCCGCTTGGGAATCCGCCGTTATTCCCGACGTCACCTGGTGCGAGCAACCGCTCGCCTTTCTCTCCGGGCCCCGCGCCCGCATCTCCGGTGCGTCCTACCCCTGGGCCTGGACCACCGGCGGCGACTCCGCACGTTTCCACCCCGCCGAAGTGGTTCCCCACGAAGCCAGCGGCGGCCGCCTCGGCTGCGAATACCTCCCGCCGCGCCTCGTCCCCGCCTCTCAACCCCGCCCGAGCCTGGCCCCCTTGCCCAACGGCACGCCCGTGCTCGTGGATGCCTCGCCGCAATCCGACCCCTCCGCCCCCAGCCCGCGCACCGACCCCGCCGAGCACCTCGCCAACGAACAACTCGCCTGGGCCGCGTGGCTCGACTCCGCGACTCCCCTCACCCTCCCAGCCGGCCAAGCCCGCCGCGTCCTGATCGACCTCGGCACCTACCGCGCCGCCTGGCCCGTCTTGCGCGCCAGCGGCCACGGCTCGCACCTCCGCCTGCGCTTTGCCGAGGCGCTCTACGAAACCGATCCGGTCACCCCGTTCGATGGCACCCCCAAGGGCGACCGCCGCGTCTGGCAACACCGCTACGCGCGCGGTCTCGGCCCCGATTTCCACCTCGCCGCCACCGCGCAGGATTACCGCCCCTACGAATGGGAATGCGGCCGCTGGCTCGAACTCACCGCCTTCGCCGGCCCCGACGCCCCGCTCGTCCTCCACCGCCTCGCGCTGCACGACACCAGCTATCCGTTCCTCGACGAAGCCTCCCTCGCCAGCGACTCGCCAGCGCTCGATTCCACGCGCGCCCTGTGCATGCACACCCTTCGCGTCGGCACTCACGACCACTACTGCGACTGCCCCTACTACGAGCGCCTCCAATACCTCGGCGACACCCGCCTCGAAGTCCTCGCCACCTACTGCCTCACCGCCGACGACCGGCTCCCCGATCGCGCCCTGGCCGACTTCGCCGGCGCCCGTCTCCCCTCCGGCTTCGTCCCCGCCCGCCACCCCGCCTCCGGGGGCCAGCTCATCCCTCCCTTCGCGCTCCACTGGATCGGCCTCCTCCACGAAGCCACCCGCTGGCGCGATTCCCCCGAGCGCACCCGCCGGCTCCTCCCCGTCGTTCGCGGCATCCTCGACGCCTGGTGGGCCCGCCGCCGCGCCACCAGCGGACTCATCGCCAACATCCCCGGCTGGAACTTCGTTGACTGGGTGCCCGCCTGGTCGGGCGGCATGCCCGCCGAAGCCGACACCGGCGAAAGCGCCATCCTCACCTGGCACTACGTCGAAGCCCTCCGCCAAGCCGCCGCCCTCGAAACGTTCGTCGGCGAGCCCGAACTCGCCGCCCTCCATCGCCGCCGCGCCGACGCCATCACCACCGCCCTCGACGCCACCTGTTGGGACGAGGCCCGCGGCCTCTACCTCGACGCCCCGGGCCACTCCGCCGTCAGCGAACACGCGCAGATTCTCCCCCTCCTCGCCGGCGTCGCCGAGCCCCGCCGCACCCGCGTGGCCCACGCGCTCACCACCGCGCCCGATCTCGCCCGCGCCACCATCTACTTCACGCATTACCTGTTCGAGGCCTACCATCTCATCGGTCGCGGCGACCTGCTCTGGCAACGCCTGCAAATCTGGTTCGACCTGCCCGCGCGCGGCCTCACCACCACGCCCGAGCAACCCGAGCCCACCCGCAGCGACTGTCACCCCTGGGGCGCGCATCCGCTCTACCACATCGTCGCCACCCTTGCCGGCCTGCGCCCTGCCGCTCCGGGTTTTTCCGCGCTCACGCTTTCGCCGCTCACCGATATTCCGCTCTGCCAATTGGAGCTCACGATCCCGCACCCGCGCGGAAAAATCCACCTCGAGCTCACCCGCCCCGCGTCCAGCGCCCCGTGGAGCGGGCACCTCACCGTGCCCGCCGGCGTCACCGCGACGCTCCCGCCCGGCGTGCTTCCCCGGTAGGGCGCGGACTCCGCTCCGCGCCTTTTCTCTCCGTTCCGCCTTCCGATCCTCGATCCCCACAATCCAGCGCCCACGGACTGCCCGCCCGACCGCCGTTCCGCGCTCACCCCAGACACGCCCCGTCCGCCAGCAGCCGCTCCCGCAGCAACGCATACGGAAACGCGTTCGCCGGCCGCCCCTCCGCATCCAGCGCCGCCAACCCCGCCAGCGTCCCGCCCGCCTGCCCGATCGCCATCGCGATGGGCGTCACCCGAAACGCCGCCGCCACCACGCTCGCTCCAGTCGCGAGCACATGACCGGCCTTGCGCTCCTGCAGACGCCCCGCCGTCTCCGGCTGCGTGATGTTGTAGATGCCCGCGCTCCCGCAGCACCACTGCGCCTCCGCACACTCGCGAAGCTCCACCCCGGGGATCGCCCTCAAAATCGCCCTCGGCTGCGCGCTCACCTTCTGCCCGTGACACAGATGGCAACTCTCATGATACGTCACGGAAGTGGAAACCTGAGACCTGAAACCTGAAACCGGAGGTTCGGCAGGCCTGCGAAACCCTATCTCGACCAGGTATTCGTGGATGTCCTTCAACTTCCGATCCCACCTCGCCGCGCGCGCCGCATAGGCCGCGTCGTCATGCAACAGGTGACCGTAGGTCTTCAGATGCGAACCACACCCGCCCGCGTTGCTGATGATCGCGTCAAAGTCGTCCGGGTTGAACAAATCCAGCTGCCGCCGCGCCAGCTCACGCGCCGCTTCCAAATCCCTGTTGTGCGCGTGCAGCGAGCCGCAGCAGGGCTGCACCGGCGGCGTATGCACCTCGCAGCCGTTGGCCAGCAGCACGTCCGCCGTCGCGCGGTTCACGTCGCTAAACGCGAGATCCTGCACGCAGCCGGTCAGGAGCGCGACCCGGCGTAAGTATTTCTTGGATACACGGGGCTTCTCCACCCGCGCGATCAACTGGTGCGAAAACTTCGCGCGCATCGCCGGCGCCTGCGGCTCCAGCCGGCGCAGGTTTTCCGGCAGCAGGTTCATCAGGCCCGTCCGCCGCGCCAGCCCCTGCAGCCCGCTCGCCTGCCAGAGCCAAAGCCCGCGCCCCACCAGCCGCAAAAGGCGCGGCCGGGTGAAGAGGAACCGCACCACCGCGCCGCGGATGAACGTGCGCTTCGGCGTGTCGAGCACGCCCTGCCGCTCCACCTCCGCGCGCGCCGTCTCGAAGAGCCTGGGATAATCCACGCCCGCCGGGCACGCCGTGGTGCAGGCCAGGCAGCCGAGACAGTAATACATCTCCTCGCCAAACGCCTTCGTCACCTCCAGCTCCCCGTCCGCGATCGCCCGCATGAGCGCGATGCGCCCGCGCGGACTATGCCGCTCCAGCTTGGTCTCATCATAGGTCGGGCAGGTCGGCAGACACATGCCGCAGTGCATGCACTGCTGCAGCACCGAATAATCGAGGCCGACGAGGAGGTTGGGATTTTTAACCACGGAAGGATCGGAGTCTTTAACCTAAATTCCGCAGTTGAGCAGGAGAGCTGACACGGAAGTTGCTGCGTATGGCGGCGATGAAGGATCTAAACACGCAGGAGAGCCTTCACCCGGCGGGTGAAGGGGATTTCACGTTTCCGACGGCGGGAGGTCGGGTGCGTTTGTCGGTGACGGAGGATGCGCTGACGCCGTTCGGCGGACTGGTGCCGTGGGCGGCTTACACCAAGCACATCGGCATCGCCGAGAAGCTGGCGGCGGATTGCCCGGTCAAACGCACCAGCCCGAACGCCGCGCCGGTGTATGACATCATCCAGTCGTTTATGTTGACCGCGTTGACCGACGGGCGGCGCTTCTCGCATGTGGAACGTTTACGCGAGGATCCGACCATCCCGGAACTCTTCGGCATGGAGTCGGTGGTGGGCGACGACACGGTGCGACGCTTCTTCAAGTCGGTCGATCCGGTGCTCGGCGCGGAGTGGATCGCGCGTAATGTGAAGCCGATGTGGGGCGCGCTTCCCGATCGTATAATCATGGACTGGGACTCGACGGTGCAGCCCAAATACGGACATCAGGAAGGGGCCGAGATCGGCTATAATCCGGGCAAGCCGGGACGGCCTTCCTTCCATCCGCTTTTGGGCGTGGTGGCGGGCACGCGCTTGTGCCCGGCCTATCGCTTCCGCTCCGGCGACACCGTGACGGCCACCCAGTGGAAAGAGACGATGGAGGACGCGCAGCGCTGGCTGGGCGAACGCCAGATCTGGCTCAATCGCGGCGACCTCGGCCTAGGGCACGACGCGGTCATGAGTTGGCACGAGCAAACCCCTTCGCGTCCTAAGTTTCTGTTCAAACTCA
>CAMBLN010000127.1 GCA_945868215.1 Opitutus sp. GAS368
ACTGCTTCCAGTGGGAAACCCTGGAGGAGGACATGAATCGCAGCGTCGATTACCAAGTCGTGCCTGACAACGATCTGCTCACCTCGATCTACAACGAGGCCAAGCGCACCCGCGAGGGCTGATCCGGGTCGTCCGATTCAATCCAGTCCGTAAGTCCGTAGGCCGCGAATATGCTCGCGCTCCGAACCGCGCCCGCAAATAGCGCGGCCTACGGACTCCACCTGCCCGTTTGCTTTTATCGTCTCATGGATCCATCCGCCACGCCCATACTGGAAGTCGCCAACGTCACCAAACGCTTCGGCAAATTCACCGCCGTCAACGACGTGAGCTTTGCGATCGCCGACGGTGAGTTCTTCACGCTCGTCGGTCCCAGCGGCAGCGGCAAGACCACGCTCCTCCGCATGCTGGTCGGTATGGAAAAACCAACTACAGGCGAACTCCGCCTGCGCGGAAAAATCGTCAATGACCTCGCGCCCAACAAGCGCCCCACCTGCATGGTGTTCCAGTCGCTCGCTCTCTTCCCGCACATGAGCGTCGGAAAAAATGTCGAGTTTCCTCTCTCGATCCGCGGCCAACGTGAATCCGAACGGCGCACGCGTGCCTGGGAACTGCTCAAACTCCTCCATCTCGACCCCAACCGCTACTACGACAAAAACGTCACCCAATGTTCCGGCGGCGAACGTCAGCGCGTCGCCCTCGCCCGCGCGCTCGCCTACGACCCCGACATCCTCTTCTTCGACGAACCGCTCTCCGCTCTCGACGCCCGCCTGCGCAAGACGCTCCAAAAAGAGCTCAAGGACATCCAGCGCAGCACCAAGAAAACTTTCTGCTACGTCACCCACTCGCTCGAAGAAGCTATGGTGATGAGCGACCGCGTCGCCATTCTCCGCTCCGGCATGATCGAGCAGATCGGCCTGCCCGACGAAATCTACGCCTCCCCGAAAAACGCCTTCGTCGCAGAATTCATGGGCGAGGTGAATCTCCTCGATATTACGGCCACCGGCGGCACGTCCGCCGAGTGGGACACCGGCCGCAAGCCCCTCGCGCTCACGCTGCCCGCGCCGCTCGACGTCGGCACGAAACGCAAACTTCTCATCCGCCCTGAATCACTCCGCTTCATCGCCCCCGGCGACACCGCCGGCAACACCGTGCCGGTGCGCATCCTGAACCAATTCTCCCTTGGTTCCCGCATTCAGTATCACGTCGAAGTCGTCCCCGGCTGCACGCTCACCGTCGAACGCCTCCGCGAAGAACGCAGCACGGCCACCGCCGATGCCCTCCTCGGCTGGGATCTTGCGGACAGCCAGATCCTCGAATCATGAGCGACGCGTCTCCAGTCACGCCCTCCAAAGCACGCCTGCTCGAACGCGTGCCTGGACTCATCGGCGCGCTCTCCGCTTCGCCTTTCGCGTTGCTCATGTTGTTCGGCTTTGTCGCTCCACTCCTGTGCGTCGTGTGGTTCGGCTTTATGCCGTCGAAAACCTTCAGTCTTCTGCAAACACCCACGCTCGAAAACTACGCGACGATTTTTAACCAGACGTATTTCAAATCCATTCTCTGGTCCCTCGGACTCGCCGCCGTCACCGTCGTCATCCTTCTCGTCATCTGTTTCCCGCTGGCCTTCGCCATGGCCAAGATTTTCAAGGGCGCCGCGAGTTTCATCACCTACGCCATCGCGACTTCGCTCTTCGTTTCCGAAAACATACGCCTCTTCGGCTGGGTCATCGGCTTCATGAAAAGAGGCGTCGTAGGCGGCACGCTCGAAACGTGGTTCGGCCTTCAGACCGACTCCCTGCTCTACAACATCCCCGTGATCATCCTCGGCATGGTTTACGTTTATCTGCCGTTCATGCTCTTCCCTCTCGTCCTAGGCGTGAAGATGGTGCCCGACCAGGTTCGCGAAGCCGCCTTTGATCTCGGCGCGAGCCGCTGGCAGGTCTTCAAAAAAATCGACCTCCCGCTCTCCATGCCCGGCGTGATGATCGGTTCGCTCCTCGTGTTCGTGCTCTCGGTCGGCGCGATCTCCGAAGCGAAAATCCTCGGCGGACAAAAGGTCGTCACCATCGCCTCCGACATCGAATCCGAGTTCACCTACGCGCAAAACTGGCCGCTCGGCTCCGCGCTTTCGACCATGTTCATCGCGCTCACCACCGTCGTCGTCTTCTTCGCGCTCAGCCGCTTCGACCTCGAAAAACTCCTCGGCAAAAAACCCGCCGAATGACCCGCCGCACGCCATGATCGTCACGCGCACCCAGAAAGCCGGTTTCAGTCTCTACGCGGGCCTCGTGCTGCTCGTGTTCTACTTCCCCGTCTTCTGCATCATCGTCGCCTCGCTCTCCAAGAAGCGCTTCTTCTCCTTTCCCTACGCCTCGGAGGATATGACCTTCAAATGGTATGCCGACGCCCTCAACTCTCCGCAGGTCCATGACTTCGTCGGCGTGAGCCTGCGCATCGCCTCGGTCACCGCCGTCGCCTCCGTCACCATCGGATTTTTCTCCGCACTCGCCTACGCCCGCTACCGTTGGCGCGGACGCCAGACGTTCCAGCGTCTCGTCCTCCTCCCGCTCTTCTTCCCGCAGTCGGTCCTCGGGCTCGCGCTGCTCATGTGGTTCAACTTCCTCGATGTCACCACGGCGTGGTGGACCGCCGCCATCGTCCACACCGTTTGGATCGCGCCCATCACCACGCTGATCATCTCGATCCAGGCTTACGGACTCGACGAATCCCTCGAAGAAGCCGCCCGCGACATGGGCGCGACCCGCTGGCAGATACTCCGCAAGATCACCATCCCACTCCTCCTCCCCGGCATGATCAGCGCCACGTGTTTCGCCGTGCTGCTCTCATGGGGCAACTTCGCCCTCTCGCTTTTCACAACCGGAGCCGACAGCGCGCTCCCCGAATGGCTCTACGCCCGCATGACCAGCGGCTACCAACCGATGGTTCCGGCGGTCGGTGTCATCAACGTCGGCGTCGCCATCCTCCTCGTGATCGTCCTCTTCGCCATCGTCCGCTGGAGCACCCGCAAGTCCCGCACCTCCGCTCCGTCTCACTGATCGTCCGTAGCGGAACGGCAGCGCCGTTTCGTCCGAAAATTCTCCCCCATGTCCGCCTCCCTCAAAAACAAATCCGTCATCGTCACCGGTGGCAGCAAAGGCATCGGCAAAGGCATCGCCCGCGTCTTCGCTCAACACGGTGCCAAAGTCCTTGTCGTCGCCCGCACCGCCTCCGAAGGCGAAGCCACCGTCGCCGAGCTCACCGCCGCCGGCGGCACCGTCGCTTTCTGCCAAGCCGACGTCGCCACGCGTGGCGGCGTCGAACACATGGCCGCCACCGCCGTGTCGCTCCACGGCGGCATCGACGTCCTCTGCGCCAACGCCGGCGCGTTCCCCGCGCTCAAGTTCGCCGACATGACCGAGGACGCTTGGGACGGCATCTTCGCGACCAACGTGAAAAGCATGTTTCTCTCGATCCAAGCCTGCCTTCCGCATCTCAAAAAGAGCACCGCCCCCCGCATCGTGATCACGTCCTCCATCACCGGTCCCATCACCGGCTTCCCCGGCTGGTCCCACTACGGCGCAACCAAAGCCGCCCAACTCGGCTTCCTCCGCACCGCCGCCATCGAATTCGCCAAGGACAACATCACCATCAACGCCGTCCTCCCCGGCAACATCCTCACCGAAGGCCTCGTCGGCATGGGCGCCGACTACATCGCGGCCACCGCCGCCTGCGTTCCGCTCGGCAAACTCGGCACCGTCGAAGACATCGGCCACGCCGCCGCCTTCCTCGCCTCCGCCGAAGCCAACTACATCACCGGCCAGACCATCACCGTGGACGGCGGCCAGATCCTCCCCGAGTCGCCCGCCGCGCTCACCGCCTGATTTTCCCATGTCCACTTGGCGCACCGCGTATCGGTCTTTCTACTACGAGACCATGAACGGGGATGACATCCCCGATATCGTCCTCGATCCGTCGAAAACCGCGCTCCTCGTGATCGACCTCCAGGTCGCCTATCTGCCCGAAGCGACTCCACCCCACGCCACACCCGCCGATATCGCCGAGTGGCATCGCTGGGCGCCTTTCCGCAATCGCATGCACGGCACCGTGCTCCCCTCCACGCAACGTCTCCTCGCGCACTTCCGCGCCGCCCAACGCGAAGTCCTTTTCGTTCGCATCGCCTGCCTCACCAAAGACGGACGCGACCGCTCCCTCAGCCACGCCCGCCCCGGCTTTAACAACCTCCTGCTTCCCCACACCGGCGCCGATTCCCAAATCCTCCCGCAAGTCGCCCCGCTCCCCGAAGAGATCGTCCTCACCAAAACCACCGACAGCGCGCTCACCGGCACTAACCTCCGCCTGCTCCTAGCCAACCTCGGCATCCGCAACGTCGTCGTCTGCGGCATCTTCACCGACCAGTGCGTCGCCAGCACCGTGCGCTCCCTCGCCGACGAAAGCTTCAACGTGATCGTCGTGGACGACGCCTGCGCCGCCGCGACCGACGAACTTCACCGCGCCGAGCTCACCATCATCAACAACATCTACTGCCAGGTCCTCACGACCGACGAAACCCTCTCCGCCCTTAACCCCGCCTGAACATGTCCGCTCTCATCGACTCTCTCCTCTCCGCTTCCAAAGAAGCCGTCCTCGCCGACAGCGCCAAATACTGGAACCCCGACAAGGTCCGCGCCTGGGCCCAACGTGGCACGCCCCTCGTCATCGGACGCCGCGAGCGCTACCATCTCTATGACATGTCGGGGCACCGCCTGATCGACCTCCACCTCAACGGCGGCACTTACAACCTCGGCCATCGCAACGCCGAAATCATCGCCGAACTAAAGGAAGCTTTCGACCACTTCGACATGGGGAACCACCACTTCCCCGCGATCGGCCGCGCCGCGCTCGCCAAAAAACTCGTCGAAACCGCGCCGCCCAACATGCGTTACGCCGTCCTCTCCAGTGGCGGTGGCGAAGCCATCGACATCGGCCTCAAGTGCGCCCGCTACGCCACCAAGCGCCGCAAAATCGTCTCCATCGAAAAAGCCTATCACGGCCACACCGGCCTCGCCCTCGGCACCGCCGACGGACGCTACGCCGACCAGTTCATGAGCGCCGGCCGCCCCGACGAATTCGTCAAAGTCCCCTTCAACGACCTCGCCGCCATGGAAGCCGCCCTCGCCCCCGGCGACGCCGCCTGCGTCATCATGGAAACCATCCCCGCGACCTACGGTTTCCCGCTCCCGGCCGACGGTTACCTCCCCGCCGTCAAAGCCCTCTGCGAAAAATACGGCTCCCTCTACGTCGCCGACGAAGTGCAGACCGGCCTCATGCGCTGCGGCTCCGGCAACCTCTGGGGCATCACCGGCTACGGAGTCACGCCTGACATCATCGTCACGAGCAAAGGCCTCTCCGGCGGTCTCTATCCGATCGGCGCCGTCATCACCAACGCGGCCGGCGGCGGCTGGCTCAACGAAGACGGCTGGGGCCACATCTCCACCTTCGGCGGTTCCGAACTCGGCTGCGTCGCCGCCCTCAAGACCCTCGAAATCACCCTCCGCCCCGAGACCATCGCCAACGTGGACGCCGTCGCCGCCAAACTCCGCTCCGGCCTGGAACGTATCCAGTCCTCACATACATTCTTCACCGGCATCCGCCAGCGCGGCGTCATCTTCGGCCTCGAGTTCAACACGCACCCCGAAGGCGCGAAGATCGTCATGCGCGAACTCTACGCGAAGGGCATCTGGGCGATCTTCTCCCAACTCGACCCGCGCGTCCTCCAGTTCAAGCCCGGCCTCCTCCTCACGCCCGCCGACTGCGACGAAATCCTCGAACGCACCGCCGCCGGCATCTCCGCAGCCGCAGCCAGTTTCTAATCAAAACCTCAACCCTCAGAATTTTTGCCGCAAAAAGTCACAAAATTCCGTCCGGCATCCGTGACCGTGCGTCGCGCCTATAGGCGCGCGGGAGACATTCATTCGCATACAAGCCCCTTGTGTCTTTTTGCGGCCAATTCCTTCCGTGATTAAATCTCCGATCACCCCCGCCGCCTTCGCCGCGCTCCCTACGCGCGCCCAGCTCCGCCGCGTCGAGCAGCTCGCCCGCCAGGCCCTCCCGCTCTTCGGCCTGCACCCCGCCGCCGGCATCAAGCTCCTCAACTACTCCGAAAACGCCACCTGGCTCATCACGCCGCCCGCCGGCCCGCGCCGCGTTCTCCGCATCAACCGCCCCGGGTATCACCCGCGCAACTACATCGCCACCGAGCTCTCGTGGGTCCGCGCCCTCCGCCGCGACACGTCCATCCTCACCGCCGAACCGCTCCCCGGCCTCGACGGCGAACTCGTCCAACACGTCTGGCACCCCGCCGTCCCCGAACCCCGCCACTGCGTGCTCATGACCTACCTCCCCGGAGCCGAGCCCGACGACACCAACCGCCTCGCCTCCTTCGCCCTCCTCGGCGAAGTCACCGCGCAACTCCACCGCCACGCCGCCGGTTGGAAACCCGACCACCCCGTCCTCCGTGAACGCTGGGATTTCGACACCATGCTCGGCCCCGACGGACACTGGGGCCGCTGGCAAAACGGCCTCGGCATGACCCCGTCCATCCGCCGTCATTTCGCCCGCGTCCTCCCCGTCATCCGCCGCCGCGTCGATAAAATCGGCTACGACCGTTCCCGTTTCGGCCTCGTCCACGCCGACCTCCGCGCCGCCAACCTCCTTGTCCACGACGGACAAGTCGCCGTGATCGACTTCGACGACTGCGGACATTCCTGGTTCATCTACGACCTCGCCGCCGCGCTCAGCTTCATCGAGACGCACCCTGACGTCCCCGCCTACATCGACGCGTGGCTCGGCGGCTATACGCGCCAACGCCGCCTCTCGAAGCAGGAGATCGCCGAAATTCCCACCTTCATCATGCTCCGCCGCATGCTCCTCGTCGCCTGGATCGGCTCCCACGCGGACACCGCTCAAGCGCAGGCGATGGGCCCGCAATATACCGACGACTCCTGCGATCTCGCCGATAATTACCTCAGTAAATTCGACTGAGCGATGAACCACGAAACCCACAAAAAACACGAAAGCCGAAGGGATTGGATCTTTTCGTGTATTCCGTGGGTTTCGTGGTTAAAAATTCTGACCCGATGAGCTTCGCCACCACCATCGGCCGCACGCGCCACACCTTTGCCACGCTCGCCGAGCTGCTGGCCAAGGCCACGCCGCACCGCTCCGGCGATGTGCTCGCCGGTGTTGCCGCGTCGTCCGCCGAAGAACGCATCGCCGCCCAGCTCTGCCTCGCCGACGTTCCGCTCGCCCGCTTCCTCGAAGACCTGCTCATCCCTTACGAGGCCGACGAAGTCACCCGTCTCATTATCGACTCGCACGACCGCGCCGCCTTCGCGCCCGTCGCCGGTCTCACGGTCGGACAATTCCGCGACTGGCTCCTGCGCTACGAAACCGACTCGACGGTCCTCACCGCGCTCGCCCCCGGCCTCACGCCCGAGATGGTCGCCGCCGTCTCGAAGCTCATGGGCAATCAGGACCTCGTCCTCGTCGCCAAAAAATGCCGCGTCGTTACCGCCTTCCGTTCGACCATCGGTCTCCCCGGACGCCTCGCAGTCCGTCTCCAGCCCAACCACCCGACCGACGACCCGCAGGGCATCGCCGCCTCGATCCTCGACGGACTCCTCTACGGCTGCGGCGACGCCGTCATCGGTATCAACCCCGCGACCGACAGCGTGCCCGCGATGGAGACGCTCCTGCGCCTCATCGACGAACTCGTCCGCCGCTACGAAATCCCCACGCAGTCCTGCATCCTCGCGCACGTCACGACCGCGTTGCAGGCCATGCAACGCGGCGCACCCGTCGATCTCGTTTTTCAATCCATCACCGGCACCGAAGCCGCCAACCGCTCCTTCGGCATCAACCTCGCGCTCCTCGCCGAAGCCCGCGCCGCCGCGCTCTCGCTCAAGCGTGGCACCGTCGGCGACAACTGCATGTATTTCGAAACCGGCCAGGGCTCGTGTCTCTCGGCCGGCGCGCATCACGGACTCGACCAGCAGACCTGCGAAGTCCGCGCCTACGCCGTCGCGCGTCCCTTCAAGCCGCTCCTCGTCAACACGGTCGTCGGCTTCATCGGCCCCGAATACCTTTACGACGGAAAACAAATTATCCGTGCGGGTCTCGAAGACCATTGCTGCGGCAAACTCCTCGGCCTCCCGATGGGCGTGGACGTGTGTTACACCAATCACGCCGAAGCCGATCAGGACGACATGGACACCCTGCTCACGCTCCTCGGCGTGGCCGGTTGCAACTTCATCATGGGAATCCCGGGGGCCGACGACATCATGCTCGGCTACCAATCGACGAGCTTCCACGACAGCCACTACCTCCGCCAAGTCCTCGGGTTAAAGCCCGCCCCCGAGTTCGAGCAATGGCTTGAAAAAATGCGCATCGCCACCGACGGCCGAAAACTCCTCCCCGTCACCGGTCAGCATGCGCTGCTGGACAACTCTATCGGGTAAGCAAAACCCATTCGTCTTTCGCCCGTTATTCGCTATCGGTTTTCCCAATGACCCGCCTCCAAGAGATGTTGGCCGAACCGCAGCAAGGTGTTTCGTGGTAGGAGTTGAAACGCAGTTTGGGCCGTTGATGCCGATTCGATCCCACCGGCGCGTTTAAATGTATAAAAAGCGCGGCTTTCCGGATGTAGGGTCGTCGCTCGCCGACGACCG
>CAMBLN010000128.1 GCA_945868215.1 Opitutus sp. GAS368
CCGGTTAAGATCTGGCGCCAGCGCCCTTTCTGCCTCACTAGTAGAGCCTCGGGGCGATGGGCCTAGAGCTTAACCAGACGCACCCTAGATGCCGGCCTCAGCTCCCAGGTCTCATCTTTCCGCTTTCAGGTTTCAGCTCTCAGCTCAAAGCGCTGTTAATGTGGCGTAATCACCTTCAAACCGACTACGCGCTCGAAGTGCGAGTGGTTGAGCGTCACCAGGGTTTGACCGTAGGCCAAGGCGGTGGCGGCAATCATGCAATCCGGCGTGCCAATGGTGAGTCGGCGCAAGCCGAGCTCGCGAATGATGCGGGACGCGCCCCACCACAACTCGCCGTCAAACTCGACCATGGTAACAAGGGGCAATTCTGCGACTGCGGCGGCCTCTTCGGCGTAACCGGCAACAAATTCCATCCATGAAACCCGGGAGATCAGCAGGGGTTCTTTGGATTCAAGAGAGGCGAAGAAAGCTCGGGCACGGGTCTTGGTGAGTGCCCTGGATCCTCGGGCATAGGCTATTAGAAAATCAGTGTCGAAGATCACACTTCACGTGCCGCGTGGGCGGCGGCTATGAGATTCCAGTCGGCGCGTTTTCCAATCTCTCCACCGGAGGCGCGGAAATCGCCCACGGTCGAGCAGTTTTCAGGGAGCTTGCGATGGGCGATACCATACGGGTTTGCCTTGGGTGCGGGCTTGGCTGGGGCGCGGCGGGCGACGAGCGGGCGGGCGGGGTTCTTGGCTTTGGTTACCGTGCTCATACCTTAAGATTGTGCGGTGGTTTGGAGGCTTGGCAAGAGGCACGTAGGCAATCAGACCAAGGATCCAAGAAGGTGGCGCGGGCCAGCCCCTTTCGCCTCCCTCTCGTAGATCTATGATGGCTTGATTGCTTTCACAGACATTCCTTACCCGAGCAGCTTACCAATTACCGGCAGCACGGTGTTGGCTCGTTTTTGCCAGGTTTTGAGTTTGTCCAGCCGGTTCGACAGGGTTTTCAGTTCGTCGCTTTTAATCGCTGGATTTTGACTCATACCATCACTGACAAAGTCTTGAATTTTAAGCGCCTTGGCCCGGGCACCCCACGATTCAAGTTGTGGATTCAAGCGTTCACGCAGAAACCCGCTTACCAGCGCCCGCAATTCCGTCTCAGGCTCGAAAAACTCGCGCCGGTCACCGGCAATCACCACGGGCTTGATCGCTCCCACGGCTCGTAAAAACCTCAATCCTTGGCTGACCGATCCTTTGCTCAACTTGAGCCGGTCCGCGATATCCTGAAACGACAACGGTTGCGGGGTGGCAAACAGCAGCCCGTAAATCTCCCCCAATGAGCGCGGCACGCCCAAAACTTGTGTCATCTGCACGAAAATCGCGATCACTTCGGATTCCCCAGTAGTGAGCGGACTTTGTGAACTCAGCTGTGGGCTGGAAGACATGATAAAGGTTTGGCTCGCTCCAAGGCTTCGCCCCGTCACTTCCCCTGAGGAAAACAACCGGGCATCATCAAAAAAATCCTGCCAGGCAGCGGAAGTTATCCCCAGCTTGCAGTCTATTCGCAGAAACTAGATCAATCCATTCATTCGGTTCAATTCAAAATGAACAAATTATCCGGAAATGTTCGGCCTAATCCAATATGTAGACCCAAAGGCGGGTCGGGTGGATCGCAGGTCAACACCTCCGACAGGTAGGGACGGCTCTCCGCAGCCGTCCGCGCATGCCCGTCTCTCCGAATCTTCGCGTCCCTTAGCGCCCTTAGCGGTTACCCTACCCCACGCTTTCTCGTAATCGTTGTCGTTCTCTTCCGCCCCCATCCGACTTTCGTGTATTTCGTGTGTTTGTTCCTTCATCCGCCCAACGGGAACCCGATTCAGTCACCCTCCACTTCGTTCCGGGCCACGCTTATCAGCGTGACCATTTCCGCGCTTACGCGCTCCATCGTGGTAAAAACTCCTCCTCCTTCGCGTCCCTTCGCGCCCTTCGCGGTTAAAAAAATGCATCGCCCTTCCTGCTCGCTCCCTCCGTCATCCGTGCCCCCGCTTGTCCCGCCGAAGCCTCGGCGAAGGCGGATCCGTGCAATCCGTGGTTAAAACTCCGCCCTCCGCCCATCGTTCTCGTCCTCGTCCTCGTTCTCGTTTTCTTCCGATCCCATCCGTCTTTCGTGTATTTCGTGTGTTTCGTGGTAAAAAAACTCCTCCGTCTTCGCGCACGATTTTACCCTGAAATTATAAATCCTAATTGATCCGGACCACACATCGGCTTATCCGAACGTCTCGTTTAAATCATGATTACTCATTGGATTCCGCTGATCGGCGGTTTGTTTTTCGGCCTGATTCCTCCTCGTTTGTTATTAAACAGCGAATGTCGCTATCTCAGCTTTGAGGGTTTTTGGAGCCGCGTGGTCACCCCGCAAAAATCCAATCAGCGCAAACGCCGGTGGTGGAAGCTGCCCTTGGTGTGGATAGATCCGTTCCGGGGTTATGTCACCGCCTGGCTGCTCACCCAGTCCTTCGAACCCGTTGTGAAGGCCCAGGGCTTCGAAAAAATCGCCCCCTTGTTCGCCACCGCATTGGCACTGTTCATCGTCGTCTGGGTGCAATCCTCCGGCCGGCGTCAACAAAACGAAACCATCTCACCCTGCGCTTTTCTCGCCGGCATGATGGTGTCCCTCCTGCCCCCCATCGTGGCCATCTCGGCCATAGCCATTGGCAGCGCCACGGCGATAGCGTTGAACAGTTTTGCGGCGGGTTACATCGTCGCGATGCTGACCACCGCAGGCTTCGGGTATCTTTTTATGGGTCCAAGCTTATGGCTGCCGATCTACACGGTTTTGGTGGCCGCCCCCCTCCTGCTTAACTGGATCCGCCGCACTTCGCTCGTCATCCCGGTGCGCTGCTAGAGCAGTTTCAATAAAATCATAGCCGATTTACCGGATCAGATTTTTAGCCACCAAAGAACGCAAAAAGCACATAAACAAGTCATTCAACCGTCAGCCTTTTGTGTTCTCTGCGTTCTCTCGTGGCTACAACTCAGTTTAAACCGCTCTAGTAGCTCGAGTCGACATGGTGCAACCTTCCGGTCTCTGTGAACTCGGACCGGAACTCCGGCTCGGCTCTGTGACCCATCCGAAAATGAATGGGTTCTAACTGCCCGCAAACAACCGCTTAACCTCCTCCAGCGACCGCGTGTTCAGCACGTGCTCGAGCGTAAGCCAGCCCTTGCGCGCGGAATTGATCCCCGCCCTCACGTGCTCCAACCCCGCGGTTTCGTGGGCATCAGGGTTGATCGCACAGATCAATCCGCGCTCGACCGCCTTGCGCCAGTGCCGCCAGTCCATGTCGAGCCGCCACGGACTCGCGTTGAGCTCGATCACGACGTCGTTGGCAATGGCGGCATCGATGATCTTCGCAAAATCCACGTCGTAACCTTCACGGCGCAACAACAGGCGTCCCGTGACGTGGCCCAGCATGGTCGTATGCGGATTCTCAATCGCCCGGATGATCCGCGCGGTCATGTCGGCGGCAGACTGGGTAAACGCCGCGTGAACCGACACGACCACGTAATCCAGCGTGGCCAGCACCGCGTCGTCAAAATCCAGTCGTCCGTCCGTCAAAATATCGCACTCGGTGCCGGTGAAAACGTGGGTTTTAAAACGTCCCGAAGCGTTCAGCGCGCGAATCTCCGCCACCTGCGCCGCCAGCCGTTCCTCCCCCAGTCCTTTCGCCTGCACACTGGATTTGGAATGATCCGCGATACCCAGATACTCCCATCCCAACGCCTCCGCCGCCGCGGTCATTTCAACGAGCGTATTACGCCCGTCGGACGCCGTCGTGTGGCTGTGAAAGGCCCCGCGCAAATCCGCGAGCTTCACCAGCTCCGGTAGCGAGCCGCTTTCCGCGGCCTCGATTTCCCCCAATCCTTCGCGCAACTCCGGCGGAATAAACCCCAAATCCAGCGCCGCGAAAAGCCCCGCCTCGCTGGTTATCCCCGCTCCCCCTGGAGCCGGGACCTCCGCGTCCCGCCCTCCGCCACCACCACCCTCTTCGCCCTTGCGCTCGATTTTTTCCTTCACCGTGCCCTCTCCGTCCGAAGGCACCAGCCCCCACTCCGACAACGACAGGCCTCGCGCCAGCGCACGCTGGCGCATCTGCACATTATGGTCCTTCGACCCGGTAAAATGATGCAGCGCAAACGCAAACTGCTCCGGCGGCACCAGCCGCAGGTCAGCCTGCAGCCCGCTTTCAAACCGCACGCTGGCCTTGGTCTCGCCGCGCGCCGTGACCTCCTTCACCCCCGGCTGGCCCACGAACCACTCGACCACCGGCGCAACCTCCGTCGCCGCCACGATAAAATCCAAATCACCCACCGTCTCCAATCCGCGCCTTAAGCTGCCCGCCGCCTCCGCCTGCAACACCTGCGAAAGCCCGCGCAACCCCGCCACGATGGGCATCGCGATCGCCTCCGCCTCCCACCACAGATGCCGTTTGCCGTAAGCCTCGCGATTGCGGATTCCCGCCAGGATTTTCTCCTGCGACTTCTCCCCGAATCCCGCCAGCGCCGCCACCCGCCCGTCGGTGCACGCCGCCGCCAGACCCTCGATCGTGCTTACGCCGAGTTGGTCATGGATCGCCTTGATTTTTTTCGGCCCCAGTCCCGGCACATCAAGCATCGCAACCAGACCCGGCTCGATCGACGCCTTGAGCTTCTCAAAAAACTCCAGCCGGCCCGTCGCGTGCAACTCCCCGATCTTCTGCGCCAGCGCGTCACCGATGCCCTTCACGGTCTTGAGCCGCTCCTCGCGGATGAGCGTGTCGAGCTCGGACTGCTCCATCGCCTCCAGCACCCGCGCGCCGGACTGGTAGGCGCGGGTCTTGAAGGGATTCTCCCCTTTCAACTCCAGCAGGGTGCCGATTTCAGTGAGCACATCGGCGATCTCGTTTTTGGTCATGGGCGGAAATTAAAATCGTAAATCATAAATCCCAAATCGAAAATCACCGCCATGCCCTTCGCCTACACACGCACCGTGCACTTCCCCGACACCGATGCCGCCGGCGTGGTGTTTTTCGCACGCTACTTGTCAATGTGCCACGAAGCCTACGAAGAGTCCCTCGCGGCGGCCGGCGTGCCGCTCGCCACCTTCTTCGCCGATCACGGCGTGGTCGTCCCCGTATCCAAAAGCGAAGCCACCTACCTGCGCCCGCTCCTCTGCGGTGACAAACTCCGCATCGAGGTCACCCCCGTCGCCTTGTCGGAAAACAGCTACGCCATCGATTACGTCATCTGGAAAACCGGCGCCGCCGACAAACGCGCCGCCGTCCTCCGCACCGAACACGTCTGCATCTCCTCAAAAACCCGCGAACGCCTCCCCCTCCCGGCCCCCGTCGCCGCCTGGGTTCAGGCCGGCTGATCGGACCGGCTGCCGGCAGGACCAGATTCCGGTTTACGGTCCATTACCTTGTAAGCCGCGGGTGATTCGCCGACGCCAAAAAGACCTGCATTCGCAAAAGCAGGCGGAGCCACCACAGGTGCGCCCGATAGTTCGCGGGCAAAAGAGGTCGCCTCCTCAAGCCACTGCAAACGCTCGAGTAGAGTCGTTCCTTTTGTCGCATCGAAACGGGTGCGTTGATGATCCGACCACCCCCCGCATCGCCATTCGGCATCAGGGTTCCGAGGGATCTTTTTCATAAGAATCATAATCCCCCAATTCACGTAAATCGACAAGGTCTTTATCCCGCCCCGCAGTCCGCTTCATTTCAAAAAGTTCGCGCTTTGGAACGATGGGAATACTCACCCCGCCTCCCAACGCATGCCAGTGAGCGCGCCCATATACCTCATCGAACGGGAATGGCTCCTCCACAAAAACATCGATCGGCTCCCAACGAAAATCATCACACACCAGCTGAAAGACCACCATGCCCTTTTGCGTGATCCACTGCCCGCGTTTTTCGGGATCGGCAAACTCGACTGCTTTCACCGGAACCTTTGGCTGGTAACCAAGGGCGGTAAGCGCAGTCATCGCGGGGATCAGATTTTCAGGGATCAGATGAATGACCAGATCAACATCGGTGGTCAGTCGTTGATAACCGTGAGCAATCACCGCGATCCCGCCGACAACCAGGTAGCGAACCTCGGCGTGATTCAAGGCGGCAAAGACTTGGCGGAGTTTTTCAACGCGCATGACAACCTCCTAGCCAACCCATCGTCGCACGCAAGCCGCGCCTCACCTCGCCGCCACCTCCCGCCTCAATTCCGCCCGATTCACCTTCCCTTGCGCGTTCCGCGGCCAGCGCGCCACCGCCACATACCGCTTCGGATGCTTGAATCCCGCGAGGTGCGAACCGAGCACGCGCCCCACGGCCTCTAAATCATGCGGCGCAAACTCCGCCGGATAACACGCGACCACCGCCTCGCCCCATTGTGCATCCGGCACGCCGATCACCGCCACATCCGCAAACTGCCCCGTCCCGCGCAACACCCTCTCGACTTCCGCCGGATCGACCTTCTCCCCGCCCGTGATGATCAACGCATCCCGCCGCCCCAACACGTGCAGACTCCCCCGTTCATCAAAACGCCCCAGATCCTCCGTCGCCCACACCTCGCCCGCCCGCGTGTCCGGCCAGTATCCAAAAAACAACGACGCACCTTCAACGACCACGCGCCCTTCCTCGCCCAACGTCACGTTCGCATGCGGCAACGCCGTCCCGCTCCCTTGCCCACCCGCCAAAAACTCCTCCGGCTTCAACGCCGTCACCATCGCCGCCGTCTCCGTCATTCCATATGAAAACGCCAGCGGCAGCCGCGCCGCCCTCCCCGCCTCGATCAACTCCGGCCACGCCGGCGCCCCGCCGATAAACACCGCGCGAAACCCCCGCAGCCACTCTTCCGCCTCCCGATCCCCGATCAGCCGCTGCAACTGCGTCGGCACCAGCGAAAGAAACCAGTCACCCTCCCCCGCCGGCAGCGCCGGACGCTCCCCCGCCTCCACCGCTTTCCAGTTCGCCGCCACATGACTCCCGCCCGTCAACACCGTGCGCATCCACGCCATGAACCCGCTCACATGATGCAGCGGCAGCACGCCCACCGCGTTCACTTTCGTCACGCCGAAGTGCCCGCAAAACCCCTTCACCGCCGCCGCCAGCGTCCCTTCGTCGTGCCTCGCCAGCTTGATCGCCCCCGACGAGCCTCCCGTCGGAATGCACAACCATCCGCGCCACCCGTCCGCAGCCTTCCGCGCGACCAACGCGTTGAACTGCGCCCGCTCCGCCTGTCCCCAGCCCGCATCCGCCAAAAACACGTTCCCGCCCGCCGCCACCGCCTCGGTGAATTTCCCCACAAACTCCGCCGGCTCGCGCGCCTCGACCACGCGGTCGCCCCGCTCCGCCAGCAACGGCTCCGCCCCCAGCAACCGGATCAGGTCAACGCGTTCCATACGGCCTCCTCGTTCAATCGCTCCACATCTTCCGCCCGAAAAAACGGCGCGCCAAACGGCCCGTCCAAAATCTTGTCACCAAACAACGGATACACCCCGAATCCCAGCGCCCGCGGTTTCCCCGCCGGCTTCCACGCAAACGCCGCCCGCAACGCCGCCTTCGCCCCGACCGCCGTCTCCAGCGCCGACGAGAAAACCACGTCCGCCTTCGACGCCGCCAGCCGCGCCAGCACCGGCGCCGGCTCACCCAAAAGCGCCGGCTTCACCACAAACACCCCGCGCCACCCGCCCGCGATCCACCGCTCCACATCGGTCGCCCCCACCAGCGATTCATCCAGCGCGATCGCCGTCGGATAATCCTCCGCCAGCCCGCGCAACACATCCTCCGTCTTCCGCACTGCCGCCGCCCCTTCCTTCGCCGCCGTGAAACAGGGTTGCTCGATAAACTCCACCGGCCGGTCCGCCGCGCGCTCCATCCACCTCACCGCTTGCCGCGCCTCCCACGCGCCGTTCGCATCCAGCCGCAGCTTCGCCCCGTCCGGCAACGCCGCGATCACATCGTCCAACAACGCCAGTTCATCCGCCAAATCACCGACACCCACCTTCCATTTAAACGTCCGAAAACCCATCTCCGCCTTCGGCCCCGCCGCCGCCAACGCCGCCCGCCCCGCCGGCAAAAGTGCACAGACCGGCAGGTAGGGCGGGGATTCCGCTCCCCGCCGCTCCGAAAAAACACCTCGCGCTCCGTTCAACGCCCCCGCCAACGCAAACCGCAAACACCCCAACCTCTCCGGCACTTCCGCCAGCTGCTCCTCCGTCACCCACTCGCCCAAAGCCTCCACCGCCGCCACGATTTCCTCCACCGTCTCCGTCCCAAACCACGGAATCGGCGCCGCCTCGCCATAACCCACCGCACCCGCCTCATCCGTCACGCGCACCATGACACCCTCGCGCTCCGCCCACACCCCGTGCGCCGTCCGCACCGGCGTGCGAAACGGCAACGAGTAACGGCGGTGCGCGAGTTGAAACTTCAGTGCGCTCATCACACCCCAACAACCCCGTCGCATCCAAGTGAAATCCCCCTTTTTCGCAGATCCCTCCAGGTGGAGCGCATTGTCCCCAATGCGCTGACGCGCCGCAGACGCGCCCAATCCCCGTTCGGCATCGCCTTACATCCGCCCGC
>CAMBLN010000129.1 GCA_945868215.1 Opitutus sp. GAS368
ACGATGAAGAGCTGGAGGAAGCAGAGGAGGGTCTTGGTGTAGCCGTTGCCGGGGTCGTTCTTGTAATCGACGATCTGCTCCATGGCGCGGCGCGGGTGGATGCCGAGGGTCTTCAGCTCGATCTGCACGCAGGGCACGCCATTGATGAGAAGAAGGATATCGTAGCGGTGGTGGCTATAGTCGGTGTTGATGCGGAGCTGATGATGTTTGTGCAGAGTCTGCACGGGATCAGTCACAACAAGATCGAGGACACGCGGGAGGAGGATTTGGAGGCGAGCGTGGCGGCGTTTGACCGGCTGGCGGGGAAGGCGATGGGGTGGATCGCGACGCGGATCTAAAGCTTGTGAGCCGGGGTGTGTCCGGAGGCGAAGGCGTCGAGGCTGGCGAGGACGGAGGACGCGATGTTGTCGAGGGCTTCGTAGGTGAGGAAGGCCTGGTGGCCGGTGACGACGACGCGGGGGTGGGCGATGAGGCGGGCGAAGAGCGGGTCGGTGATGCCGGTGTCGGTGTGGTCTTCGAAGAACAGGGCGGCTTCGTGTTCGTAGACGTCAAGGCCGAGTCCGCGGAGGCGGTTGGTTTCGATGGCGTCGATGGCGGCGGTGGTGTCGATGAGTCCGCCGCGACTGGTGTTGATGAGGAGCGCGGTGGGTTTGAGGAGCGCGAGCGTCTCGGTGTTGATGAGGTGTTTCGTGGCCGGGAGGAGCGGGCAGTGGAGCGAGACGATGTCGGAGCGCGCGAGCAGGTCGTTGCGTCCGGTGAACTCGAAGCCGGCGGCGCGGGATTCGGGGGAGGCGTAGGGATCGAAGGCGAGGACGTGGCAGCCGAAGCCTTGGAGGATTTTGCCGGTGATGGTGCCGATGCGGCCGGTGCCGACGAGGCCGGCGGTTTTGCCGTGGAGGTCAAAGCCCTGGAGTCCGTCGAGACGGAAATCACCGCGGCGGATGCGGTCGTGGGCGAGGTGGGTGTTGCGATTGAGCGTGAGCAGAAGGGCGAGGGCGTGTTCGGCGACGGCGTGGGGCGAGTAGGCGGGGACGTTGGTGACAGTGAGGCCGAGTGAGGCGGCGGCGGGGAGATCGACCTGGTTGTAGCCGGCGCAGCGGAGGGCGAGGAGACGGGTGCCGCCGGTGGCGAGGGCGGAGAGCACGGAGGAGTCGAGCGGGTCGTTGACGAACGTGCAGACGGCCTCGTGGTCACGGGCGAGCGGGGCGGTGGAGAGGGAGAGCCGTTGTTCGATCCAGGTGAACGAGTGGAGTCCGGACGCGTTGGCGGCGTCGAGGTGGATGCGATCGTAGGGACAGGTGCTGAAGACGGCGACGTTCACGCGGGTGAGTGAAACGCGGGAGGGGAGGGTTGACGAGAGGCGAACGCAAAAAGCCCGCAGCTTAGCGGGCTGCGGGCGTGGAGGAGGGCGCGCGTTGCACGTCATCGCGAGCAAGCTCGCTCCTACATTCGGAGGCGATCAACTGACGGTGATGCGGCGGGGTTTGATGGCTTCGGTTTTGACAAGGGCGACGCGGAGGACGCCGTCGCGGAGTTCGGCCTGGACTTTGTCGAGGTCGAGGACGTTGTCGTGGGTGAGCACGAGTTGGTAGGCGGCCTCGTCGGACTCGCGGTAGAGGGGTGTCCAGCCCTCGGGCTTTTTCCAGGTGCGGCGACCGGTGACGGTGAAGGTTTCGGAGTCGGCGCGGACCTCGAGGCCGGCGTGGTTGACGCCGGGGAGGTGCACGGTGAGGGCGAAAGCGTCGGCGGTCTCGGCGAGATCATAGACGGGTTTCACGGTCGGGCCGAGATCGCGGGCGGAGTCGGGCGCGGCGGTGGCGGAGGCCGGAGCGGCGGTGCGGGTGAGGGAAGGGACGAGGTTGGAGAGGAGAGACATGGTGAAGTTTCCTTTCTGTGGAGGTGGTGGTTATTGGATTATTTGACGGCGACGGTGACCTTGCGGGGTTTGGCTTCCTCGCGTTTGGGGAGGGTGACGGTGAGCACGCCGTTTTCGTAGGCGGCCGTGATCTTGTCGGCCTGCACGGCGGCGTCGGGGACGCTGACGGAGCGGGTGAGGGAGACGGAGTCCTCGCGGTCGCCGGTTTTGGTTTTACGGGTGGCGGCGAGGTTGAGGTAGCCGTCGACCAGTTCGACGGTGATGTCGTCGCGGTTGACGCCGGGGAGTTCGGCGCGGACGTAGGTGTTGTCTTTGTCCTCGTAGAGATCGACGGGCACGCGGCGGGTGGCGGCGGTTCCGGCGAAATCGCCGAGGGAGGACTGGAAGAGACGGTCGATCTCGCTCTCAAGTCCGGCCCACGGGCTGCGGGCGAAAGGAGCGAAAGAGCGGGCGGTCGGATAGGTGTAGCGAACGAGTGTCATGATGGGTTTCTCCTGTGGATGTTTGAGTTGTGAGAGAGTCGCGTGGTGCGATGACACGGTGTTTGCAGGAGGGGTGCCGGGTGTTGGCCCGGGTCTAAGTTACGTTGATAACGTGAGATGAGTTTGGAGCGGTGAAGGGCGGGTGGGAAAAGTTGTCCGTGAGATGTGACGGCGGGTGGGAAAAGACGGCGCGGGCGTGAAGGGATTTGTTTGGGGCGCATTACAGAAAATGAAATGCGTGGGACGGGCGGGGGAAGGCGGGATGATAGCGGTTGCGCAAGAAGTGCGTGGTCGTTACGAATTTCGCATCATGTCGTCCGACCAAACGGTGAAAAACAGCCGCGCGCTAGTGGAGCAGTTGAAACGCTCGCAGATATATCGTGATTACGAGCAGGCGTTTCGTGACACGACGGGACTGCCGTTCCGGCTGCGGGCGTTGGAGGCGTTTGACCTGACGCACCGCGGAGATCCGAACGAGAATCCGTTTTGTGCGTTGATGGCGAAGAGCAACCAGAGCTGTTCCGCGTGCCTGCTGTTGCAGAAACGGGTGGAGGAAGAGGCGCGGCTGGAGCCGAAGACGCTGAAGTGTTTCGCGGGGTTGTGCGATTCGGCGGTGCCGGTGCGGGTGGGGGAGAACCTGATCGCGTTTTTGCAGACGGGGCAGGTGTTGTTGCATAAACCCTCGGCGGCGCAGTTTGCGAAGGTGACGCGGGAGATTTTGAAATTCGGGACGGTCGTGGACATGAAGCGGCTGGAGGAGGCGTATTTCCAGTCGCGGGTGCTCAATGCCAAGCAATACGAGGCGATCGTGCGGTTGCTGGAGATTTTTGCGCAGCACCTGGCGACGCTCAGCAACCAGCTCTCGGTGCGCGAAGCCAACGCGGAGTCGCCGGCGATCAACCGGGCTCGCCTCTACATCTCGGACAAACACGCGGATGATCTATCGCTGGGCGAGGTGGCCAAGGCGGTGAACATGAGCGCGTTTTATTTTTGCAAGATGTTCAAGCAGGCGACGGGGATGACCTTCACCGATTATCTGGCGCGGGTGCGCGTGGAGAAGGTGAAGAACCTGATGCTCAATCCGCACAAGCGCATCAGCGAGGCGGCGTTTGAGGCGGGGTTCCAGTCGTTGTCACAGTTCAACCGCGTTTTCAGGAAAATTGCGGGAGAGGCGCCGACGGCGTATCGGGACAAGATCCACGCGGTGAATGCGTGAGGATCAGGTGTGCGTGTGGGTTGAGTCGGCGGGGGCGGCCAGGCGGCGGCGGCAGAGACCGCAAAAAGTCATGATCTCGCTGCGGGCGATGCGAGTGAGCGTGCGGTTGACGTCGTCCACGTCCTCACGGCTGATCGGGGTTTCGTCGGCGCATTGGGCGAGGGTGGATTGAAACGCGAGGGCGGCGGTGGCGAAATAGGCGATGAGCGGATTTTGTCCGCAACCGCAGAAGCCGTGAGGCAGAGAAGGTTGTCGTCGGCGGACCGAAGGATGGGCGAGTTCACGGAAAATCTGGTCCAAGGTGTGGTCCATCAAGTGAACCAAGGTATCGGGATGGCCCAAGGGGGAGTTGACGGGAGCGGCGCGCAGACGCTCCGACCATTGGGAATGGAGGGTTGCGCGGTGAGCCAGGAGTAGGCGGAGGCTGCGCTCGTTCATTCACCCCAGTATGCCCGGAACCGTCGCGCGCTGCATCGCATGGGTTGCCAAAGCGTGCGCATCTTTTGCAGGACGCGCGTTGCGAAAGCAAAAAATGAGGAGCCGTGGCCAACGGGCGCGGAGATATGTGCGGATAAGACGAGTAAGCTACAGGGCGTCATAAGACCACCTTGTCGCCATCAACCCCTCCCACCATGTCCGTCGTTCCGCTCACGCTCACCATCAGCCTCTGTCTGGTTTTCACCTTTGTTTTGTTTTTCCTGCGCGAACATTCGCGCCGGCGTTTTTCAGGGATGGAGAGCGAGGCGTTGCTGCCGCTGGCGGATGAGACTCCGCGCGTGGTGACGGCGGCGGTGGAGGCCAGTGAAGCCGGAGCGAGGCACTCGCACGGCAAAGGCCATGAATGCCGGGGCAACGGCGGCTGCGCATCCTGCCTGCGTCGCGCGGCCCGCACGGCGGCGCCCGCGATTCATCAAGCCTGATAACCCCTGTCTTTCCATCCATGTCCGACCGTAAAATCACGATCGAATACAACGACGGTATTGTCCGCCAATTCCTGCTCGCCTGCGTCATCTGGGGCGCGGTGGGCATGCTGGCGGGAATGCTCATCGCTTCACAACTCAACTACTGGCGGCTCAATTTTGATCTGCCCTGGCTGACCTTCGGACGGTTGCGTCCGCTGCACACGAACGCGGTCATTTTTGCTTTTGTGGGCAACATGATGTTCGCGGGCGTCTATTATTCGACGCAGCGGCTGGTGAAGGCGCGGCTGGCGAGCGACTTCCTGTCAAAGCTCCATTTCTGGGGATGGCAGGCGATCATCGTGGCGGCGGCGATCACGCTCCCGCTCGGGTTTTCTCGGGGCAAGGAATACGCGGAGCTGATCTGGCCGATCAACATCGCGGTGGCGTTCATCTGGGTGGTGTTTGCGGTGAACTTTTTCTGGACGCTGGCGAAACGGCACGAGCCGGCACTCTACGTGGCGATCTGGTTCTACATCGCGACGATCATCACGGTGGCGATGCTTTACATCGTTAACCATCTTTCGATTCCGACGAGCATCCTGCACTCGTATCCGGTTTTTGGAGGCGTGCAGGACGCGCTGGTGCAATGGTGGTATGGGCACAACGCCGTGGCGTTCTTCCTGACGACGCCGATTTTGGGCATCATGTATTACTTCGTGCCGAAGGCGGCGGAGCGTCCGGTGTATTCGTATCGTCTGTCGGTCATCCACTTCTGGTCGCTGGTCTTTGTTTATATCTGGGCGGGACCGCACCATTTGCTGAACACGGCGCTGCCCGGCTGGCTGCAGGCGCTCGGCATGACCTTCTCGCTGATGCTGTGGGCCCCGTCGTGGGGCGGCATGTTAAACGGCCTGCTCACGCTGCGCGGCGCATGGCACAAACTGCGCACGGATCCGGTGCTCAAGTTCTTCGCGGCGGCGGTCACCTTCTACGGCATGGCGACCTTTGAAGGACCGCTCCTTTCCATCAAATCGGTGAACGCGCTCGGTCACTACACGGACTGGATCATCGGCCACGTTCACGCGGGCGCGCTCGGTTGGAACGGCTTCATGGCGGCGGGCATGATTTACTGGCTGCTGCCGCGGCTTTGGAACAAGCCGCTCTATTCAACCTCGATGGCGAATCTGCACTTCTGGTTGGGCACGGTGGGCATCCTGCTCTACGTCGCGGCGATGTGGACCTCGGGCATCACCCAAGGCCTCATGCTGAACGCCACCACCGACAAAGGCACGGTGCTGGCGTATCCAAACTTCCTGGACACGCTCAACACGATCCGGCCGATGATGCTGTTCCGCGTGGTCGGCGGAGGACTCTACCTCGTGGGCTGGCTGCTGCTGGTCTATAATCTTTACCGCACGATTCGCGGGGCGAAAGCCGTGAACGGCACCGCCGAGGTCTTCGTGACCGAGCGCACGGCGGAGGAGAAGCTGGGCCTGGGTTCGATGGTGTTTAATCCGCCGGTGATGTTCTCGGTGTTCGGCACGGCGTTTGCGTGCGCCTGGATGTTTGGCGGCGATCTGTTGAAGATCGGCGGCCTGATTGGAACGGCGCTGTGCGTGCTGCTGGCGTGGGTTCACTTCGGGGCGAAAGGCAGCCGTTGGGCGGCCTGGTATGACCGGCTGCTGCTCAATGCGATGCCCTTCACGATCCTGACCTTCATCGCGGTGGCGGCGGGAGGATTGATTCAAATCATTCCGACGACGCTGGTGAACCGCGCGCAAAACATCGAAGGCCGCCGGGCGATTCCTTACACGCCGTTGGAGCTGGCCGGCCGCGACATGTATGTGCGCGAAGGCTGCTACAACTGTCATTCGCAGATGATCCGCACGCTGGTGCCGGACGTGTTGCGCTACGGCGATTATTCGCGCCTGGGCGAGTCGATCTATGATTATCCGTTCCAGTGGGGATCGAAGCGCACGGGACCGGATCTGGCGCGCGTGGGCGGCAAGTATCCGAATCTCTGGCATTACCGGCACATGGAGAACCCGCGCGACGTTTCGCTCGGCTCAAACATGCCGAACTATCCGTGGCTGCTCACGCAGAAGACGGACGTCGCCTCGCTTTATGCGAAGCTCGGAGTGCAGCGGATGCTCGGGGTGCCGTATCCGGATTACACCGTCGAGGAACTGGCCGCCAACGTGGACGCTCAGGCGAAAGCGATCGCGGACGATCTCAAGACGGGCGGCGCGTATGTGGCGCCGGACCGTGAGATCATCGCCCTGATCGCGTATCTCCAGAAGCTCGGGAAATACGAGACCGTGAGCCCGCTGAAGACGGCCGCCGCACAATCCAACCAGCCTGCGCAATAAACTACGCATCAGGTCGCAAGCTTGCCCGCGCTTTCGAACCGCGCCTGCAAGCAGGCGGCCTACGAAAAACCAATTACCACCATGTTTCGCCGTCTCTTGTTTGAAAACTGGGTCAGTCTTTTTTCGCTGATCGCGTTCATCACCGCCGCCTCGGTGTATCTGACGATCTTCTACCGCGCGCTGCGGATGAAGCGCGCGCAGATCGACCGTTTTTCCAGTCTGCCCTTCGAAGCCGAAACCCCTGTTTCCCACGATGAATCCTGAAAAGCCCACGCCCGAACCCGGCGAGGATCCGATCCGCGACCACGTCTTTGACGGAATCGCCGAATACAACCGCCGCCTGCCCAACTGGTGGCTGATGACGCTCTACGGCAGCATCGTTTTCGCCATTCTCTACTGGATGGCCACGCAGCACTTCGGACGCTCGACCGACGTGTCGCGGCTGGACGTCGAGATGCAGCGCATCGAGGCCGAGAAGATCGCGTCATCGGCTACGGCGCTGGACGAGGCCACGCTTTGGAAGATGAGCCGCAATGCGGTGTTTGTGGATGCCGGCCGGGCGACGTTTCAATCGACCTGCGCGAGCTGCCACCATGCGGCGCTGACGGGCGGAATCGGACCGAATCTTGTGGATGCGGTTTGGATCCACGGCGGTTCAGCCGAAGAAGTGCTCAAGGTCGTGAACGAAGGCGTGCTGGTCAAAGGCATGCCGGCGTGGGGACCGGTGCTCGGCGGCAAGAAAGTCGGCGAGGTGGTGGCGTTCATTCTCAGTCATCACACGGAACCCGTGAAGTAACCCGACGTTGTCCCCAACGCGGATTCGGGAGGTTGAAAACGCGTTGGGGGCAACGCGTTCCACCTATATGAAAATTACACCGCAAACGATACGCCCGAACCGGGATGTTGTTACCACGATACGTGAGGACGGGTCGCGGTTGTTTTTGCATCCCTCGGATGCGCGCGGGTGGTTCACGCGGGCGCGGCGGTGGTCGGGGTGGTTCCTGGTGGCGATCTATCTCGCGCTGCCGTGGATCCCGGTGGGCGGGCATCCGGCGGTGTTCCTGGATATCGCGGGGCGGAGGTTTCACTTGTTTGGACTGACGCTGGCGTTTCAGGACACGTGGCTGATGTTTTTCGGCATCACAGGACTGGGATTCGGATTGTTTTTCATCACGGCGCTGCTCGGTCGCGTGTGGTGCGGCTGGGCGTGTCCGCAGACGGTTTTTCTGGAGCATGTTTACCGGCGGGTGGAGCGTTGGCTCGAAGGCGATGCGGTGGCGCGGCGGAGACTGGACGCGGCGCCGTGGACGGCGGGCAAGGTGGCGCGGCGCGGGGCGAAGCAGGTGATTTTTTTCACGATTTCGGCGGTGATCGCGCATCTGTTTCTGGCGTATTACGTGTCGGTGCCGGAGCTGTGGGCGATGATGAGCGCGGCGCCGGCGACGCATTGGGCGTCGTTTGTCTTCGTGTTCTTTTTCACGGCGATTCTCTACTTCAACTTCGCGTGGTTCCGGGAGCAGTTGTGCATCGTGATCTGTCCGTATGGACGGCTGCAGTCGGTGTTGATCGACGACCATTCGCTGGTGATCGGATACGATACGAAGCGCGGCGAGCCCCGCGGAAAAGTCGGCGTGCCGGACGCGGGGGCGTGCATCGATTGCAACCGCTGCGTGCAGGTGTGTCCGACGGGAATCGACATCCGGCAGGGACTCCAGATCGAGTGCATCGCGTGCGCGGCGTGCATCGAC
>CAMBLN010000130.1 GCA_945868215.1 Opitutus sp. GAS368
GACCGTGCGAGTCGTCGCCGTGGTGCTGGTTGTTCTTCTTTTCGTATTCGGTGCGGCTGAGCGGAAGCGTGGCGTAGTCGGGCATCGCCGGGTTCGGGTTGCGCAGCTTGCCGAGGTAAGTGGTGCGGGGGCGGACGTTCAGGTAGCCCAGCAGTGCGTAGTCCTGCTCCTGCGCCTTCGCTTTCGAGACGGCGCTGGTCGGGTCCTTGATGTTGCCGAAGCTGACAGCGTCGACCGGGCACACCTGTTGGCAAGCCACCTTGATCGTGCCGTCGGGGATCTCGACGTTGGAGGACGCACCGGCTTTCACCTTCTGCTTGATCTTGGCCTGCTGGATGCGTTGCACGCAATAGGTGCACTTCTCCATCACGCCGCGCATGCGCACGGTGACGTCGGGGTTTTTGACCATCTTGACGAGTTCAGGCATGCCGGACTTGCCGAGCGGTCCGAGGTAAAGCTCGTCGAGGGCGCGCTTGTTCCAGTCGAAGAAATTGAAGCGGCGGACCTTGTAAGGACAGTTGTTGGCGCAGTAACGCGTGCCGATGCAACGGTTGTAGGCCATCGTGTTGAGGCCTTCCTCGTCGTGGACGGTGGCGTTGACGGGGCACACGATTTCGCACGGGGCGAGTTCGCAGTGTTGGCAGGCGACCGGCTGGAGGGAAACCTGGGGATCCTCGGGGATCTCTTTGTTGCCCGGACCACCGAAGGCGGCGCCTTCGATGTTGCCGTCGGAGTAGTAACGATCGAGGCGGATCCAGTGCATCTCGCGGCCGCGGAGGACTTGGTCCTTGCCGACGATCGGGATGTTGTTCTCGGCCTGGCACGCGATGATACAGGCGTTGCAACCGATGCAAGTGTTCAGGTCGATCGACATGCCCCACTGATGCGTGCCGGTGAAGTCAGGATGATCGTAGAGCGACTGGCCGCGGGGCGTCTCGACGGCGATCAGGGCCTTGCGCTTGGCGCGCTCCTCGGGGGAGAGCTTGGCGAGCGCGGCGATGGAGTTTTCTTCGCCGAGATTGGACGGGGCGTGGGACTCGATGCCAAAGGAGTTGACGAAACCGAGGTCGGTGGTGCCGTCTTCCTTGTAGTTCTCTTCACGGACGATTTCGCGGCCTTCCATCGACCAATGCTCCTGGGTGTTGGCGAGCAGAAAGGTTTCATCCTTTTTGACGACAAGCGTCGCGCCGGTGGCGAAGCCGAGGCCGGCGGTGGTGCGCAGCGGATAGAAGTTGTGGCCGACGCCCTTGCCCACGCGACCGGAGATCGTGCGGCCGTAGCCGAGCGGGAGGACGATCGTGTAGTTGGAGAGACCCGGCTGGATGTGGATCGGACCGCTGACGGTGACGCCATTGAGGGTCACTTCGCCGATGAAGGCCTTTTCTTTGCCCTGCTGGTAGTTGGCGTTTTCCTTACGCGCGACCTGGAAGAGCGAACCGGCGGGATCGATTTTCAAGTGCTTGGCGAGCTTCGGGCTGATGAGGATGGCGTTGTCCCAAGAGATCTTGGTGATCGGATCGGGGCACTCTTGCAGCCAGCCGTTGTTGGCGAAACGACCGTCGTCGACCTTGGAGTCAAAGGTAAAGCGGACTTCGAGATTCTCGGGAGACAGTTCCGTGAAGGAAGGGGCCAGGGAGAAGAGCGGTGAAAGACCGGTGGCGTTGAAGCGGACGGTGGCCGGTTTGTAGGCGGTGCCGTGAAGCACGCCGTCGTGAAGGAACTGACGGAACACGTGGTCGGAATTGCCACCGCCGATGAGACCGGTGATCGTATTGTAAACCAGCGTGTAGGGATCGGCGACGCTCTCTCCGGAAATGCGGGCAAGCACCTCGATTTCGCTGAGGCCGTTGAACAACGGAAGGATCATCGGCTGAACCGGCACGATGGTGCCGTCCGCGGTGCGCGCATCACCCCATGACTCCAAGTAGTGGGCGGCATGGATGTGCGTTCCGGCAAAGGCCGAGGTTTCGTCAACGTAGTAGCCGTAGCGCACGACGTTCGGCACGCTTTTGAGCAGATCGGCAAATCCGAGGTCGGCGGGCGCATCGTAAGCGGGGTTGCCGCCGAGAACGACAAGTGTGGAAACCGAGCCGCCCTTGATGGCGGCGGCGAGGGTCGAAATGGTCGCGGCGGTATTGGCGGGAACCTCGACGAAATCTACGGTCTTGCCGATATTACCGAGAACGACGTTCAACGCGTAAACGATTGCGTGAACCTGGGGCGGCAGGTGGCTGCCGGCGATAATGATGCTCTCTCCCTTGTGGGCGAGAAGGTCGGCGGCGCAGGCATCGAGCCATTTGTCCTGGTCCTTGAATTGCAGGCCTTGGGCGAGTTCGGCAAACGAGACATCCCCCAACTTCACGCCCAGCGCCGCGGCAAATGCCAGCATGTGGCTGCTCGCGAGGCGCAGACGGTGATCGGCCATCGAACCGACGAGCGAGAACCCGCTCTCGATCGAATAAAGGCGGTTCATCGGATCGTCTTTTTTGACGATCTTGCGGCCCTTGGTGAACTCACGGGTGTAGTAAAGCGAGTGCGCCTCGGAATGGAAAAAATCGGCGTCGATCGAAACGATGCGTTTGGCCTTCGCCAGCTGGTAGATCGGTTTGACGCTCTGGCCAAAGGCGGCCTGCGCGGCGGAAGCGGACGCCTCGTCCTGAGCAGCTTCATATTCAGCCCAGGTGGCCTTGGGGAATTTCTGCTTAAGACCGGAAACCAGCGCGGCACGTGTCGGCGAGCTGGACTGGCCGGCGAGGAAGGCGAGACCGGCGCCGGCATCGGCCGCTGCATCGGTGCCGATCTTGGCGAGCAGGTCCTGCACGGCGGCGGCGGAAATCGCCGCGCCTTTGACCGTGGAAACCGTCGAGCGGTCCGGATCGTAGAGATCAAGGACGGACGCCTGCACAAAGGCGTTGGTCGCACCACCGTAGGAGGCGTAGGACGGATTGCCTTCGATCTTGGTCGGGCGGCCCTCATGGGTCTCGGCCAGAATCGGAATCGCACCCCTGCGCGTCGGCATGGCCGAGGCAAAGTAGAGGGGCAGGCCGGAAATCACTTCTTCTGACGACTTGCCGTAGGGCAAAATGTGTTTTTCCGGACGGCGGCAGCCGGCGGCCAGACCCACGCCGCCGAGGGCGAAGGAGGCTGCCATGAGCTTGAAGAACTGGCGGCGATCAACGCCGTTCAGATTCGAGGCATCCGAAGGAAACTCACGCTCGACCTGGGCTTTGAAGCCGGGGGTTGCGGAAAGTTCATCGAGACTGCGCCAGTATTTCGGGCCGGTCAGCTCGCGTTCGGAAGGGGCGGGATGTTCAAATGTGCGTTTCATCGTCGTAGTATCAGCGATGGCAGCCGGAGCAGCTTTGCGGAGGTTTAATGTTCCAGTTGAGAACGAACTCCTTGCCGGCCTTCAGCTGACCTTCAGGTCCGTCGGGGTGCTTCCAGTCGAGGTTGGTGACGAGTTTCGGATCACGGACAAATTTTTCGGGTTCACGATGGCAGTCCAAACAGAAACCCATCGAGAGCGGCTTGGCCTGATGAACGACATCCATTTCGTTGATCTTGCCGTGGCACTCCACGCAGGAGACGCCGCGCGCAATGTGCACCGAATGGTTAAAATAAACGTAATCGGGCGCTTGGTGGATTTTCACCCACGGCACAGGATCGCCGGAGGCGTAGCTGTTGCGCACGACCTCAAGCAGAGGGCTGTCGGCCTTGACCTGCGTATGGCAGTTCATGCACGTCTGCGCGGTCGGGACGGAAGACGTGGCGCTCTTGTCCACACCAACGTGGCAATAACGGCAGTCGATACCGAGCTGACCGGCGTGGAGCGCGTGGCTAAACGGCACGGGCTGAACGGGAGCGTAGCCAACATTGGTATACTTGTTGGTCGCGTAGTAGGTCGTTCCAGCCGTGACGATACCGCCGAGCACGAACACCAAAAGGATGATCTGCAGCGGCAGTTTGTTGGCCGATTTGGGGAAAAGTTTGGACATATTCCGAAAGGATCTTCGCTAAGCGGAAGAAAAAGCCCGGGTTAGACCGAACCGCCCGAGCGGGCGACGGCGCGTGTGTCCTGGCTCACCTTGAAAGGAGCCGACGTCGAAACCGGTGCGGCGGCAGGCGACGCGGACGGCTTGGCGAGGAGTTTAGGGGCCACGCCGGCGACGGCGAAAAGGCCCAGCAACTTGGCGAAGAAAGTTTTTCGCGAGTGTTGGTGGCTCACAGGTTGGTCAGGTTGAAGTGGTCAAAGTCAGCCGGTGAAGGAATGGTCCGGTTTTTCCAAAGTAAAACAAAAATTCCACGAACAGGCCTTATCAGCAGAGATAATTAGTCGGAGTGCCCCCAACTCTTGCTACTGCTAATCATGCAAAATCGTTGGAGCCTCCCCGTTCTGCAATGAACTGGCGGCGCAAACGCCAAAGAAACTTGTTCACCCCACCCTTCTGCGCTGTGTTCACGCGCACCTTAACCCGACGATGATCACATCCCAGTCCTCTGTCTCCGTCCGCTACGCTGAAACCGACATGATGGGGGTCGTTTATCACGGCAGCTACCTGCCTTGGCTGGAAATCGGCCGCACCACCCTTCTCAAGGAACACGGCCTCCCTTACCGCGAACTGGAAGCGGAGGGCTTTTTCCTCCCGGTTCTGGAGGTCGGGCTGCGCTACCTGCGCCCCGCGAAATACGACGACACGGTCAACATCACCACTTTCCTCCGCGAAAAACCCACCCTGCGCATCCGCATGGAATATGAACTCCATCGCGGCGACGAATTGCTCGCCACCGCCTTCACATTGCACGCATTCATCGACCGCACCGGTAAACCCGTGCGCCCGCCCGTTCCGTTTGTCACGGTAATGAACCGCGTGTTCGCCTGATCACTCAGACCGCGCCGGTGTATTCGGCTAGCACCGCCGGATCGCTTTCGACGGCCCTCGCAGCGACCAGTAAATCGTCCCCCGCCAGCTTGCGCACCGCCCACACGGCGTGCGCCCGGACCACCGGCGAAGCATGATCCGTCAACGCCACCAGCGCCCCCAAGCATTCGCGGGCCCCGGTGTTCGCCGCCACGATCGAGGCATTACGCAGGAGTCCCGCGATTTTCACCCGCTTGATCGCCGTGCCTTTGAACACCGCCGCAAAACGCTCCGGCGTCAGCTCCAGAATCTCCCGCAGCGTCAGATCCGCCAGCCCGTAACGCGCCGCCAGCAACACCCGCCGCCCCGCCTGCGCAAACCGGTTCCACGGACACACCTCAAGGCAGGTGTCGCAGCCATAGATGCGATTCCCGATGCCCGCCCGCAGTTCCCGCGGAATGATGCCCTTGTTCTCAATCGTCTGATACGAAACACACCTGCGCGCGTCCACCACCCCGGGCTTGGGCAATGCATGGGTCGGACACGCATCCATGCAACGCGTGCATTTCCCGCACAACAGCCCCGGCTCCGTTTCGCGCCCCGCCGCGTCCTTGCGCACCGGCGCATCCGGCTCGAACTCCAGCGTCGTCAACACTGCAGCCAGGAACAGCCAGTTGCCATGCGTGCGCGAAATCAGCATCGCGTTTTTTCCGACAAACCCGAGCCCCGACTTCGCCGCCCACCCGCGCTCGATCACCGGACCCGTATCCACGTAGTAACGATAGTCCGCCGCCGTCACCGCACCGCCGCCCGTCTCCTCCAGCACGCGCCCCGCCGCAACCAGCGCCGCCTTGATCGTGTCGTGATAATCTGAATACAACGCATACCGCGCCCACGCCGGCCCTTTGGCCCGTGCGATTTCCGGACTCCAGTAATTCACCCCCAGCATGATCACCGAGCGCGCCCCCGGCAGCACCAACGCCGGATCACTCCGCTTCGGCACCGTCCGCTCCATCCACTCCATGTCGGCATGGTAACCCGCCTCGATCCACTCGCTCAGTTTCGATCCGAACCCCGGCTCCACTCGCGCAAAACGCACCTCGTCAAACCCGAGCTCCCGCAAACGCGACCGCAACTCCTCCCGTTCAACGGCCATGGGTGTTCTTCGCCTTCGCCGCCACCGCGGTGGCCCGGGCAAACTCCACCGCCTCGCGCCGGTAGGCCCTCAACACATGCTGCACGATGTCCAGCATCGGCCTCCCGTCGGTCAGGATCACCGTGCCCGCCTTGTTGTAGATCGGCTCGCGCGCCGCGTAGAGCGTCCGGATACGCTCCATCGGATCGTCCACGTCCAGCAACGGACGGTTTTTGTTTCCTTGCGTGCGCCGCAAAATCGTCTCCAGCGACGCGTGCAAACAAATCACCACGCCTTTCTGCCGCAGCGTTTCCGCCATGCCGGGCTGCACCACCAGTCCGCCGCCGCACGCCACGATGGTGCGGGTCGCCGGATGCCCGCCGTGAATAAAGTCATGCTCCATCGACCGAAACGCCGCCTCGCCGTCGCTGGCGAAAATCTGTGGGATCGTCCTGCCCTGCTTGCGTTCGATCTCATGGTCGCTGTCGAGCAGCCCAAAGCCCAGCCGGTGGGCCACCGACCGCCCGATGGTGGTCTTGCCCGTCCCCATGAAGCCCACAAGATAGAGATTTACGTCGCCCGGTTGCATTGTTCGCCCTTCACGCAAGGGCCGCGGCGCCCCGTTGCCAAACCTGAAAAGACTTAACACGCCTCGCTTTGCTGCTCTCCTGCATCAACCTCGCACGCAAACATCCTTCCCGCGGCCCGCTAATTGCTAAACTAAAACCGCACCTTCCTCCTTCCCCGCACACTCTCCCTTAGAATGAAGCTCAAAGTCTCCCACCTCACGCGCTACGAATACGACCGCGAGGTCTCCTTCTCCCCCCACCTGCTTTACATGCGTCCGCGCGACAGCGCCCACCTCCGCGTCAACAGCTTCCATTTCAACATCTCCCCGGACTCCAAAATCGTCTGGACCCGCGACTACTACGACAACCTCCTCGCCTGGGCCCATTTTTGGGAACGCTCCGCCACCCTCAGCATCCGCGCCGAATTCGAGGTCGAGACGTCCGACGTCAACCCGTTCGACTTCATCCTCAAGCCCTACGCCTTCACCTTCCCGTTCGAATACGAGGAGCTCCACAAGTTCAACCTCACGCCCTACCTCGCGCCTCCCTTCGACGACACCCAGTCCCTCCTGCGCAACTGGCTCGACGAACACTTCGTCGACCGCCCCAAGGAAACCGTCCCCTTCCTCGTCGCCCTCAACACCCTCGTCCATCAGTCCCTCTCCTACACCCGGCGCTACGAGCGCGGTATCCAATCTTCAACTACCACGCTGCGCCTCCGCACCGGCTCCTGCCGCGACTACGCCGTGCTCTTCGTCGAACTCTGCCGCACCCTCGGCCTCGCCGCCCGTTTCGTGAGCGGTTACCAATACGACCCCTCCCCCGACGCCCCCGCCGAAGGCGCCATGCACGCCTGGGCCGAGGTCTATCTGCCCGGCGCCGGCTGGAAGGGCCTCGACCCCACCCACGGCATTTTCTGCGACGAAAATTTCATCCCCGTCGCCCACGCCGCCATCGCCGAAAGCGTCAATCCCATCCAGGGCTCCTACTACGCCCCGGATCCCGTCCCTTCCAAACTCGGTCACAGCATCCTCGTCGCCCAAGGCACATGAGCGCCCCCGCACCCTACCGTCCCGCCACCTGGTCCGCCATCCGCGCCTGCGGCGACGCCGTCGAGGCGTCCTTCGCCCAAAGCGGCATGCTTTTCACCATGGGGGGCGAACCCACGTTCATCCCTCATGATCCGCAGGGTCCCGAGTGGAACACCGCCGCCCTCGGACCCACCAAACTCGACTACGCGCGTCGCTTCGCCCGCCAGCTCATTCAGGCCGCCTACCCCGGCGCCGTCATTCTGGAGACGTCCGGCAAACACTACCCCGGCGAGCCCCTCCCCCGCTGGGCCCTCCTCGTCCAATGGCGCTCCGACGGACAACCCCTCTGGCGCGACATCACCCGCCTGCGCGGCGACACCAAGGACGGCCGCCACACCAACAAGCACGCCCTCGCCGTCATCACCGCCCTCGCCAAAAAACTCTCCGTCTCCACCGCCGGCATCCTGCCCACACACGATACCGCCAACCCCGACGTCAACGCCGGCTACGTCCTCCCGCTCGACCACGACGGCTCCGCCTGGATCACCGACGACTGGACTTCCTCCCTCAAGCAGGACTCCGCCGTCCTCTTCCCCGGCGACAGTCTCATCGGCCTGCGACTCCCGCTCTCCAGCCTCACCGAGAAAAACCTCCGCCGCGCCCTCACCGTCGAAGTCAAAAACGGTGCCGTCACCCTCTTCATCCCGCCCCTCCTCCTCGAGTCCTACATCGAGCTCATCACCGCCATCGAGAGCGTCTTCGCCTCACTCAAACTCAAAGACGCCGTCCTCGCCGGCTACGCTCCGCCCCTCGACCCGCGCCTGCCCACGATCGGCTTCGCCTCCGATCCCGGCGTCATCGAGATCAACCTCGCCATCTGCGAAAACTGGGC
>CAMBLN010000131.1 GCA_945868215.1 Opitutus sp. GAS368
GAGGGGGCGGCGGTGGCGATCAAGCGGTGATTTTCAGACGCTGTGTCGTGAGGCGGGAATGCGGGCGAGCGTTGCCTTGAGCACGGGGAGGGAGATGGGTTTGGTGACAAAGTCATCCATACCGATGGCGAGACAGCGTTCGCGTTCGCCCCTCAAGGCATGGGCGGTGAGGGCGATGATGTAGGTGCGCGGGCCGCCGGAAAGTTCCGCCTCGCGGATACGGCGGACGGTTTCGTAGCCGTCCATGACGGGCATTTCCAAGTCCATGAGCACGGCGTCGAACGAGCCGGAGGCGAGGAGGGCGAGACCCTTGGCACCATCCTCGGCGATTTCGACGTGGTGGCCTAGCCGGTTGAGGAAGGCGCGGACGACGGCTTGGTTGACGGGATTGTCCTCGCAGACGAGAAGCCGGAGCGGAGTGGCCGGGCTTTCGGTCGCCGAAGGAGCGCGGGAAGCGGGATGAAGGACCATGTCGACGGCGGCGGGGGCGCGAATGGCGGCGGTGAAGATCGAACCCTGGCCGGGTGTGCTGGAGAGCGTGAGGCAACCGCCCATCAGCTCGCAGAGCCGCTTGGTGATGGACAAGCCGAGGCCGGTGCCGCCGAAACGCCGGGTGGTGGAGGCGTCGGCCTGGCTGAACGGGGTGAAGATGCGGGCCTGGTTTTCGGAGGCGATGCCGATGCCGGTGTCGGCCACGCGGAGGACGAGCAGATCGGGTCCGGGTGATTCGACGTCGATGGTGACGGAGCCGGTCTCGGTGAACTTGAGGGCGTTGCCGACGAGGTTTGTAAGGATTTGGTGGATACGGACGGGATCGCTGGTGATCGCGACCGGGACCTCGTCGGCGATGCGCGTGACGAGGGAGAGGTTTTTTTCGGAGGCGGCCGGGGCGAGCAGGCGGACGGCCTGGGTGACGACGGTTTTGACGTCGCAGCGGACCTGTTCGATTTCCAGCTGGTCGGCGGCGATTTTGGAGTAGTCGAGGACGTCGTTGATGATGACGAGGAGGGAGCGGCTGCTGTGATCGATGAGGTGGAGATATTCGTTTTGCTCGGGGGTGAGCGGGGTGTCCCTGAGTATCTGGGTGAAGCCTACGACTCCGTTCAGGGGAGTGCGGATTTCGTGGCTCATGGTGGCGAGGAAACGGGACTGGGCGAGCCCGGCGGCCTCGGCGATGTCCTTGGCTTGGCGAAGCTGGTTTTCGGTTCCCTTGCGGCGGGTGATGTCGCGGAGGATGAGGACGCGGGCGCGGGGCCGGCTGGTTTTGTCCGCGAGGACGGAGAACAGGGACGCCTCGAACATGAGCGGGCCGACGCCCAGCTCGGTGCGCTGGTTGGTGGCGCGGGTGACGATGGCGACGAGGCCGGGCCAGTGCGCGAGTTCGTCGACGGCGGGCCGACCCAGTGAGCGCGGGTTGAGACCGAGGGTGTGGGCGGCGGCTTGGTTGTAGTCGGCGATGGAGCCGCCGTCATCCAGGACGACCATGCGGTCTTCGAGATGTTCGATGAGGGCGGAGCGGGCGACGGGGGCGAGTGCGATGAGCCGGTGGCGGAAAAGTGCGTAGGCGACGAGCGTGCTGGTGAGCGGGAAAAGGATCGGCGTGTAGTTAAGACCCGCCGGCTGGGTGACACCGAAGTGGTGAAGCACATCGCTGCTCCAGGCGATGATGGTGGCGAAGAGGAAAATAAAGCGGCCGCGACGCTCCCAGCCGGTGTGATTCCGGCGGGGATAGAGCAGGCCGAAGATCGCCACCCAAACCAGGTAGTTGTAGAGGTAATAGACGATGCCCCACGGGCCGAGCGTGCCCCGGAGGACGGGAAAGCCTCCGCTGGCATCCACCCACAACGAGTGACGCAGCAGCGGGTTTTGGCCGGGGCCGGGAAACCATAGCAACACCAAGGTGGTGACGGGAACGATGAGAAGGGCGGCGAGCGTCCAGCCGCGGAGCAAGGGGCGGCTCCGGGTCATGCGGTGGACGGTCTCGATCCAGGCGGTGGCGTAGAAGCAGAGGAAGGAGCAGCGGATCTGGAATATCAGGCGTTTGGTTTCCAGGTCGGGGGCCATGAGCTCGATTGCGTAGCCGAGGGCCCAGAATGAGTTAAAAAGCAGGGCGAGGCAGAAAGGGCCGGTCGCCAAGGTGCGCAGACGACTGCGCACCAAGAACAGCATCATGAGTTCAAAGACGCTGGAGAAAAGCAGGCCGGTGATTTGCCAGGACACGGGGGAGAGGACGGCGGTTCAGGAAGCCGGCGGCAAGCGTGCAACATGAGAGGGCGCATGGGCACAAAAAAAAGACGCGCGCCGAAAAGGGCGCGCGTCTTGTGAAGCGGACGGAGGAGTCGGATTACTTGCCGAGGCTGGCGCGGAGGCTGTCGAGCTGGCCGGCGGAGCCGAGGAGCACGTTGCGCGAAGCGATGAACTTGGCGTATTCGACGATGAAGATCTTGCCCGGGGGGCGGAAGTCGAACTCGGAGGGCTTGTCGCGGAAGAACTCGCGGTGAACGCGGGTCCAGACGAGACGGCCATCGGTGTCGATGTTGATCTTGGTGACGCCTAGCTTGGCGGCGGGGAGGTATTCGTTGACGTCCACGCCCATGGAACCGGCGATGGTGCCGCCGGCGGCGTTGATGCGGGCGACTTCGTCCTGGGGAACGGAGCTGGAGCCGTGCATGACGAGGGGGAAGCCGGGGACGAGGGCCTTGATCTTCTCAAGGACGTCGAAGTGAAGGGACTGTTTGCCTTTGAACTTGAAGGCGCCGTGGGAGGTGCCGATGGCGCAGGCGAGAGAATCGCAGCCGGTCTGCTTGATGAACTCCTGGGCTTCCTTGGGGTTGGTGAGGGTGGCGTGGCCGTCTTCGACAACGATGTCTTCCTCGACGCCGCCGAGCATGCCGAGTTCGGCCTCGACGGAGATGCCCTTGGCGTGGGCGCGGTCAACGACGCGCTTGGTGATGGCGACGTTCTCTTCGAACGGATCGTGGGAGGCGTCGATCATGACGGAGCTGAAGAAGCCGGAATCTATGCACTCGTAGCAGGTCTGCTCGTCACCGTGGTCGAGGTGCACCGCGAAGATGGCGTCGGGGAAAATCTCGTCGGCGGCGCGGATGATGGCCTCAAGCATGCGCTTGTCGGTGTAGGAGCGGGCACCCTTGGAAATCTGGATGATGAAGGGGGCCTTGGAATCCATGGCGCCCTTGAACAGGCCCATGGCTTGCTCGGCGTTGTTGATGTTGTAGGCGCCGACGGCGTATTTGCCGTAGGCGTGTTTGAAGAGCTGCGCGGTTGTTACGATCATAGGGAAAAGTCGGTTGACGAGCCGTTGGGCGAAAGGAAGGACGATACCGACCGCATGAATTGTGCCGCAAGGGTTTTCTCCGTGCGGATTTTGGCGGGGAATGCGCAGGGGTTGCGGGAGGGGGAAATTTAAAATGTGGAAAGCTGGAAATCAGGAAAAGATCCGAATCAGACGTTGGTTTCCTGATTTCCAGCTTTCCACATTACTCCGGTCTGGGAGATTTAGGCCAGCTTGAGGCGGGCGGTGCTGTCGCCGACGCGGGCGGCTTTGACGCCGTGGAGGTCCAGCATGGAGAGGTAGAGGTTGCTCATGGGCTGGTCGTTGGTTTTGAGAAAACGGCCGGTCTGGACGCGTCCGCCGGCGCGGCCGGCGAGGATGACCGGCAAGTCCACGTGGTCGTGGCGGTCGCCGTCGCGGATGCCGGAGCCGTAAACAAGCAGCGAGTTGTCCAAGAGCGTGCCCTCGCCCTCGCGGACGCTCTTCATGCGGTTAACGAGGTAGGCGAACTGGCGGATGTAGAACTCGTCGATTTTGCGGATCTGGGCGAGTTTGTCGGCGCGCTGCGCGTGGTGGGAAAGGCTGTGGTGGCCCTCGGTAATGCCGAGGCTCGGGAAAGTGCGGCCGCTGGATTCGGAGGCGAACATGAGCGTTGCGACGGGCGTGCTGCGGGTTTGGAAACCGAGGACCATGAGGTCGCACATGAGGCGCATGTGTTCCTCGTAGTCGGACGGGATGCCGGCGGGGAGCGGAGCGTCGGGACGGGCGGCGAAGGACTCGAAGGAGGTGATGCGGCGCTCGATCTCGCGGACGGACGTGAGGTATTCGTCGAGTTTGGCGTGGTCGGCGCGGCCGAGGTCGCGTTGGAGACGGCGGGTGTCGTCCATCACGAAGTCGAGGATGCTGCGGCGCTGGCGGGCGCGGATGGCGCGGCTCTCGGTGGTGTCCTGGATGGAACCGCCGCCGAACATGCGTTCGAAGACGAGGCGAGGGTTGCGCTCGGCGGGAACGGGCTGGTTTTCGGAGCGCCAGGAGAGATTGAACTGGTAGGCGCAACTGTAGCCGGAGTCGCAGTTGCCGGCGAGACGGGGCGGATCGCAGCTGAGTTCGAGGGACGGGAGGCGGTGGGAGGAGGTGGCGGCGAGACCGGCGGCGATCATCTGGTCGATGGAGCGGCCGACGCGGAGGTTGCTGCCGGAGGTTTTGCGGGCCTGTTCGCCGGTGAGGAACGTGGCGGAGGCGCGCGCGTGGTCGCCGGGACCGTCGCCGTTGCCGTTGGCTTTTTTGTGTCCGAGGCCGGCGATGACCTGGATGTCGGATTTGTGGGCTTCGAGGGCGGATAGGGACGAGCCGAGGGTGTAGGACGAACCGGAGCCGGTGGGCCACCAGTGGGCGTTGTTGACGCCGTTGGGGACGTAGATGAAGGCGGTGCGCAGAGGCGCGAGAAGAGAGGACGGGCCGGCGGCGGAGGCTTCGGCGGCGCGGAGGACGGGGCCGGGTATCAGACTTTCAAATACGGGGAGCGAGACGAGCGCGCCGAGGCCGGTGAGGAATTGACGGCGGTTGAGGACGGGGAGCGCGGGGGTGGGGGCGGGCATGGCTTCAGGGGGCGAGATTGAAGGCGACCGGGCCGGAGACGGCGGGCGCACGGGGAGAATCGGGGCGTTGGTATTGAAAGGCAATGCTGGCGACCACGGCGTCGATGTAGGCGGGGAGCGTGTGGCCGCGGGCGGCGGCGGTCTGGACGATGCGGTCGATGGTGGGGCGGTCGTAGTAGTCGAGTCCGCGGCCGAGCGCGTAGGTGAGAAGCGTGCGGGCGAAGTTGCGGCGAAATTCGTCGGGCCGGGCGGTGGCGAGCACGGTGGAGAGGGAGACGGGGGAGTTGACGGCCTCGCCGGTGACGAGACGTCCGGAGGAGTCGATGGGTTGTCCACCGTCGGATTCGCGGCGGCGGCCGAGGGCGTCGTAGTTTTCGAGGGCGAAACCGATGGGATCGATCAACGCGTGGCAGGACGTGCAGGACGGATTGCTGCGATGGAGTTCGAGGCGGGAGCGGAGGGTGGTGGGGTGAGTGCCGTCGGAGTGTTCGGCGAGCGAAGGGATGTTGGGCGGGGGTGGCGGGGGCGGGGTGCCGAGGATTTTATCGAGGACGAATTTGCCGCGGAGGACGGGGGAAGTGCGGTTGGGGTAGGACGTGACGGTGAGGATGCCGGCCTGTCCGAGGATGCCGGCGCGGCGGTCGGCCGGGAGCTGGACACGGGTGAAGCCGGTGGCGGAGGCGGGCGCGGGGAGTTGGTAGAAGGCGGCGAGGCGGGAATCGACGAACGTGTAGTCGGCGGTGAGCAGTTCGGTGAGCGGGCGGTTGTTGGTGAGGAAGTCGGCGAAGAAGCGGAGGGTTTCCTCCTTCATCGACGCGGCGAGGGCGGGGGACCACTCGGGGTAGAGTTTGGGGTCGGGGGTGCGCAGCGGGAGGTTACGGACCTCGAGCCACTGGCCGGCGAAGTTGTTGACGAAACGGCGGGCGCGCGGATCGGCGAGCAGGCGGGTGGTTTCGGCGGCGAGTTGCGGGCGGAGTTCGTTGCGATCGGCGAGGGAGAGCAGACGTTCGTCGGGCGGGCCGTTCCAGAGGAAGTAGGCGAGGCGGGTGGCGAGGGCGTGGTCGGAGAGCGGGTGTAGTTGGTTTTTGGTTACGGAAACGGGGGCTGGGGCGGGTTCTCCGATGAAGAGGAACCCGGGCGAGGTGAGTATGGCCTGGAGGGCGACCTGGAGGGCGGCGGCGCGGGAGTCGCCGGCCTTTTCGGATTGCTCGGCGAGGAAGGCGAGACGATCGACCTCGGACGGTTTGGCGGGGCGGCGGTAGGCTTTGCGGAGAATGGGAGTAAGGGTGCGGGCATACCAGTCGAAGCGGGATTCGCCGGGACGGGGGGCCTCGATCCAGGCGGGCAACGCGGAGGACGGGCGGGGGAGGTCGGCGGGAAAGTAGGGGCCGGCTAGGCTGGCGTCGTGGAGGAAAAAATTGCGGTCCTGGGCCTTGGCGGTGTCGGAGGCGGGGATGTAGGTGTCGTTGAGGAAGGCGATCTGGAGTTCGGCGGGGCCGGCGGGGAGATCAAGTTCGACCGTGTGCGTGCGCGGGCGGCGGCGGGAACCGTTGGCAGGAAGGTTGTCGTGGACGGTTTTGCCGGCGAGGCGGACGGCGAAGCGGGCGGGTTCGTTGCCGACGCGGTCTTCGGAGACGCTCAGGTTCAGGCGGTAGCGTCCGGCGACGGGCGGGGTGACCTTCCACGAAAGGACCTTGTTGGAATAGAGGGCGGCGGAGCCGGAGTCATCACTGCCGGACCAGTGCTCGGGCGGGGCGGAGAAAATGCGCGGAGGCGGAGTCGGATCGGGGATGACGGCGGCGGCGACCTGCTCGGCGGCGGCGAGGTAGCGTTCGAAGAGGAGCGGGGAAACGGTGAGCACGCTGCCGATGTGATCGAAGCCGTAGCCGCTGTCGTCGTCGGGGAAGTTTTCGGCGGGGTTGAAGGTGATGCCGAAGAGATCCTGGACGGTGTTTTTGTATTCCTCGCGATTGAGACGGCGGATGACGACACGGCCGGGGTCGGGGTTGTCGGGATCGACGGGGTGAAGGGTGGAGTCGAGCCAGGCGAGGAATTCGGCGCGGGCCTTGGGGGCGGGTTGCGCGGCGTCGGGCGGCGGCATGATGTTGCCGGAGACATGTTGGAGGACGCGCTCCCACGACTCGCGGCTGTCGTTGCCCGGGACGGGCAGGGCGAGACGGTCGAGGGCGAAGTCGCCCTTGCGCGTGGCGCTGTCGTGGCATTCGTAGCAGGTGGCGTTGAGGAAGGGCTGGATCCGTTTGGCGAACACGAGTTCGGGGGACGGTTTGCGGACCCGCCACCACCAGTCGGGCCAGGTTTGATGCGCGGCACCGCCGAGGATCGCGACGAACGCGAGCAGAAGGGCGGTGGCGAAGAGACGCATGACTGTGGGGGGGCGGTTGGAGCTTCAGGCTTTCCGGCGGAGGGAAAACCAGGCTACATGGGGAAAATGGACGGTATTACCCTCGAACGTATCGGCAACCTGCATCTGGTGTTTTTGCACCTGCCCATCGGCTTTGTGGTGGCGGCGGTTTTGCTGGAATTCTGGCGCTGGCGGCGTCCGTCGGCGGAGGGGGCCTGGCTGCAGGGGCGTCTGCTGGCGGCGAATGCGGTGGTTGCTTTGCTGACCGCCGGCGCGGGGTTGGCGATGGCCGAAGGGGGCGGTTATGCGGATGAAGTGCTGGCGCAGCACCGTTGAGCGGGAGTGATTTGTGCGGGACTGGCGATCGTGGCGTGGCTGGCGCAGGCAAAAGGAAGAGTGTGGCTGGCGCGCTCCACGCTCGGGGTATTGACGGCGGCGACGGTGTATGCGGGGCATCAAGGAGCGTCGCTCACGCACGGGCCGGGTGTCACGGCCTGGCGGGAAGCGCGCGCGCCCGTGGTTGTGAAGGCAGCCCAGGTGAAGCCGGGTGCCGAGGCTGTTGCGGGATCTGTATTCGAAAAAGAAATACAGCCGCTGCTTCAGCGCTCCTGCATCGATTGCCACGGACCGGACAAGGCGCGGGGACGGCTGAGGCTGGACAGTCGGGAGGCTGTTTTGGCGGGAGGGAAGAGCAGGCTGCCGTCGATCACGCCCGGAAAGCCGGAGGCGAGCGAGCTGTTGCGACGGGTAAAGCTGCCGCGCGATGACGAGGATGCGATGCCGCCGGAAGACGAGCCGGGATTGACGGCGGAGGAAATCGCCGCGCTGGAGAAGTGGATCGCGGGAGGTGCCGTGTGGCACTGAACGCGACGTTTAGTTGCGCGACGGGCGGCCGGCACCCTCGGGGCGCATCATGTCGCGCACTTGTTGCTGGGCCTGTTGTTCGATCTGGAGTTGCTTGAGCGCGGCGACCTGGTCAGAGGTGAGGACGCTTTGAGCCTGGGCGATGACGGTGTCGGTGATGGTGGCCCGGTTGCCGCCGCCCCAGCCGCCGGGACCAGCCGACTCGGTGGTGCCGGTTTCGGCGAGGGCTTTGACGAGAAAAGCGCTTTGATGCTCGCTCAGCGGAGTGGAGCTGTAGGCGAGACGCTGGTCGA
>CAMBLN010000132.1 GCA_945868215.1 Opitutus sp. GAS368
GGTCCGGGGCAAGGGCGGGGGTGTAGTCATTTGTAGCTATGTGTATGTTGAAGAGAGGCGGGATCGGGGATTGGCCGCAAAGAGGCGCAAGAGGCGCAAAAATGGAGGGGGGATTTTTTCAGCGCGGAGACACTGAGTCGGAGGGGAGACGGAGTTTTTTAACCACGAAACACACGAATGACACGAAAAGGGAGGAAAGGGAGTTTCGGACTTATCCGCTGGCGGAGCGTGCCAGGGATATTTTAAAGCCGGATGATTTTTCGTCGGCGGCGTGGCGGACGGAGGACGGCGATGATCGCTCGGGTTATTACATTTTGTGGGATACGGGGCAGCAGGCGCGCAACATGCCGTTCTTGCACGGGCCGGAGATATGTCTGCCGCTGTCGGGCATCGAGTTGGTCGGGAGAAAGGATCCGGTGAGCATCGATGTGGACGGAGTGGAGTTGCCTTTTGATGTGTATGAATTCCGTCAACATGAGCGGCCGATGTATTTGTTCCGCATCGTGTGGAATCCCGACGAGGCACGGGCGGCGTCGGCTCCGCGCGACACGGACGGGTGGGATTTGTGGTTGAGGGAACGCTGGGCCGACGTGGCGGCACGGCGGGTGGCGATTCGTGCGCAGGTGCTGACGCTGGCGGTGTCGGGTGAGAAGAACCACGATGAGGCGGTGGCGGCGTTTCGGGAGGAGGCGGTGAAGATCATCCGTCCGGCGGGGCGGTGAGCGACGGTGTGTGCTGGCCGCTTTACAACGGCGGGTTACGCGCAAAGGTGGGGCCATGCCCGAGTCCACGCCTGTCAATCCCGAGAGTTCCGGTCTGGAAGTGACCACCTGGTTTGTGCGCAACCGAAACGCGCTGTTCACCAAGGCGGATTTCAGCCAGCTCTACGTCGATTATTACCTGCATCTGGCGGATCACGCGATCAAGCCGGCGCCGGAGCATGACGCGTTGTTCAAGCGGGCGCTGGCGGCGTATGTGTTGCACGCGGTGTCGCGTCCGTGGAACGAACTCACGGCTTGGACGATCAATTTTCAGCAGCCGTTGGTGAATTTGTTTCTCACCGGAGACAACGAGGATGGTTCGGTGACGGGGCGCGTGTTTGACGAGAACGTGAAGGAGATGCCGACGAATTTGTTTTTTGCGGATGTGATCCGCGGGCGGGAGCCGAAGCGGCGGAGTTCGGTGGAGTTTACGGGGAGCGATCCGTTTGCGGCGTTGGAGACTTATTACCGCCAGAGCGAGCAGCGGCCGGCGCGGTTTTTCCAGACGGGCGAGGAGGAGTTCGCACTGGTGGCGGCGCATCCGGATTACGACGAGGCTTGGTTTGAGGCACTGACGACGGAACAGGTGGCGGAGTTGTCCGTGAATGAGCCGTTGGGCGAGTTGGAGAAACGCGTGTATCGGTGGCACTGCGGCTGCAACCAGAAGCGCATGCTCGAGGTGCTCGCGCCGGTGTTCCGCCAGGATGCGGAAGGGCTTTTCGGGGAGGATGAAAAGATCGAGATCAGGTGTCCGCGTTGTGCCGCGCGCCATGCGGTGACGAAGGAGGCGATGGAGGCGTTTGTGGCCGGAGCGAAATGAGCGCGGATAATTATGCGGAGCGTTTTGGTGGAGTCGGGCGGTTGCTCGGGCGAGGGGCGCTGGAGCGGTTGCGTGCGGCGCATGTGTGCGTGGTCGGCACGGGCGGGGTCGGTTCGTGGACGGTCGAGGGACTGGCGCGCAGCGGGGTGGGTGCGCTGACGTTGATCGACCTCGACGATGTGTGCGTGACGAATGTGAACCGTCAGTTGCCCGCGCTGGACGGGCAGATCGGACGTCCGAAGATCGCGGTGTTGGCGGAGCGGGTGAAGTTGATCAATCCGGCGTGCCGCGTGACGGAGGTGGCGGAGTTTTTTACGGCGGCGACGGCGGAGGCGATGTTGGGTGAAGGGAAGTTCGACTGCGTGGTGGATGCGATCGACCGGGTGGGCAACAAGGCGTTGCTGATCGCGGAGAGCGTGAAGCGCGGGTATCCGTGCGTGGCGGTGGGCGGCGCGGGCGGGAAGCGGGACGCGACGCAGATTCGGGCGGGGGATTTGGGGGAGACGGGAGGGGATGATTTATTGCGTCTCGTGCGCAAAAAACTGCGTAGCGAGCACGGTTTCGCTAAAGGCGAGGGGCACCGTTACGGAGTGCGCTGCGTGTATTCGACGGAGAAGCCGGTGTATCCTTGGGCGGACGGAACGTGTTCGGCGGAACCGGAGCCGGGGACGAATTTGAAGTTGGACTGCGCGAGCGGTTTTGGAACGGCGGTGTGGGTGACGGGGGCGTTTGGCCTGGCGGCGGCGCAGGAGGCGGTGGGGTGCGTGCTGGCCCGGGAACGTGGGTGAAGGACGGGTGCCCGGAAAGCGGATTATGGGGCCGGGTCGGGCGGGCGCGTGTAGGTGAGCAGGCGGGTGCGGAGGGTTTGCAGCGGAGGGGCGAGGTCCACGTAGGTGGATTCGGTGAGCAGGGTCTCGACGAAAGCGAGGGCGGCTTGATCGCGGCGGGTGATGGACGTGGTCGGGGTAGAGGACGTTTCCCAGGAGGTGACGAGGCGGTTGCCCTCGAAGGAATTGGGGTTGGGGAAGATTTTGATGAAGTAGGCGAGTTCTTCACCGGCGGGGGGAATGGACTGGAGGTAGGTGCGCAGGGTTTTTTGTCCGGAGGGTGAAGCGGGGTCCAGGCGCGAGAGGAGCGAGGCGCGGTGGTTGGGTGCAAAGTCGAGAAAGGTGGGGTCGGCGGTGAAGAGGGCGGCGATGGAGTCGGGTTCGCGCTGCATGATGCGATCCAGTGCGATGAAGGCGGCGCGGTCGATTTTGGCGCGGTCAACGGCGGGGTCATGCGTGGTGAGACGCAGCACGGAAGAGAGTTCGGAAATCATGGTGTTGCCGCCGACGGCGACGGCGATGTCGAAGGCTTCGAGGTAGCCGGTGGTGGGTGCGGCGAGCCAGTCGGTGCGGTCGAGCATGGCGGAGAAACGGCTGCTCACTTCGGCGGTGAGCGTTCCTTCGTGGTCGAGCCAAGCAAGGTTGCGCAGGGCGAGGGCGTATTCGTCGGGTTGGGTGGTTTCAGCGAGAATGCTGCGGCTGTAAGCGACGGCGGTGTCGGGGTCGGTTTGGCCGAGGAGATCGAGCAGGGCCACGCGGTAGCGGGGGGATTCGGCCAGCACGCCCTCGTCGCCCACGACGAAGCCGAGTCCGGTGGGGGCGTCTTCGCCGGAGCGAAGCAGCGCCACTAGGGTGGCGGCGGCGACTTCAGGGGGGAGGTCGTGAACCTGTTTTTTCAGATCCTGGAGTGCGGCGAGCGTGTCGTCGCGGGACATGCCTGCGCGCAGGTTGGCGTGAAATTGTTTGAAGCGGGCGAGGAGCGCGGGGTCGGGCGGAGTCTGCGCGGGAGAAGCGGGGGATTTCGCTTCAAGGGGTAGAGAAGGGGCGGAGGGATTTTTTTCCGGCGATGATGAAGCATCGGCCGGGAGGGAGGCTGCGGCTGATGAAGCGGAGGCGGCTTGTGTCGGGTGGGACGGGTGCGAGGAGGCGGGGCTTAGGATTGTTTTCCACGCGAGTCCGCAGGCGATGCAGAGCAGGAGAAACAGGGTCGCGAAAAGACGGAGCCGCTTTGGAGTATGAGCTTTCGGCATAGCGGGGTTTCCGCCGATGCGTCAGCGGCTGACCACGGTGAGAGTGGCGCTCTGGAAGCGGGCGCGGTCACCGTCATAGTAGTCACGCATGTAGAGCCGCCAAGTGCCGTTGGGTTTCGAGCCGGAGAAGGTCGAAGTGTAGTTGGCGTTGGTCAGTTTCAGGTGGTCGGTGGTTTCGGAAAGTTTATGTTTTTTGATCCAGCGAACGCGGCCGGAGGGGGAGCGCAGGTAGACGTCGAGATCGCCGCGGTGGGAGGTATCGATGCGAACACTGAGCTTGGTCGAAGTGATGGAGTTGGGCAGGCCGGTGATCGCGAAAGTGCGTGCGGTGTAGGTGGCCGTGCCGTCAGCAAGGTTGAACGCGCTCGTATTGCTGCGCCTCAGGGTTTGGGACGTAAAGGGGGCGGGATCGGGGGGAGTGGTCGGACGGGGCGGGTCAAGTTCGGCGAGGATGTTTTTCGCCATCGTGACGGCGGAGGAGTCGAGGCCATGCACGCCCATGGTTGTTCGCGTGCCGGATACGAGGATGGCGGCGAGATCATATTTGCCGGAGCGTTCGGCAAGAACGGGGCCGCCGCTGTTGCCGCCTCCGGTGGAAATGCCGGAGACCGTGTGATAAGAATCCTCGGATTGCCGCATGGCACGGGCAACCGGGCCGGTGCGGTGTTGGTAGTAACCGCCGGAAGTGAAGGTGTAGTCGATGCTGGCGGGATACCCGAGGACCATCTTCTTGGTGGAGGCGCTGCGGAGGGCGGTGCCGGCGTCGTCGAAGACATCGACCGCAGGACCGAATGAGGCGCCGCCGTTGCGATACCCGATGGCGAAATCCAGAGAGAAATCGCGGGCGCTGGCGCTGCCTCCGTAGGAAGAGTAAAAACGGTAACCACGCACGACGACCATTTGAGATGAGGACGGGCTGCTTGAGGAATTCCAGCGACGGGCGAAGGTGACGTCGGTGGACCACTGGCCAAGGTCGTAGAGGACGTGGGCGCAGGTGTAGAGCAGACGTGAATCGCGCGCGATCACCGCGCTACCGCGATAGCTGTCGTTGTTAATCTCGGTGAAGACCAGCCCGGTGGAACTGTAGGGGGCGGTGTCGAGGAGGTTTGCGCTGACGCGGGCGGGGTAAATTTGGGCCCGGACCTGGACGGCGATCAACGAAGCAAACGCGACTACAAGGCAGGCGAATTTGCTTGGACGACCAGAGTGCACGGAAAATTGGATACGTTTGGATGGGAGAAGGGTCAAGGCGGCGGAGGGAAGAGTCGGATAAAATTTGCGGTTAATTGGGCGGTCAAAACGGGGAGGGATACTCCGAGCAAGGAGGCGAGGGCGGAGTAGGCGGCTTCGAGGTTGCCGGGATGGTTTACGGGTGAGCCGTCGGGGGAGGGAGGGAGTTTGTGGGTGCGCCAAGGTTGAGGCAGAGACATGTCGGGGGCGTCAGTTTCGATGAGTAAACGGTCAAGTGGGATGGATTTAAACGTTTCCAGGCGAGAGGGTTTTGCGGGTTTGTCACTTATTAAGTGACAAATGGGATTGGGGGATTCCTTGAGGAAATAGCCGTTGAAGGAGAAGTAGGCTCCGAGGGCGGTGAATTTAGGGATGAGTTCGGCGGGGCCGGCGTAGGCGTGGAGCAGGAAGCCGCGTGCGGGGAGCGGGTGGGATTCGAGCAGGGTGTGGAGAGTTCCCCAGGCTTGCAGGCAATGGATGGTGACGGGGCGGTTGCCGGCGGCGGCGAGGGCGAGTTGGGGTAGGAAGACTTCGATCTGTTCGGTGAGCGGGGCGCGGCGGAGACCGGCGAGGCGCGGATCGTCGGGGCGGGCGGAGTCGGTCATCCAGCGGTCGATGCCGATTTCGCCGACGGCGGCGTGCGGTTCGGAGGCGAGACGGGCGCGAAGGGTGCCGAGCCAGGCGGGCGAGCGATTACCGGCGTGCCAAGGGTGCAGGCCGTAGCTGGGGCGGACGAACGGGAAGCGTCGTGATAATTCGGATACACGAGACCAGTCGGCTTCGTTGGTGCCGTTGACGACCATCGTGGTGATCGGAAGGGTGCGAACGGTTTCGGCGATGCGGTCGAGGTGAGGCGCGAGCCACTCGTCCTGAAGGTGGTTGTGCGCGTCGTGGAGCATGGGGGGGGCGGGCCACTCGCTGGCGCTCGCGGCTACGGCAGGCAGCGGGAGGCGAGGGCTTTGATTTGAGCGCGGACGGCGGCGAGTCCGTTCTGGCGCGTGGGCGTGAGGTCGCGGGTGATGCCGAGATCGTCGAACAAGGTGGGTTCGGTGGCGGCGATGTCGGCGGGCGCGGCGCCGTCGTAGAGATCGACGAGGAGGGCGACGAGGCCTTTGACGAGCGGGGAATCGGCTTCGAATTGGAAGCGGAGAACGCCGTCGCGGAGTTCTCCGACGATCCAGACCTGGGAGATGCAGCCGTGGACGCGGTGGGCATCGCTTTTGAGGGAGTCGGGGAAGGCGGGGCGGCGGCGGGCGCGGTCAACGACGGCGGCGAGGCGTTCCTGCCGGTCCTCGATGAAGGACAGGTCTTCGACAAGCTGTGTTTGTTTTTCGGATACGGTCATCTGGCGGGTCAGCCGTGGGCGGCGGCGACGCCCTCGGGCCCGAGGAGTTTTTCGAAGAGGGCCTTGTCGGTGGCCTTCATGTAAGCCTCGCGGGAGCTGATTTCACCGGCTTCGAGGTGTTCGCGGAGGGAGACGTCCATCGAGACCATGCCGTCGGCGCGGCCGCCCTCGATGATGTTGCGGATGGCGGGGATGTTGCCGCTGCGGATGGTGCCGGCGAGGGCTTCGTGGGGGAGAACGATCTCGTGGACGGCGACGCGGCCGCCGGTGATTTTTTTGCAGAGGAGCTGGGAGACGATGCCGCGCAGGCAGCTGGCGAGAAGGACGCGGACCTGGTTCTGTTCGTCGGCGGGGAAGGAGTCGATGATGCGGTCGATGGTCTTGGGGGCGTTGTTGGTGTGGAGCGTGGCGAAGACGAGCATGCCCATCGAGGCGCAGCGGAGGGTGAGGCGCATGGTGTCGATGTGCCGCATTTCGCCGACGAGGATGATGTCGGGGTCGGCGCGCATCGCGCCCCTGAGGGCGTCGCCGAAACTCTCGGTGTGTTCGCCGACCTCGCGGTGGACGATGATGGACTTTTTGTTTTTGTGGACGAACTCGATGGGCTCCTCGACGGTGACGATGTTGCGGCGGGAGGTGGAGTTGATGAAGTCCATCATCGCGGCGAGCGTAGTGGATTTTCCACTACCGGTGGGGCCGGTGACGAGGACGAGGCCTTCGCGCAGGGTGCAGAGTTTTTTGAGGGATTCGGGCAGGCCGAGCTCTTCGAAAGAGAGGATCTTCGAGGGGATCTGGCGGAAGACGGCGGCCATGCCCCAGGCGTTGCGCAGGTAGTTGACGCGGTAGCGGGCGAGCTCCGCGATCTCGTAGGCGAAGTCGAGGTCGTTGTGTTTGACGTAGTGTTCCCAGCGGTGGGGAGGGCAGATTTCGTGGAGCAACCGCTCCATCTGCTCCGGGGTGATGACGGGGAATTCGCCGAGGGTGATGAGGGAGCCGGAGATGCGGGCGCGGGGGGCGAGGCCGACCATGAGGTGGAGGTCGGAGCCTTTGCGGTCGCTGACGGCGCGGAGGAGTTGGTCGATCGCGGGCATGGTGCGGGGGGGGGAAGGGTTAGCGTCCGCCGGGGATTTGCTGGCGCATGGTGCGGTTCATGATGTTGGCGGCGGCGGTTTCGTCGGTGATCTTTTTTTCCTGCCAGAGCTCGAGGATGGCGTTGTCCATCGAGATCATGCCTTCGCGGCGGCCGGTATCGATGGCGCTGGGGATGCCCTGGGTCTTGGCGTCGCGGACCATGGCGGAGACGGCGGTGGTGTTGATGAGGATTTCGCAGGCGAGGACGACGCCGCCGTCGCGGGCGGGGAGGAGGCGCTGGCAGAGAATGCCGCGAAGGCTTTGGGCGACCATCGCGCGGATCTGCGGCTGCTGGCTGGCGGGGAAGACGTCGAGGATGCGGTTGAGCGTGGTGGTGGCGTCGCTGGTGTGCATGGTGCCGATGACCAGGTGGCCGGTTTCGGAGGCCGAGATGGACATCTCGATGGTGGCGAGGTCGCGGAGTTCGCCAATGACGATGACGTCGGGGTCTTCGCGGAGGGCGCTGCGGAGGGCGCCGCCGAAGGTTTCGGTGTGTTGGCCGACCTGACGTTGGGTGACGTTGCAGCCGAGGCTGGTGTGAAGGAACTCGATGGGATCTTCGACGGTGATGATGTGGTCGTCGCGCGTGCGGTTGAGTTCGTTGATGAGGGAGTTGAGCGTGGTGGTCTTGCCGGCGCCGACGGGACCTGTGACTAGGATGAGGCCGTTGTGGTAGCTGAGTAGCTTCTTGATGACGGGGAGGTTTTTGAAGCCGAGCTCGGTGGGGGAGAGGATGTGCTCGGGGACGATGCGGTAGGTGCCTTTGACGCCCTCCTTGTGCTCCATGAGGTTTACGCGGATGCGGCGGCCGCCTTCCATCGAGAGGGCGTAGTCGTAGTCGCGGTGGGTGATAAAGAGCTGCTTTTGGGCGTCGTCGAGGAGGCTGGTGTTGAGTTTGTGGGCGTCGGCGACGGAGAGCGGTGTGGTGTCGAGAAACTCGAGGGCGCGCATGTTGCGGATGCAGGGAGGAGAGCCGGCGGAGAGGTGGAGGTCGCTGGCGCCGAAGGATTGCGCGGC
>CAMBLN010000133.1 GCA_945868215.1 Opitutus sp. GAS368
CGCCAGCTTCAGCTCCCTCCTTGATCTCGCCGAAAGCCAGGACGTCAAACTCGACGCCGGCTGTCGCGCCGGCAACTGCGGCTCCTGCCTCGTCGCCATCAAATCCGGTGACGTCGAATACCTCGGCGGCCACGGTGCCGACGCCGAGCAGGGTTCCTGCCTCGCCTGCATCTGCCGCCCCAAGGGTAAACTCGTCATCGACGCCTGATGAGCACCACCGCCGCTCCCGCCCACGATCGTCCCCGCCGCTGGGACTCGCCTTTCAGCGACGAGATCACCGACGCCGACGTCCAGTCGCTCCTTTCCCGCGCTCCGTTCGTCAACATGAAGGCGGACAACTTTCCGCGCTCCGCCACCCTCCCCGACGTCCTCAAAAACGACACCCGCATCTGCCGCTACAAAAAAGGCGAGATCATCGTCCGCGAAGGCGACTACGGCACCTCCGCCTTCCTCATCCTGCGCGGCACCGCCCGCGTCGTCCTCTCCCCCGCGCTCCCTCCCTCCGCCGTCGGCCGCCGCGAACCCGCCCGCCGCGGCATCTTCCGCGCCATCGCCCAGCTCTGGGGCAACGCCAAGGAAGACGAGGTCGCCCGCAAAAGAGACCGCAGCCGCTTCATGCGCCAGGACGAGGGCGAGACCCACATCATCCTCCAGGACATCCCGCGCATCCTCGACAAACACCGCACCGCCACCATCAACGCGGGCGACTTCTTCGGCGAAATCGCCGCCCTCTCCCGCATGCCCCGCACCGCCACCATTCTGGCGGACGAGGATGACACCCAGCTGCTCGAAGTCCGCTGGCAGGGCCTGCGCGATCTCATGCGCTACGACCCCGCCCTGCGCTCCCACATCGACCGCATCTACCGCGAGCGCGCCCTCTCCACCTACCTCGCCGAAATCCCCTTCCTTAAACACCTCGACGAAGCCGGAAAAGCCAAGGTCATGGCCGCCACCCAGTTCGAGACCTACGGCGATTACGATTGGTCCGGTGACTACAAAAAACTCGCCCAGTCCGGCGGCTCCGCCGGCAAGGAGCCCGTCATCGCCTCCGAAGGCGACTATCCCAACGGCATCGTCATGATGCGCGCCGGTTTCGCCCGCCTCACCCAGCGCTACGGCGGCGGCCACCGCACCCTCAACTACCTCGGCTCCGGCCGCATCTACGGTTGGAACGAGATCGCCCACAACTGGCGCCAGCCCGACAACACCGTCCCGCTCCAGCACACGCTGCGCGTCATCGGCTACACCCACGTCCTCGTCATCCCCGCCTCGATCATCGAGCAGGTCGTCCTCCCCTCGCTCCCCAAACACCTCCTGCCCGACCTCATCAAAACGGAGGGCGCGGATGCCGCCTCCCCGTTCACCCGCACCCCTTTCGCCCTCGCCGAAGAAAAGGCCAAGGACTCTCCCGAGAAAAAATCCGAGGCCGCCTCCGCCGAATCCCGCGTCGGCTCCGAGTTGATGGAGTTCCTCACCGCCAACCGTTTCTTCAACGGCACCGAGACCATGGTCATCGACATGGACCGCTGCACCCGTTGCGACGATTGCGTGCGCGCCTGCGCCTCCACCCACGACAACAACCCTCGCTTCCTCCGCCACGGCCCGACCCACGACAGCATCATGGTCGCCCAGGCCTGCATGCACTGCGCCGACCCCGTCTGCATGATCGGATGCCCCACCGGCGCCATCCACCGCGACTCTTTCGAGGGACAGGTCGTCATCAACCCCGCCACTTGCATCGGCTGCACCGCCTGCGCCAACAACTGCCCCTACGGTTCCATCCGCATGACCGAGCAGCGCGACGAATCCGGCGGCATCCTCATCGCCAGCGACGCCAAGCCCATCGTCAAGGCCACCAAGTGCGACCTCTGCATCGACCAATACGGCGGCCCCGCCTGCGAACGGGCCTGCCCCCACGACGCCCTCGCCCGCATCAACCTCAACACGCTCGACGACCTCGCCGCCTGGCTCCACCGATGATCCGCCGCCTCGCCCTCCGCCGCCTTGGCTTTCTCGCCGCGCTTCTTGTCGCGTCGGTCGCCTCCATCCTCGCCCACGAGGCCGCCCGCAGCGTGTATCCACACCTCGTATACATCACCGGCTGGGCCCTCCTCGCGCTCATGCTCGTCCTCACCGGCTACAACGCCCGCAAAAAACTCCCGTTCCTCCCGCTGCTCAAATCCAGCACCTGGCTGCAGATCCATCTCTACCTCGGCCTCTTCACCGGTCTCGCCTTCATCCTCCACCTCCAATGGCGCTGGCCCGGCGGCGTCTTCGAGGCCCTCCTGTCCGCGCTCTTCGTCGGCGTCACGTTGAGCGGCATCGTCGGCTGGTGGATCTCCCGCACCCTCCCCAAACGCCTCACCACCGCCGGCGGCGAGGTCCCCTACGAACGCATCCCCGTCATCCGCCGCGCCCTCCGCGAGGAGGCCGAGGCCCTTGTCCTCGGCGCCATCCCGACCGCCAAGGCCACCACCCTCGCCGATTTTTACACCGGCCGCCTCGCCGCCTTCTTCGACGGACCCGCCAATTTCCGCGCCCACGCCCTCGGCTCCCGCCGCCCGCTCGCCACCTTGCTCGACGACTTCATCGAGGTGGACCGTTTCCTCGGCCCCGCCGAAAAGGAAACCTCCGCCAAACTCGCCGCTCTCGTCCGCCAAAAGGACACCCTCGATTTCCACCGCACCGCCCAGCTCCTCCTCAAAAGCTGGCTGTTCGTCCACATCCCGCTCACCTACGGCCTTCTTGTGTTTAGCTTCGTCCATATCGTGCTTGTTTACGCGTTCTCGGGAGGTGCCAGATGAGCCAGGGCCGCACACCCTCCCCCGACTTCGACGGCACTCGCTACGAACGTCCCAATAAAAACTGGATCTGCGGCAACACCTGCGACGGCTGCCCGTGCCGCATCGGCCCGAGCCCGTCCGGCGAATGTCGCGCCACCACCGAGTGCAAACCCCAGCTCGTCACACCCCCCGGTGAAACCAAGGGCACCTGGAAATGCACGCGTCCCAAGGACTGGGGCGGCCCCTGCCCGAACGGCCCCCTCCCCGACGGCACCTGCTGCAAATCCGTCCCCAAGTGCAAACCCGTCCGCAGCCTTCGCTCGCGCCGCGGTCTGGTCACCCGCGCCTTTGTCATCGCCTGCATCGCCCTGCTGCTCATCGGTCTCGGCGGCAGCCTCCGCGAATCCTTCGTCAACCCCGCCCCCCTTTCCGACTCCCACTCCAGTCTGGAATTCGCCCGCCTCGCCGCCCGCCAGGCCGATCTCCCCGCCAAAGAAGCCGGCCAGGGTTGCATCGCCTGCCACGAGGGCATGAACGCCCCGTTCACCACGCTCGCGGCCGATGCCGTCTCCTCCGCCAAATCCGGCCTCGCCTTCGCCAAACTCCCCACGCCGCATCCCAAGGATTTTTCCCGCATGGATGCCTCGTGCGTCGCCTGTCACACCGAGCACTCTTTCCACCAGCCCAATGTAGCCCGGGACACGTCCTGCTCGGTTTGTCACATTGAGCACCGCGGCTCCGGCCCGCTCACCCCCGTCACGTCGCAACACTGTGCGTCCTGCCACTCCGACGCCGACCAGATGCGTCTCGCCGCCGAAAAATCCGCCACCCTCCCCGCCTCCCTCTTCGCCAAACTCTCCGCCCCCGGCGTCGTCCTCCACCCCGCAGGCCGGCCTCCCGGAGGCTACACCCAACTCATCAGCTCTTTCGCCAAGGACCACCCCGAGTTCCAGGTCATCCGCGAGAAACAAACCGACAAAAACACCCTCAAGTTCAACCACGCCCTCCACCTCTCCGGCGACACCATCCCCACCCTCGGCGGCAAGGCCCTCGACTGCGCCTCCTGCCACCAACCCGACGCCTCCGGCGCCTTCATGCAGCGCGTCACCTTCGAGAAAAACTGCCGCGCCTGCCACTCCCTCAACATCGACGAAACCACCCCCGGCCTCGAACTGCCCCACGGCGATCCCGTCTTCGCCCGCGCCTTCCTTCGCAGCCTGCCCACCCAATACGCCGACCACGCCAAACGCACCCTCGGCATGGCCAACCAGCGCGAAATCGACGCCTACGTGAAAGAGAAAATCACCGGCATGCGCGAACGCACCCTCTCCGGCGAAAACCTCGAACGCTCCGTCTTCTTCGCCGACGCCGCCACCGGCGACGCCACCATCATCGCCGGCCGCCAGGGCCTCGCCCGCGCCCGCTTCGCCGGCTGCGCCTACTGCCACGAGGTCACTCCCCAGGGCAACGCCGCTCCCGTCGTCACGCCTCCGCAGACCCCCGACCGCTGGATGCAGCACTCCTCCTTCAATCACGCGAAACACACCGCGATGTCCTGCACTTCCTGCCACGGCGCCCACTTCAGCAGCTCCACCGCCGACATCATCATGCCCAAACGCCAAAGCTGCGTCTCCTGCCACTCGCCTCAAAACCGCGCCGGCGACAGCTGCATGACCTGCCACACCTACCACAACCCCGAGCCCGCCGGCCACGCCGCCGTGCTTGAGGCCATCCTCGCGAAATGACCCGCCGGCGGATATCCCTCACGCTCGCCACGGCCGCCTCCCTCGCCGCCTCCAGCCTCCTTGCGCAACCCGCCCCCGGCGAACGCGACATTCCCGCCGACACCCCGCGTCCCTACCAGCGCGAAGCGCAAACTCCCCCCCCCGCGGCCCCCGCCGACACTCCCGCCGATCCCGGCGCCGAGATCCCGTCCCGCACCCCTCCGACCCCGCCCGCCCTCCGCATCGAGCGCAGCGCCGACACGACTCCGCCCGCCGCCCCTCCCGCCCAATTCAACCCCGACCCCGGCGCCTCCGCCTCGCCCGCCGCCCCCGTCGAAGATCCGTATTTTAAAACGAATACAGTCGAGTTCCCCCGTCCCGAGCTCGACCCGCTCCCGCCCGAACTCGCCCTCCCGCGCGGCCCGCTCGAAACCACCCGCATCGTCCCCGCCCCGCCTCCCGCACCCGTCGGCAACCAGCTCGATCCGCTCCCGCCCGACCAACAACTGCCCCGCGAAGGCGTCCGCGAAAACACCTACATCTACAAAAAGTGGAAGGCCCCCAAATCCTACCCGCTCACCGAAGCCGGCGTCGGCCTCCCAGCGCACACCGTCCCCGCCACCGATCGCTGGCGTGAAGCCGGCTTCACCCCGTGGCGCCGCTACACCTCCGGCGACACCAACGAAATCCCCTTCGCCCACCCCGACCTCGAACTCTGGCACTACTACCGCCAGAGCACCTTGAAGGGCGACGCCCCCATCCACGGCCAGGACATCTTCCTCGCCGTCACCGCCTCCGCCGAACTCATCTACGAAGACCGCGAACTCATCGTCCCCAGCGGCGTCAGCGCGGCCAACGGCGGCAACTCCGACTTCTTCGGCGAAAGCCGCTCACAGCTCTTCGTTTCCAACGTCGCCGTCGATCTCCTCCTCTTCCGCGGCGAGACCGTCTTCAAACCCGTGGACTGGGCGATCAAGATCCGCCCCGTCTTCAACCTCAACCGCGTCAACTTCCAGGAAGCCGGCATCGTCTCTCCCAACCCCGGCGGCCCCGGCGCGGGCTCCGGCGGCATCCCCGACGACCTCCTCGAGGACCTCCTCGACGGCGTCGAAAACCCCGACGACATCGACGACCTCCTCGGCGGCGGCGGCACCCCCGCCCCCGTCAACGCCGGCCTCGCCGACAAAGCCACCGCGCGTAACCGCGACTACGTCGCCCTCCAGGAAGCCTTCTTCGAATACCACGTCGCCGACCTTTCCCCCAATTACGACTTCATCGCCGTCAAGGTCGGCAACCAGCCTTTCAACAGCGATTTTCGCGGCTTCATTTTTAACGACACCAACCTCGGCCTCCGTCTCTTCGGCAGCGCCGACAACAACCACTACCAATACAACCTCGCGTTCTTCGACATGCGCGAGAAGGACACCAACTCCGAGCTCAACACCTTCGACGCCCGCGACCAGCACATCCTCATCGCGAATCTCTACCGCCAGGATTTTATCTGGAAGGGCTACACCGCCCAGCTCAGCTACCACGGCAACTTCGACCACGGCGGCGGCCCCTACTACGACGAAAACGGCGGCATCGTCCGTCCTTCCCCTCTCGGCACGCCCGTCGCCCACGACGTCCAGGTCCATTACCTCGGCTGGGCCGGCGACGGCCACATCGGGCGCTGGAACGTCTCCCACGCCGCCTACCTCGCCGTCGGCAAAGACGATCTCAACGGTCTAGCCGGCCGCTCCACGGACATCTTCGCCCACATGGCCGCCCTCGAGGTCAGCTACGACCTCGACTGGATCCGCTACAAAGCCTCCGTCTTCTACGCCTCCGGCGACAACGACCCCACCGACGGCCAGGCCACCGGGTTCGATTCGATCGTGGACAACGTCAACTTCACCGGCGGCCCGTTCAGTTACTACGTGCGCCAGGGTTTCAACCTCGCCGGTTCCGCCGTCGCCGTGAAGCAACGCTTCAGCCTTCTCCCCAATCTCCGCACCAGCAAAACCCAGGGCCAGGCCAACTTCGTCAACCCCGGCCTCTTCGTCTTCGGCGTCGGCGCCGACATCGAGGTCACCCCCAAGCTCCGCGCATTCCTGAGCGCCAACTACATTCGCTTCGTCACTACCGAGCCGATCAAAACCGCGCTGCTCACCAACCGCGTGGACGAAGAGTTCGGCATCGACCTCGGTCTCGGCTTCCAGTGGCGCCCGCTCCTCACCGACAACATCATCGCCTCCTTCGGCTGCGGTTTCCTCATCCCCGGCTCCGGTTTCGATGACATCTACCGCGGCACCACACCCGCCGTCCCCGGCTTCACCCAGGGCGGTTCCAAGCCCGAAAGCCTGCTCTACAGCGCCGTAGCCGCCATCACCTTTACTTACTGAGAACATGCGCCTCGATTCCGGATACATCTTTCGCTGGGCCCTCCTCGCCACCGCCTCCTGGGGCGTCGCCCTCACCGCCCTCGCCGTCCTCGCCGGCCCCGGCTCCGCCATCGACGCCCCGCGCACCCCCGCCGAAATCGTCTCCGGCCCGCCCACCTCCGCGCTGCCGCCCGACCACCCGCCCGTCGGTTCTTCGCCCAAAGCCACCAACGAAATCGACCAGTCCCGCGCCGAGGCCCATCGCAAATCCGCCGGCTGTATCGAGTGCCACGAGGGTATCGAGGACATGCACGCTTCCACCAACGTCGTCCTCGGCTGTATCGACTGCCACGGCGGCGATCCCACCCCCGGCCTCACGATGCGCAAGGCCCACGTCGCCCCGCTCCACCCCGAGCTCTGGCAAAGCTCCGCCAACCCGTCCGAATCTTCCGTCCTCCTCAACCACGAGTCCCCCGAGTTCATCCAGTTCGTCAACCCCGGCGACCTCCGCGTCGCCGAGAAGGCCTGCGGTCTCTGCCACGGCGACCTCGTGAAGACCAACCAGCACAGCATGATGAACCACGGCGCCATGCTCTGGGGCGCCGCGCTCTACAACAACGGCGCTTCCCCCGACAAAAACTATCGCTACGGCCAGGCCTACGCCGCCGACGGCGCCCCGCTCCGTCTCGAATCCCCCATCCCCGTCACCGAGGCCATGACGCGCGATCTCGGCATCCTCCCGTTCCTCGATCCGCTCCCGCGTTTCGCCCTCGGCCAGCCGTCCAATCTCCTCCGCATCTTCGAAAAGGGCGGCACCCGCCAGGTCGAGCTCGGCAACCCCAACCCGTTTGAAGCCCCCGGCCGCCCCGCCCGCCGCCTCTCCGAACGCGGTCTCGGCACTCTCAACCGCGTCGATCCCGTTTACCTCAATCTCCAAAAAACCCGCCTCAACGATCCGCATCTGAGCTTCATGGGGACCAACAACAACCCCGGCGACTTCCGCTCTTCCGGCTGCACCGCCTGCCACGTTCCCTACGCCAACGACCGCTCCCCCACCAACTCCGGCTGGTGGTCCAAATACGGACACCAGGGTCTCTCCTTCTCGGCCGACCCCATGATCTCTAAAAAAGAGAAGGGTCACCCCATCAAACACCAGTTCACCCGCTCCATCCCGTCGAGCCAGTGCATGAGCTGCCACATGCACCAGGGAAATCTCTTCGTGAATCCATACCTTGGATACACGTGGTGGGACCAGGAAAGCGACGCCGAGCACATGTATCCCAAGAAGCAGAAGAACCCCACCGAGCAGGAAATCGCCGACACCTTCCGCCGCAACCCCGAGGCCGCCGCCGCCCGCGGTCTCTGGGGCACCCCCGAATTCCTCGAAAAAGTCGCCGAGCTTAACCCCAAGCTCAAAGAAACCCAGTTCGCCGACTACCACGG
>CAMBLN010000134.1 GCA_945868215.1 Opitutus sp. GAS368
CAGCAGAGCCACCGTGTAGACCGACCACTTGAGCGCCTTGGCGATCACCCAGATTACCGCGCCCGCCGCCAAAGCGAAGCACGCCAGCACAAAGCCGCGCGGATATGCGCGCAGGGGCTGGAGCCAGGAATCAATCAACGACATCGCCCCCACACAAAACACCGCACCCGCATCCGCCAAGCCTTCGATTTACCCGCTTGCGCCACCCGCCGCATAATCGGTAAATCTGATCCTCCGCTTCACTTAACCATGCAATCCACACCTCAAGTCCTCGCCTGGCTCACCTGCGACGGCGTGCATGTCGATCCCGGCACCGGCAAACACACCATCCTCGGCGTGTTCTCCAACATCCGCGGTCGCCAGTTCCCCGTCGTCCATCCTTTCATGGTGTGGTTCCTCACCTTGAGCGACGTCCCCTCCGGACAGCATAAAATCAAAATCAACCTCGGTCTCGACGCCACCAACCTCAAGCCGCTCATCGAGCGCAACTTTGAGTCCCAAAGCCCCCTCCAGCGCATCAATCTCATCAACGAGATTCGCAACCTCTCCTTCCCCCAGCCCGGCGAATACTCGATCATCATCGAGGTGGACGACGAACCCCTGCTCGCCACCAGCATCACGGTCTCCAACTGATCACGCCTCGCGCCTCTCTTTTTCAACTACTTCAACCACTCGCCCGTTTCATGCCCGCCCACGCTCCTTCTTTCGATCTCATCGGTGTCGGTTCTCCCATCATGGATCTGCTCGCGCAGGTCCCCGACACGTTCCTCTCCACCCTCACCGGCGCCAAGGGCGGCATGGTCTTGATCGACGCGCATGAGATGGAATCGATCGTCACCCGTCTCGAACACCCGCCCGCCACCGTCGCCGGCGGTTCCGCGGGCAACACCGCCGTCAGCGCCGCCCGCCTCGGTCTGCGCACCACGTTCCTCGGCAAACTCGGCAACGACTCCACCGCCGCCGCCTACAAAAAACATTTTTCCCACTCCGGCGGCGATGTATCCCGTTTCAAATACGCCGATCTCGCCAACGCCCGCTGCGTCTCCCTCATCACGCCCGACGCCGCCCGCACCATGCGCACCTGCCTCGGCGCCGCCATGACGCTCGGCGCCGCCGAGATCAGCCCCGCCGACTTCCTCGGCTGCCGCCACGCCCACATCGAGGGCTACCTGCTTTTCAACCGCGACCTCGCCAACGCCGTGATCGCCGCCGCCCGCGCCGCCGGCTGCTCCATCAGCATCGACCTCGCCTCCTTCGAGGTCGTCAACGCCGCCCGCGACTGGATCCTCGCCCAACTCCACCACGGCATCGACATCGTCTTCGCCAACGAGGACGAGATCTGCGCCCTCTTCTCCGGTCTCGGCCAGGACTACGCCGCCCACGCCAAACGTCTCGCCGAATTCGGCGGACTCGCCGCCGTCAAAATCGGCAAAGACGGTGCCTGGGTCGCCAAGGGTTCCGATCTCCACCGCATCCTCCCCGTCCCCGCCCCGTCCGTGATAGACACCACCGGCGCCGGCGACGCCTGGGCCGCCGGCTTCCTCTTCGGCCACCTCCGCGGCTGGACTCCCCTCGCCTCCGGCGCCCTCGGCTCCCGCCTCGGCTCCGAATGCGTCCGCCACCTCGGCCCCGCCATCCCCGACTCCAGCTGGCTCCCGATCCACGCCGAAGCCGCCCGCCTTAGCCGTTAAAAACCCATCGAAGACCAAAAGCCTCCTAGGCTTGCCATTGGTCATTGGTCATTCGTCATTGGTCATTCCGCGCACCCGCGCGGCCCCGCCATGTCCGCTGACCTAGCCCAACTCGTCACTTCGATCGCCCAACGCGCCCGCGCCGCGTCCCTCGTGCTCGCCACGACTCCGACCGCGCGCAAAGACGCCGCGCTCCTGCGTCTCGCCGAGTTGCTCCCCGCCGCCTCCGCCGAACTCCTCGCCGCCAACGCCGTCGATCTCGCCGCCGCACAGGCCAACGGTCTTGCCCGCCACGAGATCGAACGCCTCACGCTCACCCCCGCCAAGCTCGACCACCTCGCCGAATCCGTCCGCCAGGTTGCCGCACTCCCCGATCCCGTCGGCGAAAACCTCGAGGACTGGACGCGCCCCAACGGTCTCCGCATCGCCAAACGCCGCGTCCCCATCGGCGTCATCGGCATCATCTACGAAGCGCGCCCCAACGTCACCATCGACTGCGCCATCCTGTGCCTCAAATCCGGCAACGCCGCCATCCTCCGCGGCGGCAAGGAAATCTTCCACACCAACACCGCGTTCGCCGCGCTCATCACCCGCGCCCTCGCCGACACCGGCCTGCCCGCCGACGCCGTACAACTCATCCCCACCACCGACCGCGCCGCGCTCAACACGCTGCTGAAGCTCGACACGCTCATCCACTGCATCATCCCCCGCGGCGGCGAGAGTCTCATCCGTTTCGTCGCGCAAAACTCCACCATCCCCGTCATCAAGCACTACACCGGCGTCTGCTTCGTCTACGTGGACAAAGCCGCCGACCTCGCGATGGCGGAGAACATCCTCCTCAACGCCAAAACCCAGCGCCCCGGCGTGTGCAACACCGCCGAGCAACTCCTCGTCCACGCCGACATCGCCCCCACCGCGCTCCCCCGCCTCGCCTCCGCCCTCATAGCCAAGGGCGTCCAACTGCGCGTGGACTCCGCCACCGCACTCATCCTCGCCCAAGCCGGCGTAGCCCACACGCCCGCCACGCCCGCCGACTACACCGCCGAGTTCCTCGATCTCATCCTCGCCGTCCGCATCGTCGCCTCCCTCGACGAAGCCATCGCCACCATCAACCGCGACAGCTCCGGCCACACCGAGTCGATCATCACCGACGACGCCGAAGCCGCCGCCCGCTTCCAACTCGCCATCGACAGCGCCGTCGTCGCTTGGAACGCCAGCACCCGCTTCAACGACGGCTTCGAATTCGGCTTCGGCGCCGAGATCGGCATCAGCACCGACCGCCTCCACGCCCGCGGCCCGATGGGTTTGAACGAGCTCTGCTCCTACAAATACATCCTCACCGGCACCGGCCAGGTCCGCGCCTGACCCGCTCCAACGTCGGATCAGCGCAACACCACGCGTCCATCAGTCCCGCGTCTTCCGTCCGCATCGCCGCGCCCGCAGGCTTGCCGGTAACCTCCTGCCGCGCATGCTCCCCCGCACCTTACTATGAACATCAAAGGCGCGGACGGACTCACCCCTGAATTAATTCGTGATGAAGTCGCCCGTGGCGGACGCCTCGTCATCTACGCCTACTGCGTCTCCGTCATTTTCATGACGTTCAAACGCCCGACCTCGATCTACTTCGTGCGCGCCGGCCAAAGCCCCGTCACCCGCGGCCTGCCTTTCGCCTTGGTCACCTTTTTGTTCGGCTGGTGGGGTTTCCCGTGGGGTCCCATCTACTCCATCGAGTGTCTCTACAAAACCCTCCGCGGCGGCATCGACGTCACCGACGAGGTGCTCGCCACCCTTCTGCCCCTGCCCCCGCCCGTGCCCGGCTCCACCCCCGCCCCCCAAAGTTTCGCGCCCCGCCCTCCCGCCAAAAAACTCTCCCGCCTCCAGATCCTCACCGGCGTCTCCGCCGTCCTCGCCGTCGTTACCCTCATCTACTCCGCCGTCTGCGCCCACGCGGGCGGCACCCTCGAGGTCGCCGTCATCAACGGCCTCCCCACCCGCGCCACCTACACCCTCAACGACAAAAACCTCTCCCTCGCTCCCGACTCCTACCAGCTGCTCACGCTTCCCGAGGGCGAATTCACCATCGGCGCCACCGCCACGCGCTCCGCCCAGTCTTTCCGTCTCGAAACTCCGTTCTGGTCGCGCCCGTTCCAACGCCGTCTCGCCGTCATCAATCCCGACCGCGCCGCGCTCTTCTATCGCTACCACGTCATCTACAAGGGCGACCGCGCCACCGGCGACAACCACGGCCAGCCCACCGACACCACGCTCTACGCCAACCAGACCCACTACCTTCTCGACGCCCCCGACTACGCCTTTGTCGAGGCCCCCAAGAGCGTCTCCATGCCGTCCGGCGCCGGCTTCACCAGCAAATCCCGCATCGCCCTCGTGCCCTCCAACGACCCGTCGGAGCGCATCCAGGTCGTCGCCCAATCCCTCGGGGAGGAAGCCGCGCAAACCTACGCCCGCACCGTCGCCCGCAACCAGCCCGACGACGAGCTCGCCCTCGGCGCCGCCTTGCAAACCCTCACCCCCGAAGCCGCCCTCGCCTTGCTCGAATCCCATCTCGACGACCGCCCGCTCAGCGTCGAATGGCACCGCGCCTACCAAAACCTCTCCGGACACCTTCACCCCGGCGTCGATCTCGGCACGCGCTACATCACCCTCGCCGCCGCCGATCCCGCCGAGGGCGCCTTTCACTACCTCGCCGGACGCCTCGCCTCCGATCCCGCCGACGCCCGCCGCCACTACGATCTCTCCCTCGCCGCCGCCCGCCCGTGTCCCTACGCCCACCTCGGACTCGGCTACCTCGACGCCGTCAACGGCCGCTTCACCGAAGCCCTCGCCCACTACGACCAGGCCATCCAGTTCAATCTGAAAAACGAAAGCATCCGCTCCTCCCGCCGCGACATGCTGTTCGCCCTCCGTCACTACAAAGATCTCCTCGCCGACATCCGCGGCCGCCGCAAAGCCGCCCCCGCCGACCTCTCCCTCGCCGCCGAGGAAATCCACTGCGTCATCGCCTCCACCCGCGACGCCTCCGCCGCCCGTAACATCGCCGAAACCGCCCTCACCCGCGCCGGCGCCGACGCCACCCCCGAAGACCGCAAAAACATGCGCGCCTACCTCGACTCCACCCTCGCCTACGCCCTCGGCGACGAACCCGGCTTCGTCCTGGCCGCCGCCCCGCTCCAGGGTTCTCGCTACGCTTTCCAGACCGCCGTCTGCCGCCGCGATCACCAGGCCGCCCGCCTCGCCGTAAAAGAGGTTCCTCAACTCCCCGCCGACTACCTCCTCACCCTCCATCTCGTCGCCCTCCAGTCCGGCGATGCCGACGCCGCGCAAACCTACTGGACCGAAGCCGCCGACGCCCTCCACCGCGAGGGCGGCACCCGCCAGCTCGCCGCCGACCAACTCGCCGGCCGCACCCCGCTCGACCCCGCATGGCTCCGCACCGCCTCGATGACCGCCACCCAAAAATCCCTCGTCTTCACCAGCCTCGGCCTCCGCGATCCCGCCAAACGCGCCACCTACCACCAATGGGCTGCCGAGTTTAACTTCCGCCCCGACTTCCCGTCCCTCCTCATCAAATCCGCCCTCCAGCCCGCCCCCGCGACCACCCTTTGATCGTCCCTCCTTCCCTCAATGCATCCTGATCAATCCCCGCCTCCCCCATCCACCCGGCGTGCCTGGTTGATCATCGTCCTCCCGCTGCTGCTCCTCGTCGCGATGGGCCTCGTCATCTGGTCCTCCGACGAAACCCCGCCCGACGTCAGCGACCTCGTCTTTAAACCCCTCGACCTCCCCGACGACCAAAACGCCTACGCCGTCCTCTCCCAGGTCACCACACTCCCCCCGCTGCGTGAATGGACCGACGACGAACACAAAAAATTCGACGCCATGTGTGCCAACGAGGACTGGGACGACGCCCTCGCCCAGGCCGCCCTCGCCGATCTCTCCCCCGCTTGGCCCCTCCTCGAAAAAGCCGCCGCACTCCCCCAAGGCCAGGCCCCGTGGTTCACCTCCTTCGACGATCTCATTCCCGAAATCGGCCCGATCCGAAAACGCGCCCAACTGCTCCAACTCAAAGCCCTCTCCGAAGCCCGCGCTGGCAACCCCGACGAAGCCCTCCGGACCACCACGGTCGCGCTCTCCATCGGCCGCGTCATCGACGAAAGCCGCGGCGGATTGATCCACCACCTCATCGGCGCGATGACCAAACAAATCGGCCTCAAAACCATCCAGGTCATCGTCACCCACCATTCGCCGTCCCCAGAAGCGCTGCGTCGCACCCTCGACGCCGTCTCCACCTCCCGCTCCCCCGCTGAGGCGTTGAAACTTTCCCTCTACTCCGAACTCCGCCCGTTCGACAGTATGCTTGTCCACATCCGCACCAACGGCCTCGGCGTTCTCTCCAGCGGCACTCCCAGCGCGTGGCTCAAACCCACCGGCCGTATTCCGCTCCTCCTGAAACCCAACCGCACCCGCCGCATCTACAGCGAATACCTCCGCAACTCCGCCGCCTTGATCGACCAGCCCTACGACGACCTCGCCAAAAATTCCTTCCTGCGCGACTTCATCCCATCCCAAACCCGTGCACGTTTCCGTTACAGCCCCGATAATTTTCTCGGCCGCATGTTTCTCAATATCGTCACCCCGGCCACAGCCGGCATCCTCAAAAACCGCCTGCGCCACCAATCACTGATCTCCGCCACCGAGGCCCTTCTCGCGGTCCACCTCTACAAACACGCCCACGGCGAATTCCCCGCCACGCTCGACGCGCTGGTCACCTCCCTACTGCCCGCCGTCCCCCGCGACTACGCCGACGGCGCCCCCATCCGCTACTCCCGCGACCTCGGCGTCATCTGGTCCGCCGGCGAAAAATCCCTCGTCATCACCGACCCCGCCCAAGTCATCGAAGCCCGCGAAACCGTCCTTTACCTAAACCCCCCCGCAAAAAATCCTGCCCCCGCCCTCCCCGACGCCCCCTGATCCTCGTTTCCGACCGGTCGCTTCACCTTGCGGTAAATCAATGCGTTTTTATCCGCACTGATTCCCGCGCCTTCCACTCCTCCATTGCTGACTCGTTAACGCCTAGTAGCCCACCTTTCCAGCTCACCGCCAATGCCGGCGCTTCACTTCCCTCCAGGCGGTTAATACATACCTTGATCGCCTCCGCCACCCGCGCTTCTGCTTCGTCACCCTCATTTAGCTCGGCCAACCTGGCCCTCAAGAGCGGAATATGAGCAGCACCCAGAACACCAAACCGGGACAGGCCCTCTGTTCCCCAATTATAATTGGCCAATAATTTTTGCCTGCCTCCTTTTGCCGGATAATTCTCTGGTCGGAAGGGAATGGCCAGCAGTGATCGCCAGACAGCTTCTCCCTCGGCCAAAGCCCAGCGCGTGGACACGCCCTCCATCAGGTATGCGCCCAAGGGAGCCAAAGTCGAAGGCTCGTCCCTCAAAGCCAACTTTGCTATCACTTCATCCCGAATCGCTTGGTCATCCATGCCTAACATGAAAAGAACGTTATAGGCTTCCCCTTTGGTTTCGGGTGACGCCATTTCATCTGCGGCTAGATTCAGCAATCCCGACTTAAGGTTCGCTGTTGCCGGTGCAAAACAAAGAACCTGGGCTGCGGCATTTGGAAGGGTCCTCCGTTTCTTTGACCGTTCCATGACATCCAGCAATATGACAGCATAGGAACCCAAGGCACGTTCCACCGTCTCCACCCTCCGACGGCGTTCGGCATTCACCTCGTGCAGGGCACCGCCCGCCCCGTAAAAATAAGGGAGTATCTCGTCGCCGATGAGCCTGCCTTTAGTGATCAGCCTAAGCGCGGTATTTCCGCCAGCCTCATCCGATGCCATTCCGGACAAGGGTGACAATGCCTCGTCTATAGCCACTTCAATTTCTTCGCCGTTCGCCCAACCTGCCCCAATGATGCAGGTCAAGAGACTGCACCATGCAAGAAAATGGATCAGACGGACTTTCATATGATGTAGGCTGTCGCTATCACCCACGCCATCACTGTTCAAGCTCTCCGACCCCGGACCTCATCCTCCTCACCGCCGCCACACCCCGCGCATCCCCCAGCCCACGATCGCCAGCGTCGCCAGCGAACTCGCCGGCATCAGGATCGCCGCGATCAGCGGATTCATCCGCCCCGACACCGCCATGCCCACCGCCAGCAGGTTGTATCCAATCATGAATACCAGCAACGCAACCTGCGTCCGGTGCCTCGCGTCGTTGATTTCAAACAGCCCGCGGATCCCCGCGATTCCCCGCCCCAGGTAATAAAAATCCGCCTTCCGTTCCAGCACACCGCGGTGCACCGCCGGCGTCCCCCGGCAAAGCGCGCGGTCAAACGCCAAGCTGTCGTTCGCCCCGTCGCCCAGCATCAGCGCGTTGTCGTGCTGTGCCAGCCACTCCGCCTTCTCGCGCGGCGACATCTCCGCATAACCGTTGTCCGCCGGCAGCCCGAGTTCGCGCACCAGCGCGGCGACTTTCTCTTTCCGGTCCCCGCTCAACACCACGACCTGCAAACCCCGCCGCATCAATTCCCCCAACTCCCCCC
>CAMBLN010000135.1 GCA_945868215.1 Opitutus sp. GAS368
AGGGCGGCGATGTCAAGGAGGGCCAACTGCTCTACCCCAGCGATCCCGCGCCTTACCAAGCCGCCCTAGACCGCGCCAAGGCCGCCCTCGCCCGCGCCGAGGCCCGCGCCACCGTCTCCGGTCTCCAGGCCGAGCGTTTCAAAAAACTCATCGATGCCCGCGCCATCAGCCAGCAGGAGTTCGACGACGTGGACGCCTCCCACCTCGCCGCCATGGCCGATGTCGCCGCCGCCAAGGCCGCCGTGCAAACCGCCTCCATCAACATCGGCTACACCCAGGTCATCGCCCCGGTGTCCGGTCGCATCGGTCTCTCCCAGGTCACCGAGGGCGCCTATGTGCAGCAAAGCGCCGCCACGTTGCTCGCCACCGTCCAGCAGCTCGATCCGCTCTACGTGGACCTCACGCAATCCAGCACCGAGGTCTTCCGTCTCCGCCGCGCCCTCGCCGAGGGCAAACTCCAGCGCGCCAGTGCAAACGCCGCCAAGGCCAGTCTGCTCCTCGACGACGGCAGTCTCTATTCCGAAGCCGGAACGCTCCAGTTCTCCGATGTCACCGTCGATCCTTCGACCAGCTCGATCACGCTCCGCGCCCTTTTCCCCAATCCCAAAAACGAGCTCCTTCCCGGTCTCTTCGTCCGCGCCCGCCTGCAGGAGGGCAGCACGCCCGACGCCATTCTCGTCCCCCAGCTCGCCGTCACCCGCAACACCCGCGGCGAAGCCACCGCGCTCGTCGTCGGCGCCGACAACAAGGTCGAGCTGCGCGTCCTCGCCACCGACCGCGCCGTGGGCAACCAGTGGCTCGTCTCCGACGGCCTGAAGTCCGGCGACCGGGTCATCGTGCAAAACCTTCAGCGCATCCGCCCGGGCGCCGTGGTAAACCCGGTCCCCGCCACCAACGTCCCCGCCGCCGTCGTGCAGACGACGGCAGGGAACAAGGGAGTAAGGGAATAAGGGACCAAAGCCTCCGCTTCCTCACCCTCATTCCCTCACTCCCTGCACGGCGCAGCCGTGCCCTCCCTCACTCCTTTTCAAATGGCCCGCTTCTTCATCGACCGTCCCATCTTCGCATGGGTCATCGCCATCGTCATCATGGTGGCCGGCGTCCTCTCCATTCTCGGCCTGCCGGTCTCGCAATACCCGAGCATCGCCCCGCCCGCGATCACCATCAACGCCAACTACCCCGGCGCCAACGCCAAGACGCTCGAGGACACCGTCACCCAGGTCATCGAACAAAAGCTCAGCGGCATCGACAACCTCCGCTACATGGAGGCCACCAGCGATTCCGTCGGCAACGTCGCCATCACGCTCACGTTCAACAACGGCACCAACCCCGACACCGCCCAGGTCCAGGTTCAGAACAAGCTCTCCCTCGCCATGCCGCTCCTTCCGCAGGAGGTCCAGCAGCAGGGCGTGAGCGTCAACAAATCCGTCCGCAACTTTCTCCTCGTCGTCGGTTTCATCTCCACCGACGGCTCCCTCAACACGTCCGACCTCGGTGACTTCGTCGTCGGCTCCATCCAGGATCCGCTCAGCCGCGTCCCGGGCGTCGGCGACATCCAGGTATTCGGAACCCAATACGCCATGCGTATCTGGCTCGACCCCGCCAAGCTCTACAACTTCCGCCTCACCACCAACGAGGTCGCCGACGCCATCCGCGCCCAGAACGCCCAGGTCTCCGCCGGCCAGCTCGGCGGCCTCCCGTCCATCGACACCCAGCTGCTCAACGCCACCATCGTCGCCCAGACCCGTCTCGAAACCCCCGAACAATTCGGCAACATCCTCCTGCGCGTAAACCCCGACGGCTCCAGCGTCCTCCTCAAGGATGTCGCCCGCGTCGAGCTCGGCAGCGAAAACTACACCCGCGACGCCCGTTTCAGCGGACAACCCGCCGTCGGCATGGCCATCCGTCCCGCCACCGGTTCCAACGCCCTCGAAACCGTGGACGCCATCCGCGCCCGCATCGCCGAGCTCCAGCCGTTTTTCCCGCCCAACGTGAAGGTCGTGTATCCGTTGGACACTACGCCGTTCGTCCGTCTTTCCATCAAAGAAGTGATCAAGACCCTGGTAGAGGCCGTCATCCTGGTCTTCCTGGTGATGTATCTCTTCCTGCAAAACCTGCGCGCGACGCTCATCCCCACCATCGCCGTCCCGGTCGTGCTGCTCGGCACGTTCGCCATCATGGCGGTCGCCGGTTTCTCCATCAACACGCTCACGCTCTTCGGCGTCGTGCTCGCCATCGGTCTCCTCGTGGACGACGCCATCGTCGTCGTCGAAAACGTCGAGCGCATCATGTCCGAGGAAGGCCTGTCCCCCATCGAAGCCACGCGAAAATCCATGGACCAGATCACCGGTGCCCTCGTCGGCATCGGCCTCGTGCTTTCCGCCGTGTTCGTCCCGATGGCTTTCTTCGGTGGCTCGACCGGCGTCATCTACCGCCAGTTCTCCATCACCATCGTCTCCGCCATGGCGCTCTCCGTGCTCGTCGCCATCGTGCTCACGCCAGCCCTCTGCGCGACGATGCTCAAGCCCATCGCCAAGGGCCACCACGCTTCCGATCGCGGTTTCTTCGGCTGGTTCAACAAGGTCTTTGATCGCAACGCCGACCGCTACGCCTCCGGTGTCGGCGGACTCATCAACCGCGGCAAACGTTCGATGCTCATCTACGTCGGCATCCTCCTCGTGATGGGCTGGCTTTTCGTCCGCACGCCCACCGGCTTCCTCCCCGCCGAGGACCAGGGCATCATGTATGTGCAGGCCCAGCTCCCTTCCGGCTCCACGTCGCAGCAGTCCCTCGAGGTCCTCAAACAAATCGAACACCACTTCCTCGTGGACGAGAAAGAATCCGTCGAGGGTATGTTCGGCGTCACCGGCTTCAGCTTCGCCGGCTCGGGCCAGAACCAGGTCTTCGGCTTCGTCCGCCTGCGCGACTGGGATGTCCGCGGACGCGACGACCAGAAAGTCGCCGCCATCCAGAAGCGCGCCATGGCCAAATTCTCCAAAATCAAAGAAGCGTTCACCGTCGCCTTCGTCCCGCCCGCCGTCTTCGAACTCGGCAGCGCCACCGGCTTCGACCTGCGTCTCACCGACAACGCCGGCCAGGGCCACGCAGCCCTCATGAACGCGCGCAACCAGCTCCTCGCCCTCGCCCGCGCCCACCCGTCCCTCGCCAACGTCCGCGCCAACGGTCTCGACGACACCCCGCAATACCGCATCGAAATCGACCAGGCCAAGGCCGGCGCCCTCGGCCTCTCCCTAGCCGACATCAACGGCACGCTCTCCGCCGCCTGGGGTTCGTCCTACGTGAACGACTTCATCGACAAGGGCCGCGTGAAAAAAGTTTACCTCCAGGGCGACGCCCCCTTCCGCATGCTGCCCTCGGACATCGACCGTTGGTATGTGCGCAACAACCGCGGACAAATGGTGCCCTTCTCCGCCTTCTCCTCGGCCAAGTGGACGACCGGCTCTCCCAAGCTCGAACGTTTCAACGGCACGCCTTCCATCGCCATCCTCGGCGAACCCGCCGCCGGCCTCAGCACCGGTGAAGCGATGGACGTCATCGTCGAACTCATGGAGCAACTCCCGCCCGGCTTCGGCATCCAGTGGAACGGCCTCTCCTACGAAGAACGTCTCTCGGGTTCGCAAGGCCCCGCGCTCTACGCGATCTCCCTGCTCATCGTCTTCCTGTGTCTCGCCGCGCTCTACGAAAGTTGGTCCATTCCCGCCTCCGTCATCATGGTCGTCCCGCTCGGCGTCGTCGGCACGCTCATCGGCGCGCTCCTCCGCGGCATGCCCAACGACGTGTATTTCCAGGTCGGCCTGCTCACCATCGCCGGACTCTCCGCGAAAAACGCCATCCTCATCGTCGAGTTCGCGAAGGAGAATTACGAGAAAGGCATGGGCCTGGTCGAAGCCGCCGTCCACGCCGCCCGCCAGCGCCTCCGCCCGATCCTCATGACGTCACTCGCCTTCGGACTCGGCGTGACGCCGCTCGCGATCGCGAGCGGTGCCGGCTCCGGCAGCCAGAACGCCATCGGCACCGGCGTCCTCGCCGGCACGATCAGCGCCACGGTCCTCGGCATCTTACTGATCCCCGTCTTCTTCGTCGTGGTGATGCGCCTCTTCCGCGTGAAGCCGAAGCCTTCCGCTTAAACGCGCAACTCCCCCGCCACCGCCTCAAACGCCGCGGCCAGCGCCTGCCAGTCCTCACGCGTGGTCTCCCAACCCGAGCTCACGCGCACCACGCGCTTCGCCGTCTCCGCATCAAATCCCATCGCCGCGAGCACATGCGAAGGCCCGCCCTTGCCGGTCGCGCACGCCGACCCCGTCGAAACCTGAAACCCGCGTTTATCGAGCCGCGTCACCCACCGCGTGTTGTCCGCAAACGGCATCACCAGCGACACCGTATTCCACAACCGGTCTGCACCCGCGCCGATCACACGCGTTCCCGGCACCGCCACCACCACCGCGCGCTCAAATTCCCCGCGCCACACCAGCCGCTCGGTCTCCAAAAAAACCTTCTTCTGCTCAGCCTCCGCGAGCGCCGCGCCCATCGCCGCGATCCCGGGAAAATCCTCCGTCCCCCCGCGCTGCCCGCGCTCCTGCCCGCCGCCCAGCTGAGCCCGCAGCCCCTCGCTCTGCGGCGCAAGCTTGAGCAACCCCGTGCCCTTCGGCCCGCCAAATTTATGCCCCGCCGCGATGACAAACCCGTTACCGCCGACCCCGCCCGCCGGCAGTTTCCCCAGCCACTGCGACGCATCGCACAAATAACTTACCCCCGCCTCCGCACACGCCCCCGCGATCTCGTTCCACGGCTGCACCACCCCCGTCTCATTATTCGCCGCCATGACCAACGCCGCCGCCACCCGATCCAATTTGTCACTTAATAAGTGACAAACCTTCATATCATTCAAATCAACAACGCCTTCCGAACTCACTTTCAGCCACTTGATCCGCCCTTCAAAATGCCGTTTCACCGGCTCCAGCACGCACGGGTGCTCGGTCGGATTCACCGCGATCAGCGCATCCGCGGGCAACGTCTTCGCCCACCAGCCGATCACCGCGTTCGCCGCCTCGGTCGCGCCCGACGTGAACACATACCGCTCCGCCTCGTCGCCCAACAAAATCGCAAACTTCTCCCGCGCCGCCTCCAGCCGTATCTTCACCTGTGCCGCCGCCCGATACGGGCTCGACGGATTCTGCCACGCCTCGTCCTGCGCCCGCAGCCAGGTCTCGCGGGCCACCGCCGTCAGCGGTGTCGTGGCATTGTGATCGAAGTAAGGCATCGGTGCCCCACTGAAATCCCAAACCCCAAAAGTCCCAACCCCAAAATGGAAGGCTTGCCCTGCCTCCGCACCGGAGACTTGCTTGTCGTTTTCCATCCATGAGCACCTCCAAAGAACAAGCCATCATCAAGACCTCCCTCGGCGAAATGACCGTCGACTTCTACACCGACGTCGCCCCCAAGACGGTCGAAAACTTCAAGAAGCTCGCCAACGAAAAGTTCTACGACGGCACCGCGTTTCACCGCATCATCAAAGGCTTCATGATCCAGGGCGGCTGCCCCAACACCAAGAAGGGCGCCCGCGGCATGCCCGGCACCGGCGACCCCGGCTACAAGATCAAGGCCGAGTTCAACAACAAGCCGCACGTCCGCGGCGTCCTCTCCATGGCCCGCGCCGCCAGCCCCGACTCCGCCGGCTGCCAGTTCTTCATCTGCCACGGCGACGCCTCCTTCCTCAACAAACAATACACCGCCTTCGGCCAGCTCGTCGCCGGTGACGACGTCCTCGAAAAGATCGCCAACGTCCCCACCTCCCACGGCGGCGGCGGCGAAAAGAGCTCCCCCATCGACCGCGTCGAGGTCGAGAGCATCCGCATCGTTCCCGCCAAGGAATAAGCCTCCCGGCCTTTCCTTCCCGCGTCTTCGCACCGGTCCTTGGGGTGTGTTTCTGAAATAGATCAGGTCGGCGTGGGAGGAGACGTGGGCTCGGCCAAGGCGACCGAGGTGGAGGCGGGCCACCGGCCCGTGCCACCGAGGGCAACGCCGGCCCAGCCCACTTACCCTCTCACTCGCAGAGTTCGACGGCCTGATTTATTTCAGAAACACACCCTGTCAGGGCCGGTTTTTTTGCGCCTGTTTATTTGTGCCGCCCGCCGTTCAACAACCCCGGCAGCGACGCCTCAAATGCGTGCAACTGGCTCGCCGTCACCCCGGCCTGAAGCCGCAAGATCGACATGATGTGCGTCTTCGACTGCTCCACATCAAACACGTTCTCCAACGCGATCCGGTGCACCGTGCCGACCAGCCCGAGCGCGTTGTTATGCTTGTCGCACACCAGCAGCTTGATCGCCGTCGAATAAAACTTCTGCCCGTCCGCGTCCATCGACTCCTGCATGCGGACCACCGGGACTTGCGTCTCAAACATGTGCGTCTCCGCCGCGTAAAACGATTCGGCCAGCCGCTCGGGAAACAGATCGAAATCGTTTTTCCCCAGCACCTCCGACTCGCTTCGCCCGAGGTGCGCGAGATGCGCGCGGTTACTGAACAAAAACCGGCCTTCGAGATCTTTGATGAACACGAAATCCCGCACTTCATCCAGAATGGTGAGCAGCGGACCGTGGCGTTGGGACTTCACATAAGAAGCCAAATCATAGGCGTCTATTTTGATCATCGGGGTATGGGGTTGAAGTGATGAATTTCATAACGACAGGACGCTTGGAATACAAGCGAGGAAACACGGGCCACCGCGATTAACGGGAATTCCCCCAAAGCCCGCGCGCGCCCACCCATCCCGCGCGCTTTCCGTTCACTTCTCCTCCGTCACCGCCGGCACTTCCGCCGCCAGTTGGGTCATGATCGCCTCGCTCACGCGGGTCAGCCCCGTGCGCGCGAGCTGGCTGGCGGGATGGATGTCCTGCGCGGACAAATATTGCGTAAGACTCGCCGCGTAACGTTGGTCGGCTTCGTAGCGCTTGGCCTGATCCAGCCGTCCGACAAACTCCGCCACGCGGGGCGCCAGCTGCGCCATGCGTTGGTTCAGCACCACATCGTTGGGCGCGAAGGCCGTCGCGCCCACCAGCGCCTCCCAGGCCGAGAACGCGTTGTTCTGCGCCAGCAACTCCTCCGTCTGCGCCAGATAAATTTCCACGCGTGCCATGCGGTCGATCACGACTTTCAACTGCGGTCCGCGCACGTTGTCGTTGAGAAACGCCACCGCCAGTTCCGCACGGCGCTCGTAAATGCGGCGGTAGTCGTCGCGCTTGAACGCATCGTCAAACACCACGGCTGCCTGCGTGCCGAGATCGGCCTGCGAAGCCATGTTCTCGGTGTAGTTTTTGATCGCCGGGTTGAGCGGCCAGAGTTGCGCCGCCTTCTCCACGAACTCCTGCGCCTTGTCGTAATCACCCGTCGCCGCCGCCTGCTGCGCGGCATTCAGCGCCAGCGTGCTCATGCGCTGCGCGGACCGCACCGCCGCGTTCACTTCCGGTGCCCGAAAATCTTTCGTCAGCGTGCCGATTTCCTCGGTCAGCGAAATGACCGCGTCATAATCGCGCAGATCGGCGAGTTTGCGCGCCTCGTCCACTTTGCGATAAAGCGTGAGCAACGCGGCTTTGCGCGCCGGTTCAAACTGGGTGACGGACGGCAGGTATTCGCCCAGGAAAAACGTCTCCTGCAAACGCTCCAGCGCCCCGATCTTGCGGCCGTCGTCATAGTTCGCCCGCACCGACGCCATGCCGCTGTTCACGTCGTTGATCGCCTCGCGTGACAGAAACTCGATCGTCTCCACGGTCAGCGCCAGATCGGTCGAGGGCAGAAAGGACGACAGCTCCTTTTTCCCGACTTCCAGGTTCTGATGCGAGCCCTTGAAAATGTAGCGGTAGAAGCTCGATGCGATCAGCGCGTGCTGAAAGCGGCGCTGGAGAAAAAGGCTCATGATCTGGCTCTGGAACTGGAGCTTGGCCTGCGTCACCGAGAGCAATCCCGCGGCTTCGAGCGCCTTGATCTTCGCCTCGGTCTCCGCGAGTTCACGCGCGCGGAAGAGTTGCCCCACGGGACCGACCGTCGTGCCTGCGCCGATGGTCTGGCGGGGCTGGTTGGCATTGGCGTTGCCGTTGTTGGTCTGCCCGCCTCCGCCGGTCGTCGTCGTGGTGCCTCCGTTTCCAGTGGTCGTCGTGGTCGTTCC
>CAMBLN010000136.1 GCA_945868215.1 Opitutus sp. GAS368
GCCTTCAAGAGCCTCGTCATCCCGACGTCCGCCGGCGACACCGACCCGTTCACCGCCGCCGATCTCAACCGCGGCCGCGCCCTCGGCATCGAACGCGACCTCTTCGCCCTCACCGGTCTCGTCACCCACACCCTCGACGAAAACTGGACCCTCGCCTCCACCTCCGGCTGGCGCGACATCAAGGGCAGCGAGGAACTCGACGTCGACGGCTCCCCCAATTCGCCCTCGAAGCCGGCGAATACGTCCACGCCCGCCAGCTCAGCCAGGACTTCCGCCTGAGCTACGACGCCGGCGACCGCCTCACCGCCTCCCTCGGCGCCGGCGCCTTCTGGCAAAAAGCCTCCCAGCGCATCCCCACCCGCACCAACCAGCAAACCCTCGTCTTCCTGCTCACCGGCGCCTTCAACCCGCTCCTTCCCACCTTCTACGAAGAATCCAGCACCAACTACGGCGAGTCCCTCTCCACCGATCTCTTCGGCGACGTAAACTACAAACTCACCCCGCGCCTCACCGTCGGCGCCAACCTCCGCGTCACCCGCGAAAAATTCACCTCCGGCTACGAGTCTTTCCCCACCGCCACGCCGAGCGTTCCCATTCTCCCTTCCGGCGGCGGCGGCAACAGCCTCTTCGCCCCCACCGGCGGACTCCTCGAAACCACCGACTACGCCACCGGCTGGGTCGGCGGACTCAACGCCAACTACGAACTCACCAAACAGCACAGCACCTACGCCAGCATCTCCCGCGGACGCCGCCCGCCGAGCACCACCTTCTCCCAAACACCGCCGTTCGCCCTCAACGAACTCGAGGAGGAGGTCATCTGGAACTACGAGCTCGGCCTCAAGGGCACGCTCGCCAACCGCCGCATCGCCTACGGCATCGCCGCCTTCCTCTACGACTACACGCACTTCCAAACCCAGCAAACCAACCTCGGCGTCGTCACACCCACCGACGGCGGCCGCGCCCGCGGCCAGGGCTTCGAAGCCACCCTCCAGGGCGTCGTCAACGACCACCTCATGCTCTTCGGCGCCTACGGCTTCACCGACGCCGAATTCGCCGCCCTCGACGAAGACGGCAACCCCCAGGCCCACGCCGGCGACACCTTCCGGCTCACCGCCCGCCACACCCTCACCCTCGGCGCCACCCTCAGTTTCCCCGTGGACGACCGCGGCACGTTTTTCGTCACCCCGTCCTGGGAGTATAAATCCGAGCAGTTCTTCAACGACGACAACGACAACTCCCAGGTCACCGCGCTCAACCCCGCCTTCCCGCTCAACTCCCTTCGCCAAGGCGGCTTCGGCTTGGTTCACCTGCGTGCCGGCTACCGCACATTCGACGAGCGTTGGGAAGTGGTTTTCTGGGCGCGCAACCTCCTCGACAAAGACTACCTCATCGACGCCGGCAACGTCGGCGCCCGTTTCGGTTTCCCCACCGCCAACCGCGGCGCCCCCCGCATGATCGGCATGAACGTCACCGCCCGCTTCTAAGCGCCGAAACACCGCGCACCTTCACAACTCAAAAAAAGGCCCGGCATTTCTGCCGGGCCTTTTTGTTTAATCCTCCAGCTCCACATTCCAGTAGGCCAGATCCAGGAAGTCCTTCCACCGCTCGCGTTCCTTGTTGCCGAGCACCAGTGAAATCACCGGCCGCCACTTCGGCCTCACCGGCTTGCGCACGAGCCGCATGTGCGCCTGATGCGGCAGCCGGTTCGCCTTCCGCGAATTACACTTGATGCACGAACACACGATGTTCTCCCACGTCGTCTTGCCGCCCTGATCCCGCGGAATCACATGGTCCAGATTCAAATCCTCCCGCTCAAAAATCTGCCCGCAATACTGGCACGTGTCCTTGTCGCGCTCGAACACATTGCCGCGCGTCAGCTTCAGCTCCTTGCACGGCAGCCGGTCAAAGTAAGCCAGCAGGATCACCCGCGGCAGCCGGATCGTCGTCCGCGGCGTATGCACCTGGTCCATGGCCTCCAGCGACGGATTGCTCTGCGAGAAATCCACCCAGTCCATCAGATTAAAAACCCGGAAGTCATCCTCGTGGTGGTGCACCACGCTGGCGTGACCCCTCGACAACAAACCGAAGGCGCGTTTGGCGCCGATGACGTTCACCGCCTGCCACAGGCGATTCAGAACCAGAACCGGTTGGTCTAGCACAGCCTCCATATGGGCTCTGTGGAGTAGTTGCCGCGTGGAGACGTGTCAAGGACCGCGCCCGTAAACTTCGCGTGACGACTTCCGAGCGAGCCCAAAGTCTAGAGTCCAGAGCCAAGAGATCGAACTCTGCTCCGACTCTAGACTCTCAGCTCTAGACTCTGGACTTCCGCAACCTCACTCCATCGCCCGATCCGCATCCGTCGCCAACGCGGGCTCCAGCGCGATGTTCTTCACGCGGATTCCCTTCATCTTATTCAGAATCAATTCCACGTGCTCGGTCGTCACATCGACCAGCGTGTGGCGCTGGTGGATGTCCATCGCACCGACCACATTCGCCGGCAGCCGCGTGACCCCCGCTACCTTGCCGACGATGTCGGCCGGGGTGATCAACTGCTTGCGACCCACGTTGAAGAACAGCGTGGTCATGTTCGGCTCCCGACCCGTGCGGGCCGCGCGCTGGAACTTCTGCTTCGACGGACGCACCGGCGCAGGCTCCTCGTTTTCAAACAACGCCTTCTCCTGCTCCGACGGCTCGACCGACACCGGCGCATCCTCAACGAACTTCTGCGGCGCGGCAGCCTGCTGCTGAAACACCGGACGGTCTTCCTGCGGCTCCGGCGCCGCCACCTTCGGTTTGTTCGCCACCTTGGCAAACGCCGCCGGTGCCGGTGCGTGCGCGGGCTTCACGACCTCCGGCACATAAGCCGGCGCCGGCGTGTGCGCCGCCGGTTTCGTCGCCAACGGTTTCATCGCAGGCTTCGCACCGGTTGCCGGCGCCGCGTCCGCCTTCTCGCCGCCATGCATGATGTGCAACAACGCCGACACCACGTCGGTGCTGGCAAAACCCTGCTCGATCAAGCGGTCCACAAAACGGTCCTGCTTGATGAACTTCCCCGCCTCAAGCACGCCGCGCACTTTCTCAAAAAACACATTCTCGCGCGCTTCCTCGACTTGGTCGAGCGACGGCACGTTCTCGCGGCGGATCTTGAGCTTTCCGTAGCGGATCATGTTTTGTAGGCCGTAGATCTCGCGACCCGATACAAACGTGAACGCCTTGCCCTCGCGACCCGCGCGCCCCGTGCGGCCCACGCGGTGCGTGTAATCCTCGGCGTCGTTCGGTAGGTCAAAATTGAATACAACCTCGAGGTCGTCGACATCGAGACCGCGCGCCGCCACGTCCGTGGCCACGAGGAACTCAAAGCCGCGGCGCTTGAACTTCTCCATCACGCGCGTGCGGGTCGACTGCGTGATGTCGCCGTGCAGACGATCCGTCTGGTAACCGCGCGCGTGCAGATGCTCGTCGAGCTCGTCCACCATGACCTTGGTCGAACAGAAAATAATGCCGTAACGGAAATCGTGCAGGTCGATCAACCGCGTGAGCACGTCGATCTTGTAGCGGCGATCCACCTCGAAATACACCTGGTCCACCTTCGGCGCATTCTGCGCCAGCGCGGCGATTTTCACCCACTCGGGATTCGGCAGGAAACGGTTGATCATCGCCTGGATCGCCGGCGGCATCGTCGCCGAGAAAAACAGCGACTGGCGCGTCGTCGGAGTCTCCGAAAGGATCTTCTCGATGTCGTCGCGGAATCCCATGTCCAACATACGATCACACTCATCCAGGATGATCATCTTGAGATTATCCAACCTGAGCGTCCCGCGCTCCATGTGATCCATCACGCGGCCGGGCGTGCCGATCACGATCTGCGCACCGGCCTCGAGGGCGCGGATCTGACGCTCATACGGCTGACCTCCAAAAATCGGCACCTCGCGCACGCCCGTTTTGAAGAACGCCAGCTTGGCGATTTCCTCGGCAACCTGGACGGCCAGTTCGCGCGTCGGGCAAAGAATAAGCACCTGCACGACCTTCTTCTTCGGATCGACCTTGTCGACGGCGGGAATACCGAACGCGGCGGTCTTGCCCGAGCCGGTGGCCGACTGGCCGACGACGTCCCGGCCGGAGAGCAACAACGGAATGACGGCGGTCTGAATCGGCGAAGCCTCTTCAAAACCCATCTTGTCCACGGCTTTCAATACCTCGGCGGACAGCCCGAGCTCGGCAAATTTACGTTTTTCCATGCCGCACCCTATGTGCCCCCTCCGCAAAATGAGAGCCAAATCTCCGCACCTTCTTTCCCACCTGTGGGCCGCCAGCTCGCTGGCGCTTCCCTGAATGTAGCAGCCGAGGTAACGAGGCTGGTTGTCTGGCGCATCATGAACCCTTGTCCCTCCCGCAAAATAATCCGTAACGTTTCCCCGCCGCTTCCTCAGTAAGTGTCAGGAGCCACCGCCTGCGACTCCGCTCCCGCCACCATGACTTCACCCAACACACCGCCCCCCGGCCAACCGGATCCCGCCGCCCTCCTCGCCCTCGGCCTCGCCACGCAGGCGGCCGACGCCGGCCCCTCCTCCGTCCCGCCCCTCACGCCCGCCGAACTCGCCGCCGAATTCCCCCAACTCGAAATCCTCGAACTCCTTGGCCGCGGCGGCATGGGCGCCGTTTACAAAGCCCGCCAACGCGACCTCGACCGCCTCGTCGCCCTCAAAATCCTCCGCCCCGGCCTCGACGCCGACCCCGGTTTCGCCGAGCGCTTCACCCGCGAGGCCCGCGCCCTCGCCAAGCTCAACCACCCGGGCATCGTCACGCTCTACGAATTCGGCAAAACCACCGCCGATCGTTACTTCATCCTCATGGAGTTCGTGGACGGCATGAACCTCCGCCAACTCCTCGCCGCCGGACGCCTCTCGCCGCGCGAAGCTCTCGCCATCGTCCCGCCCCTCTGCGACGCGCTCCAATACGCCCACGACCGCGGCCTCGTCCACCGCGACATCAAACCCGAAAACCTCCTGATAGACCGCCTCGGCCGCATCAAAATCGCCGACTTCGGCATCGCCAAAATCACCGCCACGAAGACCGACTCCGCATCCGCTGCCTCCTCCGTCTCCATTGATCATTCGTCATTGGTCATTGGTCATTCCGCCGAAGGCGGAGGCGGCACTCCCGCTTATATGGCACCGGAGCAACGCACGCACCCCGCCTCCGTCGATCACCGCGCCGACCTCTACGCCCTCGGCGTCGTGTTCTACCAAATGCTCACCGGCGAACTCCCCGCCGCCGGCCAACTCCAACCGCCCTCGACCCGCGTGCAACTCGACGTCCGTCTCGACGAGATCGTCCTGCGCGCCCTCGAAAAAGACCCCGCCCGCCGCTACGCCGCCGCCAGCGAATTCAAAACCCAGGTCGAAACCGTCTCAAACACGGCCGTCTCCTCCTCGCCCGCCGCCGGCCCTTCCTCGGAAAACGGGTTCTCCTATCGCAGCCGTCGCACCCTTTTTGGACTGCCCCTGCTGCATGTCGCAACCGGCGTCGATCCCGCCACGGGGAAACGTCGTATCGCCCGTGGTATCGTCGCCATCGGCGATTACGCGCAAGGTGTCTTCGCCTTCGGCGGCTTCGCCATGGGCGCAGTGTCGTTCGGAGGCTTCAGCCTGGGCCTCCTGAGCTATGGGGGTCTGGCGCTCGGGCTTCTCACCATCGGCGGGATGGGCATCGGTGCCCTCGCCTCCTTCTCCGGCCTTGCGGTCGCCCCGATCGCCCTGGGTGGAAACTCAATCGGCTGGTATGCCTATGGCGGTGCCGCTTGGGGACGTCATGTCAGTTCGCCTGCGCGGCACGATCCCGCAGCCGTCGATTTTTTTGGGACATGGGCCCGCGAGTTCACGCAAGTGGGCGGAGTCGCCACCTTCCCCCTGCTCGCCGCCGGTTTCATTATCATGTTCTGCACAATCGCCTGGGCCCGGAAGCGCGTGGCCGGCGGCTCGAGCCCCGATTACCAAAAAGATCCCACGGCAACATCTGCGCCGCTTCTCCCCGCAAGCGTGCTGACTCTGTTTTTGGTCTGCTTTTGCGGCTCGCTCCAATTCGCCGCCGAAAAATTCCCTGAACGGATCGCACTACATTTCAATGCAGTGGGACAGCCTGATGCCTGGGCCGAACGCAGCGTCGCCCTTCTCGTCCTACTGGTGATCGGCGTCGGCATATCGTTCTTCATCCCTTGTCTCTTCGCACTGCTGCGCGTTCTGCCCGCGAGGTTCCTCAACATTCCCCATTCCGGTTTCTGGCTCGCGCCCGCGCGCGCCGCCGCCACCCACGCCCGGCTGCTCCGCGCAGGTATTTGGATCGCCGCGCTCAACGCCGCGTTTTTCTGGGGCCTTCAAATCCTGTCGCATTGGGCGCACCTCTCAACGCCGCCCCGGCTTCCAATGGTCGCATTATGGTTCCTCACCGGACTGTTCCACCTCGCGATCACCGTCTCGATCATTCGCCTCTACCGCACGTTCAGCCGCGCTGACCACGCACCCGTTCAACCATCACCGTCACCGTCGCGGCTGGCCCGCGCACTCCGACCCGCCGCACCGTGGCTGCTCCTGTTCCTTCTCCTTGTGGGCATTATCGTTCCCGTCTCCACCGCCTTCGATATCCTCCACGCACACCCGAACAGCACAACCTCCACCGTGTCCACCGACTCCCGGACCGGTCCGCTCTTTCGCTTTGGCCAGCGGACCCGTGAAATCACCCTGCTGCGTTCTCATCCCGTCGCCTACGACTTCGATCAGGAACGCTTCGTCGACTACGTGAGCTCGCCGCAATCCCCGCATGGCATCGAAGCCTCCCTCCGCTGGCACGCGGATCACGGCACGGATGTCTTCGCCGATCCCAGCTCTTATCTTCCCGGCGTCCTCTTCCTCGGCACCGAACTCGCCGAGGTCGCCCCCTCGGCATGGGACGGCCCCGCCGACGAAGTCGCCCGGCGGCTCGGAAAACCCGGGGGCGGCGTCATGACTTTCATTCCCGCGCCCGCCCCCGGCCAGCCTCCCACGACACAGGTGTATCGCACCCCTCAAGGCGCCCTCATGCTGGTCCAGCTCCTTCGCGCCACCGACGCGGGCGACGTCACCCTTCGTTACAAAGCCATCCTTGCCGCGTCCTCCCTCGCCGACCCCGGGTCCAACGACGCCGCAGTCTCCGCCGAAGATCAACGTCCCCTCCACTTCGACCGTGCCGGCTCCCACCCGCTCCCCGCCAACCCACCCCTGGCCTCCCTGCTCGACTCGGCATCCAACACGCCATCCGCCAAATACATCCTCACCGCCCCCCTCGAAATCATCCTGCCGCGCCAGCGCAAACCCGGCGGCTACAACTTCGAAACCGGCCAATTCCTCGACTACGCGCCCACTTCCGAGTCTCCCCACGGAATCGAATCCTCCGCACGTTGGCGCGAACAACGGGGCATCGACATCTTCGCCGACTCCCGCGGCGGCGTTCCGGCGGTCGGCTTGGATGGCGCGCGCTCCTACAACATCGCCAGCCACCTCGCGCTCGATGACGCCGACACCCTGCTCTCCTACTTGGAAGGGCGTGAAAAAAACCTTCCCGCGCACTGGCCTTTACACCTTCATCCCGACCCCCTCGTCGGATACTCCGCCCGAAATCCTCGTGTATCGCACACGCCGGGGTGTTCCCGTGTTGATCCAGATCATTTCCACCAACGACGCCGGCGACGCCCTTGTTCGCTACCAGCTGATCAAACGCATCGCCGACTCCGCTTCAAACGCCGAAGCCACGATTTCGCCCACAACCGATACCCCGCTAGTCATTGAAATCACGACCGATGATCAGACCCGCATCGACGGCGTCTTGCTAGATCCGCCCGCACTTCGCGAAGCGGTGCGGCACCACAAACTCCGGCACCCCGACACCCTCGTTGAAATTCGTCCGTCCAACACGACGAAAGCCGCATCCATCACCACCGTGCTCGAAATCTGCGCCGCCGCCGCCATCACCAACCTCAAAATCATCCCCGCCGGCCCGCCCCCCGCTTCAGCCGAAACAGCCCTCGTCAGCATCAACATCCTCGGCGCCGTCAACCGACCCGGCTCCCACCCGCTCCCCGAGAACCCCACCCTCCTCGACGCCCTCGCCGCCGCCGGCGGCT
>CAMBLN010000137.1 GCA_945868215.1 Opitutus sp. GAS368
CATCACCGGGCTTGCCCAGGGAGCCGACCATATCGCATCCGCGTCCGTGCAGATTGCGACCTCGAGCCAGAAACTGGCGGAAGGCGCCAACCAACAGGCCGTGTCACTCGAACAAAGCTCCGCATCGCTGGAGGAAATGTCGTCCATGACGAAGCGAAACGCCGAAAGCGCCGCGGAAGCCAAGACGATCGCCACACAAACCCGCGTCGCCGCCGAAACCGGCCAGTCCGACATGGCGGAAATGAAGGCTGCTGTGGATGCCATCGAGACGTCTTCCTCCGAAATTTCGAAAATCATCAAGACGATCGACGAGATCGCGTTTCAGACGAACATCCTCGCGCTGAACGCCGCCGTCGAAGCCGCCCGCGCGGGCGAGGCGGGAGCCGGGTTCGCCGTGGTTGCCGACGAAGTCCGCAGCCTCGCCCAACGCTCCGCAAACGCCGCCAAGGAAACCGCCGCGAAGATCGAGGATTCCATCAACAAGAGCCGCCACGGCGTGCACATCTCCGCCAAAGTCGGGCACTCGCTTGAACAAATCGTCCTGCGGGCCAGAAAGGTGGACGCACTGGTCGCGGAGATCGTCACCGCAGCCGGCGAACAAAGCCAGGGTATCGACCGGATAAACATCGCCGTGTCGCAAATGGACAAAGTGGTGCTGGCAAACGCCTCCGGCGCCGAAGAAACCGCCGGGGCTTCGGAAGAACTCAGTGCGCAGGCCCAGGAATTGAAAAACCTGGTGGGTGACCTGAAATCGCTGATCAGCAAAGAAAGCGCGGTCTAAACCGGATCGCGGTTTTGCCGAAACCAAACCGGACGCGGCAATCAACCGGTGATTTTTTTAAGGGCGGCGTAAGTATCCGGCCTTTCGATACGTTCGTGCGTCGGCTGGCGCAGGAAGGCGCGGAGCGGGTCGTGAAGGGCGACCGCCTGGTCGAGGGCGGGGTTGCCGCCCTTTTGGTAGGCGCCGATGGTGATGAGGTCCTCGTTTTTGTGATAGATGGCGAGGTGCTCGCGGGCCCGACCCACCATCGCGACTTCCTGCGGAGCGCACACGTCGTTCACGAGGCGCGACACGCTTTCGAGCACGTCGATGGCGGGATAATGGTTGGCGTGTGCCAGTGCGCGCGAGAGCACGATGTGTCCGTCGAGAATACCGCGCACGGCGTCGGCGACCGGTTCGTTCATGTCGTCGCCTTCGACGAGCACGGTGTAGAGCGCGGTGATGGCCCCCTGCTCTCCCGCGCCGGTGCGTTCGAGCAGACGCGGAAGTTTCGCGAAAACCGAGGGCGTATAGCCGCGCGTGGCAGGCGGTTCGCCGACGGCGAGGCCGATTTCGCGCTGTGCCATGGCGAAGCGGGTGACGCTGTCCATAAGCAGCAGCACGTTGGCCCCGGTGTCGCGGTAGGCCTCGGCAATGGCGGTGGCGGTGTAGGCGGCGCGCATGCGGAGCGGCGCGGGCGTGTCGCTCGTGGATACGACGATCACGCTGCGCTTGAGGCCTTCCTCGCCGAGGTCTTTTTCGAGGAACTCGCGCAGCTCGCGTCCGCGTTCGCCCACGAGACCGACCACGACGACGTCGGCCTCGGCACCGCGTGCGATCATGGAGAGAAGCGTGGATTTACCGACACCCGAACCGGCGAAGAGGCCGACGCGTTGTCCGCGCCCGAGCGGCACGAATGCGTCGATGGCACGCACGCCGGTGATGAAAGGAGTCTTGATGCGTTGGCGGCGGAGTGGATGCGGAGGCTTTGAAGTGGTCACGTCGCCGCGACGGGTGACGAGCGGGCCGAGTCCGTCCATCGGGCGACCGAGCGCGTCGAGAACGCGACCGAGCAATTGCGGGCCGGGCACGGGCAGCGGAGGAAGATCGCAGGCCATGACCTCGGCGCCGGCGTGGAGACCGGTGATTTCGCCGAGGGGCATGAGCAGCACGTGTTGTCCGCGGAAACCGACAACCTCGGCGAGTCCGTCGAAGTCGCCACGGTCGGAGCGGAGTTTGCAGAGTTCGCCGAGACCGACGTTGGGTCCCTCGCTTTCGATGATGAGACCGGTGACGCCGGTGACGCGGCCGAGCCGGCGCGCGGTCGGCAAGGCGCGCACCTGCGCGCGGAGATTTTCCACCATCAAGGGGATTTCGGTCATGGCGGGTTTCAAGACGCGAGCAGCTCGCGTTCGAGAGTTTCGAGTTTGGCGGAGATACGGGCGTCGGTGATGCCGAAGCGACTGCGCACCTGGCAGTCGCCGGGCGACAGCGCCGCGTCGGGCGTGATGCGCAGGCCGGGGTATTGGGCGGACCACGACGGGTTTAGTTGTTCGAGCAACGCGGCGTCGCGGGCGCAGATGATGAGTTCGAGGTTTTCGCGTTCGGGATAGAGCGCTTCGAGCACATCGCGGCAATGGCGTTGCACGACCTCGACCGGCGGTTCGTAGCCGGAGATCAATTGGCGGGCGAGATCGAGCGCGAGCGCGGGCAACGCGTTTTGCAGTTGGGCGACGATGGCGGTCTCGGCACCGGCGAGACGGCTGAGCAGGCCGTCCTGCAATTCCTGAAGGCCATGACGCAGGTCGACCATCTGCTGATCGGCGAAGGCGCGCGCGGCATCGGCGCCCTCGCGATAGGCGGTGGCGCGGATGGCTTCGATTTCTCGTTCATCGACGGCGCGCGTCTGCCCGGCGATGCCGGCACCGGCGAGCGGACGATCAAACGGGATCAGGCGGGTAAAGGAGGGCATGGGGTTTGGATGCGTCAGACGACCGCGCCGTCGCCGCCATCGAGGGAGATGACGCCCTCGTCTTCGAGCCGGCGGACGACCTGGATGATCGCGTCCTGCGCGACCTCGACGTCTTTGAGTCGGACCGGGCCGAGCATGCTGATTTCGTCGCGGAGACTTTCGGCGGCGCGCTTGGAAATGGAGGCGTAGATCTTTTCCTTGATGGGCTCGCTGGCGGATTTCATGGCGATGCCCAGGTTGGAAGAGTCCACCTCGCGCAGCACGCGCTGCAAGTCGGCGGGTTGCAGGCGGCCGAGATCCTCGAAGCTGAACATCTTCTTGCGAATGGCGGCGCCGAGCTGGGCGTTGCGCTCCTCCAGGCGGACGAGCAGGCCCTTCGAAATTTCCTTTTCCATGCCGTTGAGCAAGTCGGCCACGGCGCGCACGCCACCGCTTTGATGGAAGGTGGGGCGCGATTTGCGATCGATGTGTTTGCCGAGGTTGCGGACGATCTTGCCGACCAGGTCGATGGACGTGCTGTCGATCGTGCCGAGACGTTCGGCGATCTCCTCGCGCAGTTCGGGAGTGAACAAAGTGAAGACCTCGATGGCCTTTTCTTTGCCGAGGTAGGAGAGCAAAAACGAGACGGTCTGGGGCTGCTCGTTGCGGATGAGGTTGAAAATCTGCCGGCCCTCCATCTCGGCGATCTCCTTGATGATCTCGACGGTGCTGCCGCCCGGTGAGGCACCCACGCGGCTGAGGATGGCGTTGGCCTTGTAGTCGCCGCAGGCGCGTTCGAGCGCGCCGCGGGCGTAGTCCATGCCGCCGAGAGTGGACGCGACGCTGTCGCCTATGATCGGCGAAAATTCCTCAAGGACCTGGCGCGCGAGTGCATCGGGCACCATGGGGAACTGGCTCATTTCGCGGCATAGCAGCTCGACCTCGGCGTCATCGAATTGTTTGAGCACGTCGGAGGCGGCCTCGGAGCCGATCACGATGAGGAAAATCGCGAGTTTTTGCTGCCGGTTGAGCTTCGTAAAATCGTGAAGCGGAGAGGCGGCGGAAGCGGGGTCTTGGGCGGTGGCTGTGGCGGACATGGTCGGGAAAGCGGATCAGTTTTTCTTCACCGCCATGTAGTCGCGGAGGGCGACACCGATGTTGGCGGGCTTTTGCTGGATGAGCTGGTTTAGCATGTCGGGCGTGAGCATGCCGTGTCCGTTCTGGCCGTTGGCGGCGCCGGCGGGTGCGGGCGCGGAGAGCAGTTCGATGGGGACGGGTTCGGGCTTCTGGCGGCGGAGGACGCGGACGAACACGAGAAGCACGATCACTCCGATGGCGAGCGGGACGTAGGCGCCGGCGGTTTCGATCCAGCCCTGAAGGCGCGTCTCGGATTGGATCTGGGTGATCTGCTCGGAAACGGATTCGGCCATGAACGGCAGCTCCTGGAGGCTGATGAGGCTGTCGAGTTCCTGGCCGTCGGCGGCTTTGAGGCCGAGGGCGTTGATGACGATCTGGCGGAGGGAACGGATTTCCTCGGCGGAGCGCGGTTGGGGAACGGGCTGCGTGCCGGGCGCGGCGTCGGCGGGAACGGGCGCGTAGCGTTGGGCGACGAAGACGGCGGCGGTGAGATTGCGGATGGAGCCGGGCTGGCGGCTCGTGTTGATGAGCGTGCGGTTGATCTCGTAGCTGATGGTGCGGTTTTTGCGGTTGCTCTCGCTGATGTTGCCCGTGCGCGCCGGTGCGGCGTCGGTGACGGGTTTGTCGGGCGTGTTGCCGGTGACACCGGTCGCGCCGCCGGTGCGCTGCTCGGTGGAATTGGTGACATCCTCGGTCTGGGTCTGCGTGCGCACGACTTGTCCGTCCGGATCGTATTTCTCCTGGGTGGACGTGGTGGCCTCGGTCTCGATCTCGGCGGAGACGCGGACGACGGCGTTGCCGGCGCCAAGCACGGGGATGAGCATGGTCTCCACTTTTTTCGCGAGGTAATCCTCGATCTGCTGGCGGTAGCGCATCTGCGACGAGGCGCTGGCGAGCGTGGGGTCCTGCTTGAGATCTTCGGAGAGCACGCGGCCCTTGTTGTCCACGACGGCGACCTGGTCGGGGAGCAGGCCCTGCACGGCGTTGGCGACGAGATTGCGGATGCTGTTGACCGCGTCGGTGTCGAGACGGCTCTTGCTGAGCTCGACGAAGACGGAGGCGGTGGGCTTCACGCCCTGGTTGGTCACAAGCAGGCGATTCTCGGGCTGGACGATCATGACGCGGGCGCTGCGCACGCCCTCGAGTTGCGAGATGGTGCGGGCGAGTTCGCCCTGGAGTGCGCGAAGGTAGTTGGTGCGTTGCACGAAGTCGGAGAGGCCGAACTGGCCCTTGTCGAAAATCTCAAAGCCCACGCCGTCGCCGGTGGGCACACCTTTCGAAGCGAGGTCCATGCGCAGGCGGTGGACCTGCGCGGCGGGCACGTAAACGGTGCTGCCGCCGTTGGCGATTTTGTGGGGGATGTTCTGTGTCTGGAGCTGCGCGATGATCTGCGAAGAGTCCTTTTCGGAGAGGCGTCCGTAGAGGAGTTGATAGTCGGGCTGGCGCGACCAGATCACCAAGCCGGCCAGACCGATGGTGACGGCCAGCGCGGCGACGACGAGGGAGACGCGTTGGTTGAGGGCGAGTTGGCTCCAGAGACCCAGAAGGGATTGGGAGAAGGCTTTCATACGGAGGCGGCGGAACGGAGCGGGGGAAAAGGAGAACGAGAATGATTAAGAGAATGAGGCCGGCGGACGCGTGGTCAGACGGGCATGCGCATGAGCTCCTGGTAGGACTCGACGACCTTGTTGCGGGTCTCGACCATCAGCTGGAAGGCGACGCCCGCTTCCTGCATGGCGATCACGCTTTGATGGAGCTGATCGTTGTCGCCGAGGAGAACCTGGCGCGTGACTTCGGTGGCCTCGCGTTGTTTGGCGTCCACGGCGGAGACCATTTTGTCGAAGACGGAACCGAAATCAGCAGGCGCGGCGGAAGGTGACGCTCCGAGGCCGTCCGTGCGGAAAGGCGCCACCGGAGAATCGGCGGCACCCACGCCGGGCGTGCGTTGCAGAAAGGCAGAGGGAAGATTTCCGATGGAGCCGATGAGTGACATGGTCGTGGGCGGGGTGCGGGGTTACTTGCCGATGTCGATTGTCTTCATCGCCATCTGCCGCGCGTTTTTGACGACGGAGAGGTTGGCCTCGTAGGCACGGGAGGCGGTGATGAGATCGACCATTTCGAAGGCGAGATTGACGTTGGGCATCTGGAGCATGCCGTCGGGACCGGCATCGGGATGCTGGGGATCGTAAACGCGCTGGCCCTTGGTTTTATCGGTGGAGATTTCGGCGACTTTCACCGTCTGCAAGGGATGGCCGGTGGCCTGTTGACGGCCCAGCAGCTGCGTCTCGAACGAAACGACGCGGCGTTGATAGGCCTGGCCGTCGGCGCCGCGTGTGGTCTGGGTGTTGGCGATGTTTTGGGCGACGATGTCGAGCCGGGTTTTCTGGGCGTTGAGTGCGCCGGCGCTGGCATCGATTCCGGAGATGAGATTCATGATCGCGAAGGGTTGGCGGTTTCGAATAATCGGTTCAGATCGAGCGACCGGTGATGGCGAGACGGAGCTGCTTGATGTTGCGGCTGATCAACTCGGTGAGGAACTCGTGGTCCACCATGTTGCGGTTCATCTGGAGCAACTCGTGATCGATTCCGACGGTGTTGCCGTCGGGACGCATGCTGCGGGCGTTGGCGTCTTCGGCGAGGCGGGGTTGCAACTCGCGTGTGGCGGCGAGATCGCCGGATTGAAGGCGGGCGCGAAGTTCGGTCGCGAAATCGGGTGCGATGTCGAGGCGGCGGTAGCCGGGCGTCTCGGCGTTGGCGATATTGGAGGCGATCGCCTCCTGACGCAGCACGGAGGCGTCGAGCAGCTTGTTCGCGAGCTGGTAGTTGGGGGACTGGAAAATCGGATCAACCATGCGACGATAGAAATGCAGCACACGTGCCATGCAGTCCGTCACCTCGGTTACCAACTATTCATCAGGTTTTTAAAAATTTAAATTTAGCCACTGATCATGCTCTTTCCATTCCCCGGCGAATGTGGCTCGCGCTACGGCAAAAACTGCCGCGCCTGGTTTTCACTTAATATCGAGCTTCATTTAAACGGGCGATGGTCGATAAAACACGCGACATCTTATGCTTGATCGCGATTACGAATTCATCCGCGGATTGGTTTATACCCACAGCCGCATCAACCTGGGTGCCGACAAAAAGGAACTCGTTTCCGCGCGGCTGGGAAAGCGGCTGCGGGCGACCGGCCTGGCCACCATCACCGACTACTGCCGCTATCTCCAAGGTCCCAAGGCCGGCGAGGAAATATCCCACTTGATCGATGTCATCTCGACGAACCACACTTATTTTTTTCGCGAGAACGCGCACTTCGATTTTCTCAGCCAGACCATCCTGCCCGAGTTGATGGCCAAGCGCGCGACGGCCCGCTGGCCCAGGCTGAATATCTGGAGCGCCGCCTGTTCGTCGGGAGAGGAACCCTACACGCTGGCACTGGTGCTGGATCAGTTCTTCGGTCGCCAGGTGGCGTGGCCTTGGCAGATTGATGCAACCGACATTTCCAATCCCGTTTTGAAAAAGGCGCACGAGGGTGTCTACAAGACGGACGCACTGGATAAAATCCCCGCCACGCAACTGCGCACGTTTTTCCAGGAAGGCACGGGGCCGCTTGCAGGCACCTTCAAAGTGAAACCGGCACTCCAGCAAAACATCCGCTTTCGACAGCTGAATCTCCTGGGAGCCTCCCTTCCCTTCACGGAGCCGTTCCACGTGATTTTTTGCCGCAACGTCATGATCTACTTCGACCGCCCAACCCAGGAGGAACTTGTGACCCGGCTTTCACGTCTGCTGGTGCCCGGCGGATACCTGCTGGTGGGCCATTCGGAAAGCCTGACCGGTATTCATCACACCCTGGAGTCGGTGAAACCCGCGGTTTACCGGCGTCCCAAATAACCCGTTCCATGCCTCCTCCGAAGATTCGCGTCCTGATCGTGGATGACTCCGCCGTTGTGCGGAAACTCGTGACTGACGCGCTCTCGCACGATCCCGCCATCGAGGTCGTGGGCACGGCGATGGACCCGATTTTCGCGCGGACGAAGATCAGCCAGCTCAAGCCCGACGTCATCACGCTCGACATCGAGATGCCGCGCATGGACGGACTGACTTACCTGAAGGAAATC
>CAMBLN010000138.1 GCA_945868215.1 Opitutus sp. GAS368
TCGGAAACGTGAAATCCCCTTCACCTGCCGGGTGAAGCTCTTTTGTGTTCGAAACCTCGTTCATACGCATCACTTGCAGCAGCTTCCGTGTCAGCCGCTTGGTTCAACTGCGGAATTTAGGATCAAGGCTACAGGCGGTGCAGCCAATAATCAGGCGCGCGGCGCATCGGCATTACGGCCAGAATCCATACGTGATCCGAGCGGTTATGGTAAAGCACGCCATACGGAAACTCCGTGGAGAAGTGGCGGCGAATCTCGCCGATATGCCGGCGGTAGAGGGTTGGACGCGTGCGGACTTCTAAAATCAGGCGCTCAATCTCTTCGTAGAAACGAACACCCAGCGCCGGACTGATGCGGGCGTAGTGTTCGGCGGCGGCGGCGTATTCCTCCTCGGCTTCACGGTGGAGGCGGTGCGGTTTCACAGTCCGACGATTTTGCGGATGCGGGCGCTGACCTCTTCGCCGGACACCAGCACCGATGGATCACGTTCGGCTTCGGCAAGGCGGGCTTGGGCAACCTTGGCCCAGGCTTCGGCGTGCTGGGCGTCGATGCCGCCGTGTTTGGCGATCACGATGCGGTCGATCAATTCAGCCACCACGTCGTCGGGCCATTGACGGGTCTCTTCAACGATTGCGTCGAGGGTGATGGGCATGGGAGGAAGTTGAGCGGGTTGGATGAGGTTGGCAACAGGGCGTGTTGTCAGTCGAGGCGTGGGTTAAGTCGAGCACGGTCCATGCCCGTGTGCAGCACGCCGATCACTCTGGCGACTCCGGGCTCGGGACAGTGGTAATAGACGGCGTAGGGAAAACGCTTGGTGAGCACGCGGCGCAGGTCTTGATAAACAGGGGCCAGCAAGTCGGGATTACGCTCGATCACCGCCATCGCGGCGTCCACCGCTCGCACAAACTCTTTGCCGAGCCCAGGTGATTGGCGCTCATACCAGTCGTAAGCTTGAATCAGGTCCGCGTGCGCGGCGGAGGTGGGGCGGACCTGAGAGGACATGGTTTGAACTACTATCGGCGCAGCAACTCGGCGCGAATCTCGGCCCAAGGGCGGCCGGCATCACCGGCGTCAGCCGCCAACCGGCGATCGAGCTCGGCTTTGTGGGCTTCGGGAACAGGCAGGTTGCCGGTAGAGGCCGCCACTTGATCCCAAATTTCTTCGACCAAGAGAATTTTTTCGGCGGGAGACAGGCGGTTGATCTCGGCGGCGAGGGTCGTGTTCATGGCAGGAAGTTGACCAAGGTTGGGCAGGTTGGCAATGGGTGAGCAGGTGTCGGGCCGTAAAGGCGAGGGAAGTAGTAGGACGGAAGGCGCGTTGGGGACAACACGCCCCACCAAAAAGGCCCGACCAGCGGTCGGGCCTACAGGGGAGACGGAGCGGCGCGCCCGGCGGTCACGCCCTACCTTTTACTGGCAGGCTTCGCACTCTTCGCCGTTCTTCATGGCTTCGATGCTGCAGACGCGTTTTTCCTCGGCGGTGTAGGTCTTCTTCGCCGGAGCGTCAGAGCGGACGTCGGCAAGCGACGTCCCTACAGGAGCGGAGTGGCTGCCGCCGGCGTCGCCGCTGTTTTGTCCGCCTGAGGCACCCTCGCCCACGGCGCCGCGCATTTCCTTTTTCACGCCGACGGTCGCTTTCTCGATGTTGGAGGCGCCGAGCGTGCGGAGGTAATACGTCGTCTTGAGGCCCACGTGCCAGGCTTGGCGATACATGTGCGACAGGGTCTTCAGGTCGGGGGTCTTCAGCCAGAGGTTCACCGACTGGGACTGGTCGATCCATTTCTGGCGGCGGGCGGCGGCTTCGATCACCCACTTGAAGTCGATGTCGAAGGCGGTCAGGTATTTCGTCTTCAGGTCGGCGGGGACGGCGTCGATGTCCTTCAGGTCTCCGTCGAAATACTTGAGGTTATCGATCATCTCCTGGTTCCAGAGTCCGCGGGCCTTGAGGTCCTTCACGAGGAAGTAATTCAGGACGATGAACTCGCCGGAGAGGTTGGATTTGACGAAGAGGTTCTTGTAGGTGGGCTCGATGCAGGGCGAGGTGGCCGTGATGTTGGAGATCGTGGCGGTGGGCGCGATGGCGAGGACGTTGCTGTTGCGCATGCCGTGCTTAGCGATCTTGGCGCGGAGGGGCGTCCAGTCCATGCGGCCGCCGCGGGGAACTTCGACGGGGACGCCGCGTTCGTTTTCGAGGAGGTCGATGGTGTCCTGCGGGAGGAGGCCGCGGTCCCACTTGGAGCCTTTGTAGCTGCTGTAGGTGCCGCGTTCGGCGGCGAGGTCGGAGCTGGCTTCGTAGGCGTAGTAGGCGATGGCTTCCATGGCCTCGTCGTTGAACTCGACGGCTTCGGGGGAGGCGAAGGCGTGTCCGCGGAGGTAGAGGGCGTGGGCGAGGCCCATGACGCCGAGTCCGATGGGGCGGTGGCGGCGGTTGGAGGTCTCGGCGGCCTTGGTCGGGTAGAAGTTGATGTCGATGACGTTGTCCAGGGCGCGCACGGCGGTCTGGATCGTCTCGCGGAGCTTCTTGTGGTCGAGCTGGCCGTCGGGAAGGAGGTGGTTTTCCAGGATGACGGAGCCGAGGTTGCAGACGGCGGTCTCGTCGTTGGAGGTGTTGAGCGTGATCTCGGTGCAGAGATTGGACGAGTGGATGACGCCGACGTGGTCCTGCGGGGAGCGGAGGTTGCAGGCGTCTTTGAAGGTGATCCAGGGGTGGCCGGTCTCGAAGAGCATCGAGAGCATTTTCTTCCAGAGCTCGAGGGCTTCGATCTTCTGGCCGTAGATTTTGCCTTCCTCGGCAAGTTTCTCGTAGCGGATGTAGGCTTCCTCGAACTTTTTGCCGTAGAGGTCGTGGAGGTCCTTGGTTTCGTTGGCGCGGAAGAGGGTCCACTGGGCGCGGGCCTCCATGCGTTTCATGAAGAGGTCGGGAATCCAGTTCGCCGTGTTCATGTCGTGGGTGCGACGGCGGTCGTCACCGGTGTTCTTGCGGAGCTCGAGGAACTCGAAGATGTCGTTGTGCCAGGATTCGAGGTAGGCGCAGCCGGAGCCTTTGCGCTTGCCGCCTTGGTTGACGGCGACGAGCTGGTCGTTGTGGAGTTTCAGGAACGGGATGACGCCCTGGGACTCGCCGTTGGTGCCGCCGATGTGCGCGCCGGTGCCGCGGACGGCGGTCCAGGAGCCGCCGAGGCCGCCGGCCCACTTGGAGAGCTGGGCGTTTTCGGCGATGCCGCGATACATGATGCCTTCGAGGGAGTCATCGACGTAGTAGAGGTAGCAGGAGGAGAGCTGCGAGTGGAGCGTGCCGGAGTTGAAGAGGGTCGGCGTGCTGGAGCAGAAGCGGCGGCTCTTGTAGAGTTCATAGAGGCCGGTGACTTTGGCTTCGCGGTCGCCGGATTCGTCGATGAAGAGGCCCATGGCGACGCGGATCCAGAAGAACTGGGGCGTCTCGAGGCGGCGGGAGGGTTTTACGGTTTTGTCGATGATCAGGTAGCGATCGTAGAGCGTCTGGACTCCGAGGAAGTCGAGCTCGAGGTCGGCGGACGGGTCGAGGACGGCGGCGAGTTTATCGAGGTTGAAGTCGAGGAGGCGCGGGTTGAGGCGCTTGATGGTGGCGCCGTGCGCGAGGTAGGCTTTGAAGGCGGCGACGTGGAAGCTCTTCAGCTTGGAGATGCCGTCGCGGACGATGTCCCAGCCGAGGACTTCTTCGTAGATGAAGGTGAGCTGGATGCGGCCGGCGAATTTCGCGAAGTCGGCGTCGCGCTCGATGAGAGTTTTCGAGTTGAGGATGATGGTCTGGTCGAGGTCTTTCTTGGAGATCTCGTCGAAGACGGAGCGGAGGAGCTCGGCTTCGATCTCGTCGGTGGAGAGGCAGAGGTCGAGGCCGATGGAGGCGAAGGAAATGCGGGCCTTCAGATCGGAGCGGTCCCAGAGCGTAGTGGTGCCGTCGGGGAGCTTGACGACGGTCATGGTGGGCTGGGCGGGCGCGGCGGGGGTGGCGACGGGCGCGGTGTCGGTGGCGTCACCGGAGCGCTCTTCGTTGCGATGGGCGCGGTAGAGGATGTAGGCCTCGGCGACTTTGAAGTGGCCGGCTTTCATGAGCTCTTCCTGGACGATGTCCTGGATTTCCTCGATGTGGACGAAGGATTGCTTGGAGGCGTTGACGCGGGCGGCGGCGGCTTCGGTGATGGCGACGGCGGGCGTGGAGTCGCGGTGGAGCGAGAGGAAGGCCTTGCGGACGGCGATCTCGACCTTTTGCGCGATGAAGGGGACGACTTGTTTGTTGCGACGGATGACGCGGACGGAGCCGGTCGCGTGGGGGGCGGGCGTGAGGAGCTTGCGGCTGCGGTTGAGGAGAAGGCTCTTGGCGACGTCGTAGGCGTTGTTGTCCACGAGGGTCTTCTCGATGAGCTCGTAGAGGTCGTTGAGCGAGATGCGCAGGGGGGACTTGCGGAGGGACTCGGCGGCGAGGTTGGCGGCGACCTCCTTCACGATGCGACCGACGAAGGCGCGCGTCTCGGCGGTGAAGATGTTGGCGGTTTCGCCGCGGGCGAGGTGGACGTTGGTGATGGCCTTGCCGAGGGTGTCGGCAATCTCGGCGAGGTCGAAGCGGGTCTCGCCCTGCGGGGCGAGGAGGATGATTTCAGGGAGAAGCGGAGTGTCGGAGAGGACGGCGTCGCGCCAGGCGAAGGCGGGCTTGTTGTCGGCGGAGTGGGTGGCGCGTTTGAGGGCGAGATCGTGGGAGAGAGACGGATTCATCTACGGGAAGGAGGGCGAGAAGGTGTGTGTTAAAAGAAAAACCGGTGACGCCACCGGCGGCGGCGAACGTAAGCTAAAAAAAGGCCGTATTCGCCGGGTTAGGAACGAATGACCGAAAATTTACGCCCCCGCACGGTGTAGTGCGGAGGCGGATACGAAACGCGGAGGGGTTGAAGTGAGAGGATCGGAACGAAACGGTGATCAGAGATCGTCGTCGGAGGTATTGGTGAGAGCGGAGGATTTCTGGTATTCGGTGACGCGACCCTCGAAGAAGTTTTGCTCCTTCTTGATGTCCATCATCTCGGCGAGCCAGGGCAGCGGGTTCTTGACGCCGGAGTTGAGCGGGGCGAGGCCCACGCCTTCGAGGCGACGGTCGGCGATGTAGTCGATGTAGGTGAGGAACTCGTCGATCGCGAGACCGACGGCGTTCACGGGCAGGCAGTCGCGGATGAAGTCCTTCTCGAGCTGGACGGCCTCGGCCATGGTGGCGCGGAGTTCTTCCTTGAACTCGGTGGTCCAGATCTCGCGGTTCTCCTCGATGAGATCCATGAACAGATTGCGGAAGACCTCGATGTGGTTGGATTCGTCGCGGAGGGTGTAGCGGAACATCTGGCCGATGCCGGGGAACTTGTTCTGGCGGTAGAGCGACAGGATCATGCCGAAGAGACCGTAGAACTGGGTGCCCTCCATGCACTGACCAAAGAGGAAAATGTTTTTCGCGAGGAGCTGCTTGTTTTCGGCCTTGGTGAGGTCGAGATCGCGGCGGAGATTGCGGGAGTTGTTAACGACGAAGGCGTTTTTCTTCGCGATGGTCGGGACGTCCTCAAACATGGCCTCGCACTCGTGCGGGTTGATGCCGAGGGAGCTGATCATGTAGAGGAGCGAATCGGCGTGGATGTTTTCCTCGTGCGCGTGGCGGCCGAGCACGAGCTTGAGCTCGGGAGCGGTGACGAGTTCGCGGACGACGTGCTGGATGTTGTCACCGACAATGCCCTCGGCGGCCGAAAAGTAGCCGATGCCCATGCGGATGATCCAACGCTCGACATCGGAAACGAGCTTGGTGTCGCGCCACTGTTCGATGTCCTTGCCCATGGGAACGTCCTCCGGCTCCCAGTGGTTGGCCTTCATCGTGCGGTAGAGATCGTAGGCCCACTGGTATTTCAGGGGGAGGAGGTTGAAGCACATGGTCTCGCGACCGTTGATGACTTTTTTGGCCGCGAAGGCGGCTTCGGCTTTTTCCTGATCGAGGACGAACGTCTTGGCACCGACTTGAAACGATTTCTGCATGGCTGGATAAGATAAGATGGATGGATGCGCAGTGGGCGCAGACTAAGGGTGGATAGAGGGGGAAAGTGACCGGCAACGGAGGTTGTTTTTAACGCGACGAGAGTCCAAGCGAACCAAAGTTGCTGGAACTTACCGACGCGTTACTAACCACAACCCGTAGTGGTCACCTATCTAAAGTGACACAACCTATGGTAATCCCCGAAAAATCCGTCAATTGGTTTATCGCAAATACTGCGTGAATTTTGCGTCAATTTAGGCTTGCGGCAGCCAACTGAGAGCTTCCCACAGGGAAGATCGGGTAATTTCAGCCGCAAGCCACATCATGCAATAGCCATGCAACGCCAAATTATTCGAAGTAATCAGCCCACTATCCTGCTCACATAGCCGGAAATCATCGAAACACATGCATACCCATCGATGAAACCCGTAATCCGGCTGGGTCGATCACGCCCACACCGAACTTTGCTCCAACCCAAACTTCACCGCCGAACAAAGCAGTCACCCGCGTACCCGCCTCCTTCAAACTGTCGCCACGGACAGCACAACTATCGCGACACAAATCCACACAAATCCAGGCGCAAAGATCCACGTATTCGCCTTACAAATACAAAATAAAGCCTTAACCCCAAAAACCTGATTTCACCTAGGTGAAAAATGAAATCCACCTAATTAACCATTCTAAAATATATCAAAAACGAGTTAATCCATTACAAAAACTGAATCCGGATTCGCGCCGAAATTGACAAGATCGATTGGGCCAAACCACCCTTTTTCGTAATGAACCGCTCCTAACTGGAATCCGCTTTGAGGGAAAGATTTTGGCGTATCCACGAGTAAAAGTGTTTTCAGCCCAAACCCGTTTTCACGGGCGATCCGGAGTCGCGCCTTTGTCCAAGCATGATTAACCGTCATCAAAAAAACGACGTGATTCGCGACTTTGAATCCATGATGCAAAAAAGGCCGTATCTGGCTCCACGGTGGATTGGTGATAATCCAGTCCACCTTTCCATCATAAGATAAAAAATCGCGCCCCTGTTTAATTTCACACCATTCAGCGCCTGGTAAATGCTGAAGAAAATGTCCGTCGCCGGCGCACGGTTCGAGAATCCTTCCCGTCGGTTTAAAATACTCGACGATCCTTTCGGCCAGCTCCACGGGAGTCTGGATATCGTCATTCGAAACGTAGTCCCGATTGGGTTGAAATCTCATGAACAGAAAACGTATCGATCTGCCAACTGGATTAGACCGCTTAAATGAAAGTGATTTAAAGGGCTATCTCGAAGCCCAGTACGAAGAAGACCCGGATACTGCTTTCGCAGTATCCGGGTCATAAACCTGGCAATAACCTACTCTCGCGGGGCCTAACGCCCTACTACCATTGGCTGCTCGGGGCTTAACGGCCGTGTTCGGGATGGGAACGGGTGGAACCCCCGGCAAATGATCACCAGGAAATTGAATCTGATTTTTAATTCAGATAAGTGTATAAAGACCAAATCTTTTTAATAGTATTGAAGTAAGGAGGTCAAATAAACGCCTAGAAAGGTCGTTTGCATAAACCGGCAAGGTCATTAGTAGCAGTAAACTGAACGTATTACTACGCTTACATTTCTGCCCTATCAACCGGGTGGTCTACCCGGACCTTGCACCGTCTTGCGACGGATTGTGATCTTATCTTGGGATGGGCTTGGCGCTTAGATGCTTTCAGCGCTTATCCCTTCCGAACATAGCTACCCGGCGGTGCCACTGACGTGACAACCGGAACACCAGAGGTTCGTCATTCTCGGTCCTCTCGTACTAGAGAATGAACCCCTCAAATCACAAACGCCCACAGCGGATAGAGGACCGAACTGTCTCACGACGTTCTGAACCCAGCTCGCGTACCACTTTAATCGGCGAACAGCCG
>CAMBLN010000139.1 GCA_945868215.1 Opitutus sp. GAS368
CTCGACGGCGTGAAAATTGGTGGCCTTGGAATCGTTCCACCACGTGACGCCGCCGCGCACGGCGACGCGCGCCAGCCGGTGCTCGCCGAGCGTGAACGACTGGGCGGCGGCGTAGAGCGCGGTCTCGCGCAGGCCTTGGCTCCGCCACCAGGCGGCGGCGATGATGAAGTTCTCAAGCTGCGGATAATGCGCAAAGACCGTGCCGCGAAGAAGCACGTCGCCGGATTGCCCTTCGGTGGCGACATGCGATTCGGCGGGAAGCGTCTGGCCGAGTTTGTCGGCGAAGTGCTGGACACTCGTTCCGGCAAAAACGTGGCCGCCAACAGTGCGTTCAAACAGCCGCCACTTCGCTTGGAAATACGAGTCCAGCGTGCCGTGGCGTTCGAGATGGTCCTCGGCAAAATTGGTCCACAGCGCGGCGTCGGCGCGGAAGTGGCGGAGTGTCTCGGCCTGGAACGAGCTCACTTCGCAAATCGCGATCGAATCGGGCGCGCCGCCGTTGCGGTCGGCGACGAGCCGGGCGAACGAATAGCCGATGTTGCCCGTCGCGTAGGCGTCGCGATCCACCGAACGCAGCGCATGGGTGAGGAATTCGGTGAGGGTTGTCTTGCCGTTGGTGCCGGTGATGGCGACCAACGAACCGCGCCAGAAGAGCGATGCAAAATCCAGTTCGGCCAGACACACCGCGCCGGCGGCACGCGCCTCGGCGATCCACGGATGCGTGGGGGGGAAGCCCGGCGAATATACGACAAGCGGATGAGCACAGGCGGCGGCGCCGCGAAACCCGGTCAACGCGCCGTCCGCGCCGTTTTGATCGAAGATCACGCCGGTGCCGCCGAGCTTGGCGACCAGTTCGGCCACGGCGTGACCGCTCACTCCGCCGCCGAAAATGGCGACGGGGCGGGCAAGCAAGGGTTCGAGGAATTCGGGAATGACGAGGGACATCAGCGGAGTTTCAAGGTGCCGAGACCGGCGAGGGCGCACATGAGGGAGATGACCCAAAAACGAAGAACGACCTTCGTCTCCGGCCAGCCGGTTTTTTGAAAATGGTGGTGGATGGGCGCCATGCGGAAGAAGCGCTTCCCTTCGCCGGTCCGCCGTTTCGTGTATTTGAAAAACCCTACCTGGATCATGACCGAGAGCGCCTCGATCACAAACACGCCGCCGACGATCACCAGCGTGAGCGGCTGCTGCACCATGAAGGCGATCAGCCCGATCAGTCCGCCGAGGGCGAGCGAGCCGGTGTCACCCATGAAGAGTTCGGCGGGGTAGGAATTATACCAGAGGAACGCCATGCCCGCGCCGACGAGCGCGCCGCAGATGATCGCGAGTTCACCCGTGCCGGGGACGTGGCTGATGAGCAGATACTCGGCGATCTTCACGTTGCCCGCCGCATAGGCCATGATGCCATAAACGAGGGCGACCGTGATGGTGCAGCCGATGGCGAGTCCATCGAGTCCGTCGGTGAGATTGATGGCGTTGCTGAAACCCACGACCCAGAAGAACACCAGCACGAACAAAGCCGCGACCGGCATGGCGGTAAGAACCGGATATTTGAGGAACGGCACCCACAGTTCGCGGATTTTTTCGGAGCTCATCGGGTGCCAGACGAGCGCGGCGAGCGCGACGACGGTGATGAGCGTCTGCCAGAAGATTTTTTCGCGCGACGAGATGCCGTCGCGGTTTTTCTTAACGACCTTGAGGTAGTCGTCACGGAAACCGACGGCGGTGAGCGCGGCGTAAACGAAGAGCGCTACGAGGATCCAGATGTTGGGCTTGGCCCAGAGCACCGTGCTGAAGAACACCGAAAAAAAGATCAGCAGTCCGCCCATCGTGGGCGTGTTCTTTTTGTCGAATTTTTGGGCGAGGTCGCCGGTGCGGTCGTCGTCGTAGTGCTGGCCGAACTTGAGTGCGCGCAGCTTGCGGATGAGCCAGGGACCGATGATGAAACCGATCAACGCGGCCGTGCCCGCGCCCATGAGGGTGCGCAGGGTGATGAACCGCAGCACACGCAGCGGACCCCAGTATTGTTCGTAGTCTGCAAGGTAGCTCAGCATGGGAATATCAATGCGCGGCGAGCGCGGCCTCCCCGGTTAAAACGGTTTCCAATTGATAGCGGCGGCTGCCCTTGATGAAGACGGCGCCCTTGAATCCCGCGAGATGGGTCCGAATCGGATCCAGGCTCGCAACGACCTCGACTTGGGAGGCAATGCCGCCGTCGCCGAGCACACCCTGACGGACGGATTCGGCATCGTCGCCGATGATCATGAGGTGGTCTTGCCGACGCAGGCGGATGGAGCGGCCCAGAGCGCGGTGATACATGGCGGACTCGGTGCCGAGTTCGCCCATGCAACCGATGACCAGCAGGCGCGGCTCGGTTTCCGGAGCGAGGGCGTAAAAAGCGTCAAGGGCGTCGCCCATCGCGGCGGGATTGGCGTTGTAGCAATCGATGTAGAGCAGGCGTCCGTCCTCGCGGCGGAGCTCTCCGCGCAACGCGGCCGGCTGCCAGCGGGTGAGACGTTCGCGGATGGTGTCGGCCTTCACGCCGAGGAGCAGCGCGGCGCGGATGGCGAGCGCGGCGTTTTGGGCCATGCCGTCGGAGACGCGGCGTAGCACAAAATTCAAGGCCTTGCCGGAAACGGAATCGCGCAAGGCGACGAGGGTTTCGTCGGCGCATTGGATGAGCGCAAAAAAAGTGTTGGCCGGCGGCAGGTCGGCGGGAATCGGCAGGTCGGCGCGGCCGAGGCGCCAGGCGTTGACCTTGAGATCACGGAACGCGGCGAACTCGCTGCACGACTGCGGAAACAAGACCGAACCTCCGGTGTGGACGCCGGCAAGCAGCGCGGCCTTCGCCTTGGCGACTCCCTCGATGCCGCCGAGTTCCTCGAGGTGGGCGGGGGCGACCAGAGTAATGATGCCGAAATCCGGCTCGAGCATGCCGGCGAGCACTTCCATTTCACCGGGGCCGCTGATACCCGCCTCGATCACGGCAAACGTGTGGCGGGCCGGGTCGAGACGCGTGAGCGTGAGCGGAACGCCAAGGTGGTTGTTGAGATTGCCCTCGGTGGAAAGCACCCCGCCCTCCTCGCCGCCGAGCAGCAGGGCGAGCAGGTTTTTGGTGGAGGTTTTTCCGGCGCTGCCGGAAACGCCGATGACCGGTCCGCTGAAAGTGCGGCGGTGTTCGCGGGCGATGGTTTGAAACGCGGCGAGCGGGTCGGCGACCACGAGCTGGGGCAAGGCCAGCGCGGGGTTGGCGTGCGAGACGATGGCCGCGCTGGCTCCGGCGGCGTGCGCGGCGGGGAGAAAATCGTGGCCGTCGCGTTTATCGGTTTTCAGCGCGACGAAGATCTGGCCTTCACGAAGCTGGCGCGTGTCGGTGGTGAAGCCGGTGAGCGGCGACACGGGTGCGGCGGTCCATTTTCCGGAGGTCCAGGCGGCGAGGGTTTCTGGGGCGAAGACGGGCACGGCGGATCACGCGGGTCGGTTGATTTGTTTGATCTCGATCAGTTCGCGCACGACCTGGCGGTCGTCGAAGGGACTGACGGTGTCCGCAAATTCCTGATACGTCTCGTGGCCCTTGCCCGCGATGAGCACGCAGTCGCCGGGCTTGGCCATGTCGAGGGCGAGGCTGATGGCGCGGCGGCGGTCTTCGATCCACGTCATGCGAAGCGGCGCGGTGACGCCGGACTGCATGTCATTGAAAATCTGGGTGAGCGGCTCGTTGCGCGGATTGTCGGCGGTCGCGAGGGCGAAGTCGGCGTAGTCCTGGACGGCCTTGACCATCATCGGGCGCTTGGCGCGGTCGCGGTTGCCGCCGCAGCCGAAGACGACGAGCAGGCGGCCGGGGGTGATGGCGCGCAACATGCCGAGGGCGTTGCTGAGGGCGTCGTCGGTGTGCGCGTAATCGACGAGCACGTTGAACTTCTGGCCCTCCTCGATGCGCTCCATGCGGCCGGGGACTCCGGCGAAATCCCGCAGGCGGCCGAGCAGCGTGCGCGGATCGCGACCGAGTCCGTAGGCGGTGGCAAACGCGGCGAGCAGGTTGCTCACGTTGTAGCGGCCGATGAGCGGGGAATCGACGAGCACTTCGCCCTCGGGCCAGACGAGCTTGAAGGTGGTGTTCTTGAAATTGAGGGAGACGGCTTCGGCGCGGACGGTGGCGGAGGCGTGTTCTCCGTAGGTGACGACTTTCGCGGCGGGGACGGCGGCGTGGATCTTATCCACAAGTTGCACACCGTGCGGATCGTCGATGTTGACGATGGCGACCTTGGGTTCGGCACCGGTGTGGCCGGTGAAGAGACGAGTCTTCACGTCGAAATAGGCGTCCATCGACTTGTGGTAGTCGAGGTGGTCCCGCGTGAGATTGGTAAAGACGGCGGCGCCGAATTCGAGACCGAGGACACGCTGCTGGTCGATGCCGTGTGAGCTGACCTCCATGACGGCTTGTTTGCAGCCGGCGTCACGCATCTGCGCGAGCATGCCAAAGATGTCGAGGGACTCGGGCGTGGTCTTGTAGGACGGCACCGTGCGGACCCCGAGGTCGTAGTTGATCGTGCCGATCAGGCCGACGCGATCGGCACCGCCGAGCAGGTGTTTGATGAGATGGGTGACGGTGGTTTTGCCATTGGTGCCGGTGACGCCGACAACCTGGAGATCGCGGTCGGGAAACTTGTAGTAGCGGCGGGCGATGGTCGCGAGCGCGGCGCGGGCGTCGGCGACCTGGATGAACGTGACCTTGGCGGGCGCGGGATTGGGAATCTTCTGCGTGATGACCGCGACGGCTCCGCGGTTGACGGCCTCGTCGATGAAACCGGCACCATCGGAGCGCAGACCGGGCAAGGCGAAGAACAGCGTGCCGGGAACGACGCGGCGGCTGTCCATCACGAGTCCGGAGATGGGACGGTCGAGCGTGCCTTTGACGGCGATCGCCTCGTTCTCGCTGAAGTAGTCGGAGAGTTTGGGTGCCATTTTGAAGACGCGGTTGCCGACGGGATCGGCGACGCGACGGACGGAGGACGCGGCGCGCGGTTGTTGTTGAAAGGCGTGGATCAGGGCGTGGTTTTGGGTGAGGTAGCCGATCATCGACGACCTCCTTCCATGACCACCAAATTGCGGCCCGGTTCGATCACGGGCTTGATGTCGAGATACTGGATGAGCTGCTCGGCAATGTTCTTGAAGCTCGGAGCGGCCACAACGGAACCGTAGCCGACGCGCCCGTTGGGCGGACGTCCGTCGTCAACGATGACGGTCATCACGACGCGCGGGCGGCTGGCGGGGAAAAAGCCGACGAAGGAGCCGACGTGGTTGCGGGCGGAGTAGCGGCCGTCGATGAGTTTTTGCGCGGTGCCGGTTTTGCCGGCGACCTCGAAATTGGGAATGGCCGCCATCGGGGCGGTGCCTTCCTTGGACACGACTTTTTGCAACATGCGGGCCATCTGCTCGGCGGTCTTGGTCGAGAGAACGTGGCGGCGGACGGAGCCGGTGAAGTTATACACGGTTTCGCCGGAATCATCGCTCACCTGGCGGATGATCTGCGGGCGCATGAGGATGCCGCCGCTGGCGATGGTGGCCATGGCGTAATGGATCTGCATCGGGGTGGCCGAGATGCTGTAGCCGGCGGGGATGCGCGTGATGTCGATGCCGCTCCATTTGTCCACGGGGTTGAGGAAGCCGGAGACTTCGCCGCCGAAGGGAAAGCCGGTTTTTTCGCCGAAGCCGAAGGCGCGGGCGTAGTCGTAGAGTTTGTTTTCGCCGAGCTTCATACCGAGCTGGGCGGCGCCGACATTGCTGGAGTGGCTGATGATCTCGGCGACGGTGAGCGGATGGTCGAACGGATGGTCGTCGCGCATGAAGCGGCGCGGCTTGCCCTTGTATTCGATGGAATCGATGGAGCAGTCGAAGCGCGTGGCGGGCGTGACGAGACCGTCGTTGAGGGCGCCGGCGGCGGCGACGATCTTGAAGGTGGAACCGGGGTCGAGGATGTCGGTGATGGCGACATTGCGCATCATGCCCATCTCGGACTTCGAGAGCAGATTGTATTCGTTGAGATTGAAGGTCGGGTAATTGCCGAGGGCGAGAACGAAGCCGCTGTGCGGGTCGCTCACGATGATGGTGACCTTGTCCGGACTGAATTTTTTGACGATGGCATCGATCTCCTGCTCGACGATGTGCTGGATCGCGGAGTCGATGGAAAGACGCACGCTGTAGCCGGCGCTGGCGGAGACCTCGCGGTTGCGGAACTGGGCGAGTTCGCGGCGCAGGCCGTCCTTCTCGGACTCACGCCAGCCGTCCTGGCCGCGCAGGTAGAAGTCGGCGAACGCCTCGATGCCGGCGGCGGGTTCGCCGGCTTTGTTGACGAAACCGATCAAGTGCGCGGCCAGCTGGTTGTGCGGATAGGCACGCGTGTAGTTGCGATTCCCATACACGCCTTTGACGCCGAGCTTGAGAATCTGGTCGTAGGTGGACTCCTCCACGGTCTCGCTGAGTTTGGCCCAGCGGATGAGGCGGTCCTGGTTGAGGGACTCGACGGCTTCGGGGGTCGCGGCGGCAAGATTGGAGGTGCTGGCGAGAGTGACATCGGCGACGGCGGACGGTGCCTCGGTCCGGGTCTTGGTGGAGAAGATGCGCGTGAGTTCGGACAGCGGCATGCCGATGAGCCGGGCGAGTTCGGGCCACTTGGGTTCGTCGGTTTTGAGCAGAGCCTGCGGATCGACACCGAGGACGATCACCGAACGCGAGGTGGCGAGACGGTCGCCTTTTTCATCGAGAATATCGCCGCGCTTGGACGGCTCGACCGTAATCTGCCGGCGGGCGCGGTCCACGAAACTGATCAGGCGCTCACGCTCGAACACGTGAAGGTCAAGCAACCGCAGGGCGACGCAACCGAAGCTCGCGAGGATGCCGGCGGCGAGCAGGACGATGCGGTAGTTGGAGGCGAAGCCCTTCGACATGGAGTATGGTTGCGCGAAGCGGAGGGTCGGCGGTTAGCGGTAGTTGTTGGCGATGCGGAAACGCACGGCCGTGACCGTGCCGGTGGCGACGGCCTCGGGGGCGAAGACCTCGGCGTTGTTGCGCGAGGCGAGACGGCGCTCCGGCGACTCGGCGACGCGCACGACCTGGGGCTCCTTGGGGAGGACGAGGCCGAGATTCCACTCGGCGTTGCGGCGGGCCAGCACGTCGATCGACTGCTCGGCGGTGACCTGGGTATTGAGCTCGGCGAGGTGGCGCTCGGCCTCGACGATGCGTTGCTCAAGCAACTTGGTGTTGTTGGCGGTAAGCGAAATCTGGTGACGCAGCCAGACGGTGCCCAGACCGATGGATCCGCTGAAACAGATCATGACCAGCGTGTAGATGAGCAGCTGGTTCACGAAGGCGTGGGTGTCTTTTTTGTTCATGGCGGGGAGGCGCTTGAGGCGCGGAGCGTTTTTAGGAGAGGCGGGTTGGTTACAGTTTGCGGAGTGCGCGCAGCTTGGAGGAACGGCTGCGGGGATTGACGGCGATCTCTTCGGCGGAAGGCGTGATCGGACGGCGGGAAAGGAGTTCGGCGTGTTTTACGCGGAGGTCTTGCGGACGATGGTCGTCTTCGCCCTCGGGCAAACCGGCCAGGTGGCGAAAGTAGTTTTTCGCGATGCGATCTTCCAGGGAATGGAAGCTGATAGCGCACAACACGCCGCCGGGCGCGAGACGTTCGAAGGCGGCTGGCAAGGCCCGCTCGATGGCGCCGAGTTCGTCGTTCACGGCGATGCGGATTCCCTGGAAGGCCCGCGTGGCGGGATGAATTTTCGAGGTGAAACGGTCGCGCGGCGGAATAGCTTCAGCTATGAGCGTTGCCAATTGTGCGGTGCGCTCGAGCTGCCCCGTGCCCCGCGCGGCGAACAGAGCCCGCACCACGTGGCGCCAGTTTTTTTCCTC
>CAMBLN010000140.1 GCA_945868215.1 Opitutus sp. GAS368
CCTTCGGTTGGTGTGTTCCTGTTTCCACCTCACCAACTACCATGATCCGTCTTTTTGCTGAACTTTCCGGACACTACCTTGCAGTCGTGACAACCCTCGCACCGTGTAAATAATTTGCGCCCTCGACCGCCTCCCCGACCACCCATGCAAGCCACTCCCCTCCTCAACCGCGCCCTCCCGCGGGCCCGGCTGACCACGTGGCTTCTCGTCATCGCCGTCCTGCTCGCCGGCTTCGCCCTCTCCTTCTGGGCCTCCTCCGCTTCTCACAGCCTCTACGCGGCGCAAGCCAACGACCGTTTCGACCGCCTCGCCGAACGCCTCGCCCGCGAGGTCCAGCGCCGCGCCAACCTCACCGTCTACGGCCTCAAGGGCGCCCGCGGCGTCTACGCCGCCAGCCAGTCCGTCGAACGTCTCGAATTCCGCTCCTACGTCGACTCCCGCCAGCTCCCCTCCGAGTTCCCCGGCGTCCTCGGCTTCGGCTTCATCGAACGCGTCCCCCGCCCGCAACTCGACGCCTTCATCGCCGCCGAACGCGCCGACCACGCCCCCGATTTCAACGTCATCACTTCCGGCGACGCCCCCGACCTCTACGTCGCCAAATTCCTCGATCCCCTCTCCGTCAACCGCGCCGCCTAGGGCTTCGACGCCGGCAGCGACCCCGTCCGCCGCGAAGCCATCCTCCGCGCCATCCGCACCGGCGAACCCACCCTCACCAGCCGCGTCACCCTCCTCCAAGATGCCGCCAAACATCCCGGCTTCCTCTACCTCGTCCCCGTCTACCTCAACGGCTCCCGACCTTCCTCCCCCGCCGAACGCGAAGCCGCCCTCTGGGGCCTCGTCTTCGCCCCCATCATCATCGACCACCTCTTCGACAGCGTCATGGGCTTCACCGAGGATCTCATCGACGTCGAGGTCTTCGACGGCGAATCCCTCACCCGCGACCAACTCCTCCTCGATGCCGACCACATCCTCGTCGGCGCGACCGACGGCCCCCGCGCCTCCGCACCGTTCGGCGGACGCCGCTTCCACCGCATTCTCCCCGTCACCATCGGCGGACGCATGTGGACCCTCGTCATCACCTCCACTCCCAAGTTCGAGGCCTCCGTCCCCCGCGCCATCCCGCGCCTCATCCTCCTCGGCGGCGGCGTCATCACCTTGCTCATCGCCGGCGTCATCCTCGCCCTCGGCGTCAGCCGCGGCCGCGCCCTCGCGCTCGCCCGCGACATGACCGCCACCCTCCGCACCAACGAACAACGTCTCGTCGCCCTCACCGCCAACGCCCCCGGCGTCTTCTTCCAATTCGAGGCCTCCCCCGAGGACTCCCGCTCCTTCACCTTCCTCAGCGCCGGCTTCCAGGCCCTCTTCGGCTACAACCCCTCCGAAGTCCTCGCCCAACCTTCCCGCCTCTACGCCTCCGTCGACGAAGCCCACCGCGAACGCATCTACGTCTCCCTCGAAAAAGCCGTCGCCGCCACCGCCCCGTGGGCCGACACCTTCCCCATCCACCGCCCCGACGGCTCCCTCCGCTGGATCAACGCCCGCTCCACCGCCTCCACCCGCGACGACGGCACCCGCGTCTGGTTCGGCGTCCTCGCCGACATCACCGAACTCCAGGACGCCCGCCACGCCGCCGAGGACCTCAACACCCGCCTCGCCGCCTCCGCCGACGAAGCCCGCCAGGCCGCCGCCCGCGCCGAACAGGCCAACCGCGCCAAGAGCCAGTTCCTCGCCGTCATGAGCCACGAAATCCGCACGCCCATGAACGGCGTCATCGGCATGACTTCGCTGCTCATGGACACCCCCCTCACCCGCGAGCAAAAGGAATTCACCGAGATCATCCGCGTCAGCGGCGAGAGCCTCCTCTCCCTCATCAACGACATCCTCGACTTCTCCAAAATCGAGTCCGGCCACATGGAGCTCGAAAACGAGATCTTCAGCATCCACGAGTGCATCGAAACCACCCTCGATCTCCTCGCCCCCCGCGCCACCCAGAAGGGCATCGAACTCCTCTACGAAATCGCCGACGGCGTCCCCGAATCCGTCCGTGGCGACGTCACCCGCATCCGCCAGATCCTCGTCAACCTCGTCGGCAACGCCCTCAAATTCACCGAACACGGCGAGGTCACCGTCTCCGTCCGCGTCGTCCGCCCCGAAGGCACCGCGCCCGAACTCGTCTTCGCCGTCCGCGACACCGGCATCGGCATCCCCCCCGAAGCCCGCGACCGCATCTTACGCTCCTTCTCCCAAGTCGACTCCTCCACCACCCGCAAATACGGCGGCACCGGCCTCGGCCTCGCCATCAGCAAACGCCTCGCCGAACTCATGGGCGGCCGCATGTGGTTCGAAAGCACGCCCGGCGCCGGCTCCACCTTCTTCTTCAGCCTCGTCGCCTCCTGGGCCGCCGCCGGCCCCCGCGCCTTCCACTCCGCCGACCACTTCCAAATCCGCGGCAAACGCCTCCTCATCGTCGACGACAACGAACACGGCCGCCGCATCCTCGCCACCCTCGCCGGCAAATGGGGCATGGACTGCACCTCCCTCAAAACCGGCGACGAGGTCCTCCACCTCCTCGGCTCCGGCAGCCGCTTCGACGTCGCCATCCTCGACATGCAGATGCCCGACATGGACGGCATCATGCTCGCCCGCGCCATCCGCCAACTCCCCGCCGGCGCAGCGCTCCCGCTCATCCTCCTCTCCTCCATCGGACGCCAGCCCGCCCCCGCCGACGCCGCCCTCTTCACCGCCTGCCTCGGCAAACCCGCCAAACCCTCCCAGCTCTTCAACGAAATCGGCCGCGCCCTCGGCTCCGAAGACCCGTCCCCCGAAGCCCGCATCCCCGTCCCCCCGCCCGCCCCCGGCGAAACCCACTCCGAACGTCTCCTCCTCGCCGAGGACAACCCCGTCAACCAGCGCGTCGCCCTCCACATGCTCGCCCGCCTCGGCTACCGCGCCGACGTCGCCGCCAACGGCCTCGAAGTCCTCGATGCCCTCAAACGCCTCCCCTACGACATCGTCCTCATGGACGTCCAGATGCCCGAAATGGACGGCCTGGAGGCCACGCGCTGTATCCGCGCTTCCGCTACACCCGGAACCCCCGGCCCCTGGATCATCGCCCTCACCGCCAACGCCATGGAAGGCGACGCCCGCGAATGCACCGAAGCCGGCATGGACGACTACCTCAGCAAGCCCATCAAAAAACCCGACCTCGCCTCCGCCCTCCAACGCGCCCGCGACGCCCTCCGCACCCGCCCCAGCCCCTGACCCGCCCCGTCCGCCGAGCCCCCGCCCCCAACCCCATTTGTCACTTAATAAGTGACAAACTCCCTCCCCCCTCCCGCGCCTTTTCCCCAACCCAAAGTGTCACCTATTAGGTGACACTTTTTCGTAAAATACTTCCTCCCAATTTAATACCCACCTCCTGTTCCGTAAATAATCCGTGCCCATCCGTGAAATCCGTGGTTAAAAACCACGCCTCCTCATCCCCTCCCCGCGCGTCCCCTCCAGCGTCGCTCCGCGCCCCTTCAATCCTCCGTCCGCGGCCGGAAAATCGCCTCGTCCACCGCCACGTTGTTTTCCACCGACTTGATCCGCGTCACCATCTTCATCGTCGGATTATCCACCCGCGTCGTGAACGCCATCCACACCCCGTCCACTTCGCGAAAATCACTCATATCCAACGTCATCGTCACATGGCTCTTCGGCCCCGTGATGATCGCCGATTCCACCCGCACCAGCCGCCCCGTCGCGTGGTCAAACCAATAGGTCCCGTTCGGCCCCGCCAGACTCCCCAGCTTGATCCCCGTCGCCCTCCCTCCCGGCAACTCGCGCTCCCCCGCCAGCTCCCTGAACGGACAAATCTCCTGCAGCCGCGTATCCGCCCCCAGATCCGCCATCGTCAGCAGCTGCGTCAACTCCTGCCCCTTCAACTCCCGGTAACCTTGCAGCTCGCTGCTCGCCCACCCCGTCGTCCCGTCGTAGCCCTGATACATCGTCCCCATCCCCGGCACCGTGTGCTCCATCAACACCCGGTTAGGCCTCTGCTGCGTGATCTTCATGTCGAACTTGATCCCCAGGTTCTCGATATCCACCTCCGCCACCGACACGCGCGACCGCACGCGCTCCAGCGCCTCCCCGCCCACCGCCTCCACATGCCGCTTCAGGATACCCGCCGCTTTTTGCGCCCCCGCCTTCATCTCCGGCGACACCGCAAACTCCCCGTCATCCCACCGCTCCGTGAACGAGACCGCCTTTAAATTAAACTCCGCGCCGTGCGTATTCGTGACCGCATACGCCACCGTGTAGTCGCCCACCTTGCGAAAATCCGAACAGCGGATCGTCACCTCCGGCCGTTCCATCCGCACACGCTGCCCGCTCTCCGCATCCATAAACCACGTCTCCTTCACCCCCTCCGTATCCGTCAACTCCACCACCCGGATCCGCGCCCCGTTTTCCACCACGTCCGGCAGCCTCCGCCTCACCGGAAACAGCTCCGCCAGCTTCAACGGCATCTGCGGATCACTGTCCCTCGCCGCCACCCGGAAAGACCGCCCTTCCATCAAGCCCACCCCGAGCACGTCATTCATCATGTAACCCGCCCGGCCGTCTGAAACCGTCGTCACCTTCCAGTAGGCCGGCGTCGACAACTCCCACCTGAACCGCCCGCCCGTCGTCTCCTTCGCCACAAACACCAGCTCCGGCGCCCCCGGCGCAAACCGCAGCCCCACCTCGCTCCGCACTCCCGCGATTTTCCGGATCGCCTTCTCCCCTCCCAACACCTCCACCCAGCGCGCCAGCACTTCGTCCGCCTCCCGCGCCTTCACCTTTTCCGGCCGCGTCACGCACCCGCCCGCGCCCGCCACGACGAGCCCGATCAGTATCCACATAAAAACTACACTTGCGCCGCGCCGTTTCTTCATAAAATTCATTTGGTCCCTTCCCCCTCCCCCGCCCGCCGCCGGTCCCCGATCCACTTCTTCGCCGCCTCCAGCACCGGATCACTCTCCGCCGCGATGTCCTCGCGCGAACGTTTCACCGGCTCGTCCGGCGTCACCCCCACGCCTTCCAGCGTCGCCCCTCCCGGCGTCGTCAGATCCGCCAGCGCGTATTGCAACAAATCCCCCGTCGGCAGCTTCAAAAACGCCGAGGGCAACGCCGCCCCCGCGCTCGTCTCGCCAAACACCCGCGCCCTCCCCGCCTCCTGCAAACCAGCCGCCAGCACCTCGCTCGTCGACGCCGAACCGCTGTCGATCAACACCGCCACCGGCCCCGTAAACGCCTTCGCCTGCGGAAACACGTCGAAATTCATCAACCCGCTCCTCATCCGCATCCGCCCCAGCGAAAACTCCTCCGCCGACAACCACCCGCACAACCCCGACGCCATCAGGATCAGCCCGCCCGGATTCCCCCGCAGGTCGATCACCAACCCGTCCCCCGTCCGCAACTCCCGCAAAAACACCCGGATCTCCTTCATCAACGCCGGCGAAAACGTGTTGAACTTCAGATAACCCAACCCGTCCTCCCCGCGCCTCGCCTCGATCGCCACCGGATACGACGGCAGGTTCCCCATCGGCTCCGACCACGCCCCTTGCTGCATCTCACTCTTCAACTCCACCGTCCGCACTTTCCCGTCCGCCCCCTCCACCTCCACCGCCACACTCCCGCCCACCGGCCCGCTCAACGGCGCCGTCACAAAACTCTTCAGATAAAAATCCCTCCGCGCCTCCGTCACCCCCGTGTCCGCATAAAGCCGCGCCACCTCCGCCACCTCGCGCCCGCCCACGCTGCGGATCTTGTCACCGTTGCGCAGCCCCGCCGCCGCCGCCGCCGAATCCGCCGCCACATCCGCCACCACGACCTCGCCGCCCGCCGTCACAAATTTCGCCCCCGTCGTCCCCGTCTGCTTGCGCTCCTCCGGCGTGAACACCGCCGCCTCGCGCGGCACGATCGCAAAATGCGTTTTGCGCAACTCCCCCAACATCGCCTGCAACACCCCGCGCAACTCCGCCTTGTCGTCCGCCTCCTCCACCCGCGCCTGATACGTCTTTTTGATTCCCGCCCAATCCACCCCGCCAAAGGTCGGATCATAATACGCCTCGTTCACCGTGGACCACACCAGGTCAAACGTCGTCTCCCGCACCGCCTTCCACTCCGGCTCCTCCGCCCGCAACGCCCCCGCCGCGAGGAACACCCCCGCAGCCCCTCGCAGCAAAAATCGCCCCGCGTTCAACAGCTTCATGAAACGTCCCCCACAGTCCCCTTCACCTCTACCCCGCGCAAGCCCAACCTCCCCCCTCCGTCTCCGTGCCCCAACCTCCGCCTCCTCCTTTCGTGTCTTTTCGTGTGTTTCGTGGGCCCAAACTCACCTCCCCGCCCCCGCTTTCTCCGGATACTCGTCAATCACCTTCCCATCCTCATCCACCATCAAAAAACTCCGCCCGTCCTTATCGAGCGTCACGATGATCGCATGGCGCTTGCTCGAGAACCGCTTGATATACCACGCGTCCTTGCTCGCGCCTTCGCGCTCCTTCACCCCCCACGCCCCGTCGCCGATATAAACAATCCCGTCCGCCGACACCTTCCCGCCGCGGATCGGATGCGTCCGTTTGTAAGTGTGATCGTGATGCTCGAACGCCACCTCGATCCCGTGCTTCTCAAACAACGGCACCCACGTCTCCCTCACCTGCACCGTCGGCTGCCCGTCATAACTCCGCTGCGACGGATACGCCGGCACATGATAAACCGGAAACACATGCGGCCGCCCCTTCCGCTCCACCAACGCCTTCTCCAACCACTCCGTCTGCGCCCCCGCGATCGGATTCGTATGCCCCGAATCCAGCACGATGAAACTCAGGTAATCCCCGAAATCCAACGCCCCGTAACCCGGCTGCCCCGGAAACGCGAAGAACTGATAAAAATAAGGCGCGATCCTCGCCCGCCACTCATCCACCGGCTTGAACTCCGCATGGCTCGTATAATACCCGCCCACCACCTCATGGTTGCCGATGGCCCCCATGATCGGCACCACCCGGTTGTCCGCCCCCGTCAACCCTTCATGGTTCGCCTCAAACCACTCCTCCCACCGCGGTAAATTGCTCTCCAACCCGTTCGCATACGCGAAATCCCCGCCCCACACCACGAAGTCCGGATCATACGCCATCGCCACGCGATTGGTGCGCACCATCCACGCCTTCTCATGCCGCGTGTCCCCGCCTTCCGCGAACCGCACCGGACGCGTCAACGTCGCCGGCATCGTGCGAAAACCAAACTCCTCCCCGTGCCCTTCCGCCCGGAAACGATAATCCGTCCCCGGCTTCAACCCCGTCAGCTCCACCCGCTGCCGATACTGCCCCGGCCACTTCACCAACCGCGTCAACTCCGCCGTCGCCCGCAACGCCCCGCCCTCCTCCGTCCCCTTCGGCCAATAACGGACCACCCCCGGCTCCGGCCTCTTCCCATAACCCCACTCCGCCGGCTTCACCCACCCGATCACCTCGCCCGCCGACACCACCTCGATCACGCCCCACGCCTCGCCCTCCGGCGCCTCCGGCAACGCCACCTCCGCCAAGGCCCCGCCGCCCTCCGCCGCAAACACCCCGCCGCCCAACGCATGCGATCCGCTGCGCAGCTCCACCGGCTTCCCCGCCAGCCCCGCCACCCCGAACACCTGCACACTCGGACGATCCCCCGCATCCACCGCCAGCATCGTCCGCGCCCGCACCGCCCCGGCCGCCGCCGCATCCTTGCCCGCCAGCGAAAACCCCACCGCCTTCGTCGCATCCACGCTCGTGTTCACCGACGGATGCAACCCCACCCGCCGCGCCGA
>CAMBLN010000141.1 GCA_945868215.1 Opitutus sp. GAS368
ATCGCGTTCTTTGAAGCCGTGAAAAAAGCCCTGCCCGCGGCCCGACTCATCGCGGAAGATCTCGGCGAACTTTTCCAGTCGGTGCGCGATCTGCGCGACGCCACCGGACTGCCGGGCATGACCATCCTCCAGTTCGCCTTTGGCGGCGAGGCGGACAACCTTTATCTTCCGCACAATCTGCACGCCAACAGCGTCGTGTATCCGGGAACCCACGACAACAACACCACGCTCGGCTGGTATCGCTCGGCCTCGGAAAAAGAAGGCGACCACGTGCGCCGGTATTTGCGCATCAGCGGTGACGAGATCGGCTGGGATTTTATCCGCGCGGCCTATGCATCGGTCAGCAACCTCGCGGTGATACCGATGCAGGATTTTTTCAGCCTTGGAGCCGAGGCGCGTTTCAACACTCCGGGCGAGGCCGCCGGAAACTGGCAATGGCGTTACGACGAGCAACGCCTGCGGCAGCTTCATCATGAAGGCGGCGCGGCCTACCTGCGCGACCTGGCGACGCTTTACGGACGGGTCTAAATCGTCGCCACGCGGGCAGATCAGTGCGCTTCGACAGGCGCGGTCCTGCCTGGATTGGTGAGCCGGTCAATCCAGGCCAGCGCCACGGCGGAAAACACGAACGTGACGTGGATGACCACCTGCCAATAAATGGTCCGTTCGGGAATACTGCCGGCGTTGATGAAGGTTTTCAGCAGGTGGATCGAGGAAATGCCGATCAGCGCCATCGCGAGTTTTACTTTGAGCACGCCCGCATTTACGTGAGACAGCCACTCCGGCTGATCGGGATGTCCCTTCAGGTTGAGGCGCGAGACAAAGGTCTCGTAGCCGCCCACGATCACCATGATCAGGAGATTCGCGATCATCACCACGTCGATCAGACCCAGCACCGTGAGCATGACGATGGTTTCTGTGTCCACTACCGAGGCGGGGACGGATGCCGGGGCGGCGTGGTCCAGGACGGCAAAGGCGATCAGGTGCCACAGCTCCACCAGGAATCGATAGACGTAGACGACCTGGGCGATAATGAGACCTACATAAAGCGGAGCCTGCAGCCAGCGGCTGAGGAAAATGAGGTTGCCGAGCGGAGAATGAATCGGGCGGACGGACGAGTGCATGGCGGGATTGAAAATGGTGTAGCGACGAAACTGGGTGATGCGCGGAATGGCCTCGGTGTTGGCGTCGGCGAGCACGTAGTGGCCGGCGTCTTCCAGGTAATACGACTGCGCGTCGGGCAGGCGTTTTTTCCACTCGCTGTAGAAGTGGTCGTTGAAACAGAAATCGCGCCCGCCCCAAACGATCAGCGCGGGGTTTTGCTTAAAATGTTTCAACCCCGCGGCCGTGTCGCTGAGCGTGCGCCAGGTCGGATGAGACGGCGTCATCGGGATGTCTTTGACGAACGCGTCCACCGCGACGCGGTTTGCCCAGGAGTCATACGGCAGCAGAAAGCCGCGCGCCTCGTCGGCCGTGAGCTTGCGGCGGTGCATCGACATCCACACGGCGGGACCGGCGAAGGCGTTGAGCCCGCGCACGAGCGCCGTGCCGGGGACTTTCGTTTTGCACAGGCCGATGCGATGCGGGATGTGCGGCGACGGAAAAGCGCCGGTGTTGAGCACGACGAGTTTTCCGATGCGTTGCGGATAACGCGCCGCATAGCCGAAGCCGATCGCCCCGCCCCAATCATGCACGACGAGATGCACGCGCTTCACGCCAAGATGCGTGAGCAACGCATCCACGTCGCCGATGCGCGCCTCAAGCGTGTAGGGATAGTTTTCGGGTTTCTCCGAGAGTCCCATGCCGATGTGGTCGGGCACGATACAGCGGGCGTTCGGTGCGACGGCCCGCACAAGTTCGCGGTAATAAAACGACCACGTCGGGTTGCCATGAAGCATGACGACCGCTTCATCGGAACCGGGTGCGCCGCCCTCGTCGAGGTAACTCATGCGAGCGCCGCGCGGCGTCGCGAAGGACTGCGGCGTGAAGGGATAGAGCGGTTTGAGCCAGTCGGGAATCGTTACCATTCGAGTGCGAGCATCAGGCAATTGAGTCCGCTGCCGATGCCAAGCAGCGCGACCTTCGTCCCCTCGCCCACCGCGCCGGCGTCGACGGCCTTGGCGAGTGTCGCGGGTAGCGCCACCGAGCCGGTGTTGCCGAGGGTTTCAAACGTGGAAAAATCTTTCGCGAGATCGAGACCGAGGGCCTCGTAAAGTTTGCGGCGATGCGTGCTGCCGACCTGGTGGCAGATAAAACGATCGGCAGTCGTGGCGGTGTAGCCCGTCTCTAAAGTGAACGCATCCCACGTGTCGCGGGCGAGCGCGAGACCGGCCGTGAGGAGCGCCTCGCTGTCGGTCTGCATCGCCAGCGCCTCGGCTCCGTGGCTGTCGCCTTGGCAGAGTTCGCTGTGCACGGTCGCAGCGCGGGCGATGCCGCCGAGCAGGCGGTGCGGACGCGACCCGGCGGGCAGGATCGATTCGTGACACACCACCGCGCCGACCGCGCCGGAGCCGATGGTGAGGTTGGCGAAGAAGGGCTTGATGCCGTTGCGATCAAGCGGCGCTTCGAGGAGCGTCTTCAACGTTTGCTGCACGAGCGGACCACCGTTCTCGCCGGACACGATGAGAGCGCATTTGATTTGTCCGCTCTCGATCAGACCTGCGGCGACGGTCAGGGCGTTGAGGAAGCCGAGACAGGCGTTGGAGACGTCGAAAATCTGCGCGCTCGCGGGCAGACCGATCTTGCGGTGGGCAAACGACGCGGTGGCCGGCTCCATCATGTCGCGGCACACCGCGCTGTGGATGAAGAGTTCTACCTGCTCGGCGCGCAGTCCGGATTTGGCGAGCGCGGCTTTGCCGGCGGCGGCGCTGGCGTCGGAGGGACGCGTGCCCTGCGGCCACACACGGCGCTCGCGAATACCGGTCATAAGTTCGAGCCGGCCAAAGGGAAGTTTCAGGCGTTCATAGAGCGGACGCAGGCGTTCCTCGATATCCGTCGTGGTGAGGATTTCGTCGGGCAACGCGACGGCCAGCGACTCGATGCAAGTGTGGGCGAAGCGCATCAGGCTTTCGTGGGCGAATCCATGCGCATGGAGAGGCGCACGATTTCCTTGTCGAAGAAATTGCTGCCGAGGCCGGCATCGACGGTGACGGTGGTCGCGTTGAGTCCGCTGCTGCGTTCGCTGAGAAGAAACACGGCGGCGTTGGCGACCTCCTGCGTGGCGAGGTTGCGCTTACGGAACGTGAGTTTCTCCGCGTAGAGATAGCTCTCCAGATATCCGGGAATGCCGGCCGAGGCGCTCGTCTTGAGCGGACCGGCGCCGACGACGTTGAAGCGCACTTCGCTGTGGTCGCTGAAAGATTTGGCGAGGAAGCGCGACGCGGAATCGAGCGCAGCTTTGATGGGCCCCATGTAGCCGTAGTTGTCGGGCGTAACCTGGAGCGACGAGATGCCGATGGTCACGACGGAGGCGTTTTTCGCGAGGAGGGATTTGAAGGCGTTGGCTACTTCGATCAGCGAGAACGCGGAGATCGCGGTGGCTTGGAGGAAGTCTTTGCGCTTCGTCTCGTGGAACGGTTTGAACCCCTCGCTGTAGTTGGCGAAGGCGATCGAGTGAACGATGCCGTGGATCGTCTCGTAACCGGCGGCGCGGACCTCGGCGGCGAGCAATTCGGCGGAACCCTCGGCTTCGACGTCGCAAATGAAGACCGGCTTGCCGGCGAGCGTGGTCTCAAGCGTGGCTTTGCGGGCGGGCGAACGCACGCTGTAGAGAACGGTGGCGCCCTGCTCTTCCAGAGTCTTGGCGGTGAACCACGCGACGCTCTTTTTGTTGGCGACGCCGAGGACCACGAAGGTCTTGCCAGTGAGATTAAGGAAGTCGGGCATGGAGAAGAAATGAATCTGGAAAGCTGGAAATCAGAAAACGGCGGCAACTGCTTGGTTTGATTCCTGATTTCCAGCTTTCCACATTTTATTGCTGAGCTTGCTGCTGTTGCTGGCCCTCGGGTGTTTTCCAAGCGACGGCGAAATCCACCGTGAGCACGCGCGTGCCGTCGGCTTTTTTAATCGCGCCGCTCATCATGGTGAAACCGCCCATGACTTCCTTCTTTTTGACTTCGATGAGAATGGTGTCGCCGGGATAGATCGGATTGCGGAAACGCACGTCGGAAATTTTGGCGAGAAGCGGCACGCCCTCGCCGGGCTTCGCACCGGCGGCGAGCGCCTGCTTGGCCATGAAGAGCGCGCCGGTCTGGAACACCGCTTCGCACAACAGCACGCCGGGCGTGATCGGCGCGTTGGGATAGTGTCCCTTGTAGAAATCCTCCTCGGCGCGCCAGGTGCGCTTGGCGGTCAGGCTGTCGGCGGTCTCGGCGACGACTTCGTCAACAAAGAGGAACGGCGGACGGTGGGGAATCAGATCGGTGACTGCGGAGGTCATGTGGAAGGAAAACCACACCTCGCCCGCCCTCTCCCTGCAAGTGCGGAAATGAACCGTCGTCCGGCTATTGCAGACCGTTCCAAACCGGACCCTTGGATTCGATCACCGGCCCCTCTTTCACCGACTTCGGTTGCGGTGTGTCGAAAGGGGCTAGTTGGAAGACCGGCAGGATCGGCCTTCCGTTGAGCATCTTGTAGGTTTCGCCGCGTTTTTCGATGAGCAGATATTCGGCTTCACGATGGTCTCGACGCCAAACGCCTTGGGCGCGGCGCCGGCGGAAATGAGCGGGATAAAGACCTGCGTGGTATAGAGCGGGCGCGCCGCACGAAAATAACGGTTCAGCACGCCCTCGTCCCACCCGCTCGCGATAAATTCGTCCACCAGTTTCCCATATTCGGGAATGTTCATCTTCATGGGCTTTCGCGCCTGGTCCTGTTTGAGGTCGTAAAGAATGCCGACCATCGCGGCGCTGCTCGCCTCGTTGGAGCCGAACTGCGAGACCGGTTCAGCCGCCATCAACGACGTGGCGGCGGCAAGAACCAAGGAAGCAAAACTCAGGCGGTGGCGAATGGAGCGCATCTTAATAAGGAAACGTCAGGGGGTAGAAAACGAGACACGACTGAACTGCCCAAGTTCACCAGTATTTGAAACCGTAAACTTCCTTCCAGGCTAGGATTGATCCAGTGACGCGATAATCGAGCAAACATCCGCAGTGATATCCTCGCGATTTGCCCGTCGCTCCCTGCCTACCGGTTCCTCGCCGTGCGGCACCACCCCATGATAATCCAATCGCGCCGCGTGGGCCCATTGCTCGAAACACGGATTCACATAAGACCGGTTGAAGAACTCCACCACGCGACTTCCGGGGCGGCAGAACACCACATTCGCCAGTCCCGCGCCATGAGGTGCCACCACGACCCGCGCCGCCGCAAACGCCGCCACTTGTTCACGCCACGACATTGTTTCCAGGCGTAATTTCACAAATCCGCGCCTCGCCAGCTGCGTCCATAATTCCTCTTCGTTGCTCACCCGCCGCCGTATGGCGTTTTCCCGTGTGATGTAGAGTTTTTCGCCGAAGCCTGACGTCGGCAATTTTTGTCCCAACGCAAAAGCAGTCACCGTTTCCACCGTCCGCGCATCCATCGTCGCCACCGGCGGGATGACCAGCGTATCGCACACCCAATGCCCGTGCCGTGTCGCCGGAACCACCCGCTGTTTAAACCCGGCCAATGCGCACACTTCGGCAATGAACGGCGCCCGGTCATGCGCGATGACGTTCTCCGCATCATCGGCGCGCAGACTCAACCAGCGCGGAAATTCCTCCAGCAGCCAGTGCGCATAGCCTTTACCTAAATTCACCGCGACCACCGCCGTCCGTCCCTCCACCGGCGTCGGCGCTCCCATCCATCGATAGTTCTGCAACCAATGCCGTCCGTCGCCGCGGTAACCGAAGTTCCGCGTCAGATCGGTGATCACCGTCGCGCCGTCAGGCGTCAGCACAATACCCGCATCATAAACACGTCCGCCCGCCAGCACGGCCACGCCGCGTTCATCGCGCGCCGCGCCGAAACGCGGCAGCACGACATCCAACGCTTCATAGGAGACCGGCGGAGGATAATACGACCGACCACTCACGACACATCAGCGTCTCCGTCCGGGCGGCATGCGCGGCGACCACGAGAAATATTCCTTCGGCTCCTCCTGCCCCGGGCGCACGGTTTTCTGCGTCCCATCCGTCGTCGCCCTTGGCGCGGGCGCGGTTGGCGGCAAGCCGGCGGCCTCGCGGAGTTTGTCTTTCTTGCTCTTGCGCTTGCCCTTGATGCCTCCGGTCTGCGGCGGCGCGGGCACGATGGTCTCCAGCGGCTCCAGGCCGGGGAGTTGTTCGCGTTCGATGGAGAGCATGTTGCGTTTCTCGATCAGGCGGAAATGCGCGTCGGTCTCCGCGCTGATGAAACTTACCGCGACGCCGCTCTCCCCTGCCCGGCCGGTGCGGCCGATACGGTGCGTGTAGTCGTCGGGCGAACGCGGCAGATCGTAGTTCACGACCACGGGCAGGCTCGCGATGTCGATGCCGCGCGAGGCCACGTCGGTGGCGACGAGCACTCGCACCTTGCTCGCCTTGAAATCGGCCAGAGCCTGCGTGCGTGCGCCTTGGCTTTGCTCGCCGTGCAACGCGGCGGCGGGAATGCCGGCGCGCGTGAGTTTTTCGGCGACGTGCTCGGTCGCATATTTGGTGGCAACGAACACGAGGACGCGCGTCCAGCCGTTCAACTCGATGAGATTGCGCAGGAGCTGCGTGCGCATCGGCACATCGACCTCGAAGGCGCGTTGCTGGATGTCCGGCGCATCGGCCGGCGCGGACGGCATTTCTATGCGCGTCGGATTGAGCAGAAGATTTTCCGCGAGTTTCCAAACCGCCGGCGGAAACGTCGCCGAGAAGAGCAAGCTCTGCCGGCGAACCGGCAGCAGCGCGATCACGCGCGCGAGTTCATCGGCAAACCCGAGCGCGAAAAGCCGGTCGGCTTCGTCTAAGACGAGCGTGGCGACATGCGAAAGTGAGACTGCGTTGTGATCGATGAGATCAAGCAGACGTCCCGGCGTGGCCACGATGATGTCGGCGCCGCCACCGAGCGCCATCATCTGCGGATTGATCGACACGCCGCCGACGGCGACGAGGGTTTTGAGCGCGGCGTCTTGCGAGAGATGCTGGCTGTAATCCTGAATCTCGCCGGTGATCTGCGCAGCGAGTTCGCGGGTGGGCACGAGGATAAGCGCGCGCACAAACCGACCGCGGCCGCGCGGACCATCCGCAACCAGCCGTTCGATGATCGGCAGCACAAACGCGGCGGTCTTGCCCGAGCCCGTCTGCGCCGAAGCCCACACATCACCGCCGCGCAGGATCACCGGAATCGCGGCGGACTGAATGGGAGTCGGCGCAACGTAGCCGCGCCCGGTCAGAGCTTGCAGAATCGGCGCGGACAGCCCGAGGGAGGAAAACGACATGGCTCAGGGATGCGAAGATCGACCAGCGCGAGCAAGCTCGCTCCCACGGGAATCACTTCGCCGCGAGCGCGGCCTCGACGGCGGCGACCAACTCGGAGGACTCGGGATCGACCCTCGATTCGTAGCGGGCGATCACCTGGCCGTCGCGACCAACGAGGAACTTGTTGAAATTCCAGCCGATCTTGCCGGGGAACTTCGCGCCCTCGCCGGAGAGAAACGTGTAGAGCGGCGCGCGACCGGGTCCGTTGACCTCGATCTTTGCGAAGAGCGGGAACTTCACGTTGAATTTCGTGGAGCA
>CAMBLN010000142.1 GCA_945868215.1 Opitutus sp. GAS368
CTTCGACGATTCGAAGATTGATCGCGCGGAAGCCTATCGACTCGGGTTGGGCGAGCCGATGCATGTCTCCGCGGAGCACGGAACCAATGAATCCTACCTTCGCGAGGAAATCTTGAAACGCATCGGACCCGCGCCCGAGGTCGAGGAGACGGGCGATAAAACCGCGGCCGATCCGCTTTGCGTGTGTTTCATCGGACGTCCGAATGTCGGCAAATCCTCGCTCAGCAACCGCCTGCTGAAGAGCGACCGCCTCATCGTGAGCGACGTTCCCGGAACGACCCGCGACGCCATCGAGCTGCCGTTCCTTTTCAAGGGGCGCAACGGCAAGATGTATCCGTTCAAACTGATCGACACCGCCGGTATCAAGGCCGCGACCAAGCTCGCGTCGCCGGTCGAGTATTTTTCCCGCCTGCGTTCGCTCGATTCCATCAAGCAGACCGATGTTGTTTACCTCGTGCTCGACGCGATCGACGGTGTCACCCAGCAAGACAAGGCGATCGCCGGCGAGGCCATCAAGGAGCGCAAACCCATCGTCATCGTCGTCAACAAATGGGATGTGGTCCGTGACGCGTTCCAGAAGGGCACCGATCCGGACTGCGCGCCCGACGAAGGTATCCATGATTTCAAGACAGAGCGTGAATATCGCACGAAGTATGAGCGCGCTATTTTTGACCGGCTCTTTTTCACGCCGGGGTCACCGGTGATTTTTGCGTCCGCCATGAGCGGCTACGAAATCGACCGCATGTTGAACGCCGCCGTGCAGCTGAACCGCGTTCTCGACACCAAGATTCCGACCGCGAAGTTGAACAAGGTCATCAACTACCTCGCCGAGCGCACCCCGCCGCCCGCCATCGGTGGAAAACGGTTCCGCGTTTATTACGCGACGCAGACGGGGAACCGTCCGTTTCGCTTCAAAATTTTCTGCAATCGCGAAGAAAAGCTGACCGAGCAATACCGCCGCTATCTAGAGGCCGGACTGGTGGAGGCTTTCGATCTGGCGGGTTGCCCGATCTACTTCGAACTTGTCGGCAAGGAGAAGCACGAGCCGGGCACGGCCTATTCCGGCAAGGCCAAGATGGCCGGTCTGGAGCGGGTTGACCGTCTCAACCGCCCAGAGGCGCACGTTCCCAAGTGGAAGGAAGGGGAAGCCGCGCTGGAAGCAGACGACTCTACCCATGAAACACTCGAAGACTGATTACCGCGGCGGCGAAGCCGTCGTTTTGTCCACGAAAGCGTTGTCGCTGACGGTCACCACAGCGGTGGGGCCGCGCGTGGTGGCGCTGACCTCCGCCGTCGGAAAAAAAGCCGGCAATCTCTTCCTTCAATTCCCCGAAGACGAAAGCCGTTACCACGGCTATTATCTTCGCGGCGGCCACCGGCTCTGGCATTCGCCCGAGGACATCGTGCGCACTTATCAGCCCGATGATGAGCCGCTCGCCGTCAAGCCGCTTAAAAACGGCGTCGCGCTTGCGCAACCGACCGAGGAAAAAACGGGGCTGCAAAAAGCCATCAAGCTGGAGGTTCAAGGGGAACGCACGGTCAAGATCACGCATGCGCTGACCAATCACGGACTGTGGACGGTTGAGACGGCGGCGTGGGCGTTGACCATGCTGCGCGGGGGAGGTTACGGCGTGCTGCCATTGCTGCCGAAAGGGAACCACGCGGACGGCGACTTGCTGCCGTCGTATTCCTTTGTGCCTTGGACTTATACGGACCTCTCGTTGCCGGTCTGGAACATCCGCCGCGATTTCATTGGCATTGATGTTCCGAAGGCGAAGGCGGCCCAGAAATTCGGCATCACCAACTATCCCGGCTGGTCGGCTTACTGGGTTGAGGGCGTCACCTTCGTCAAATACGCGCCGGTCATCAAGGGCGCGGCGTATCCGGATTTTGGATGCGCGTTTGAGACGTTCACGAACGGCGAGATGATCGAGTTCGAGACGCTCAGTCCCCTCGTGAAGCTGGCGCCCGGCGAGTCGGTCACGCATACGGAGCACTGGGGTGTGTTCGACGGCTTGGCCAAACCCTCGACCGACGCGGCGTTTGCCGAGCTAGCCGCGCACGTGGACAAGTGGATCAAGACGCTGAAGTGAGGTAACGCCGCCCGATTGTCAGATGCTGAACCTCGTCTTCCTGGGCTCCGATCCCATCGCCCTCCCGCTGCTCGACTGGCTGGTGGGCGAAGGGAGTGCGGTCGCCCGGATCGTCGCGGTGTTCACACAGCCAGACCGCCCGGTGGGTAGAGGGCAAAAGATCACCGCCAACGAAATCAAGACCTGGGCGCTCGCCCGCGGGCTGCCGGTTTATCAGCCGGAAAAAATCACCGACGACGTGCGTGCGCAGCTCGCCGCACTCAAGACCGATGTGTCGCTCGTCATGGCTTACGGGCATATCCTGAATCAGGACTTCATTGCTACGCCGCGGCTTGGAACCCTGAATTTGCATGCGTCGCTTCTGCCGAAGTATCGCGGTGCTTCGCCGATCCAGACGGCGATAGCCAACGGCGAGCGCGAGACCGGCGTGTCGCTCATGCGCATCGTCCGCCAGCTCGACGCAGGCCCGGTCGCAGACGTGGAACGCGTGCCGATCACTTCGCGCGATACCGCACTTGATATCGAACACAAACTCGCGGCCGCCTGCGTGCCGTTGGTTGCGCGAACGCTGCCGAGGCTTGCGACCGGCGACCTTGTTTTTGCCGAGCAAGACCATGCGGCGGCGACCTTTTGCCGGCGTTTGGTGAAAGACGACGGACGCCTTGATTTCGCCGCGCTGGCTCCCGTCTTGGCCGCGCGTATCAACGGTCTCTTTCCCTGGCCGGCCTGCAGTGTCGAAATCACCGGGCAAACCGTCAAAATCGGGCTCGCTGATGTAATTGATGCACAATCCGATCCGACCCTTTGTCACTTATTAAGTGACAAACCTGCCGGGACGGTGATCGGGGTCGATGGGACGGGGATGCTAGTGGCGACGGGCGGTGGCGGAGTGTTGCGTTGCCTGCGTTTGCAGAAGCCGGGTGGAAAGATGCTGCCGGCTACGGAGTTTCTGCGCGGATCACCGGTTGCGACCGGCACCGTATTGTCATCGGGCGTTCTCCCGGCGTTGGTCGATACGAAGCCGTTTCCTTACAGGAAATCTCCCTGCGCCTAGCTCTTGTTTTCGACGGAAAACTTCCGCAACGTCCTAGCTCATGTTTAAACCTTTTCTCTGGGGCGCCGGCCTCGCCCTGATCGCGCTCTCGGCGCACGCCCAGCAATCGGCTGGCACCGAACTGGCCAACTTGCGCGAAGATGTCCGCCTGCTTACCCAGAAAGTCGGCGCGCTTTCGCTGAAAGTGGAAGACCTCGAACGCGACAACGAAGCCTTGCGCAAACAGGTCGCCGCGTCCGCCCAGTCGCAGGCCAACGCCACCGTGCAGCAACTCAACGCCGCCGTGGCCGACCTGAATCAGGCGATTAAAACCGGCGACGCCGCGACCGCCGCCAGCGCGGCCGCCCAAATCAAAAAACTTGGCGACGCCACCAACGCCGCACTCGATTCCCTTGCCAAAGGCCAGGCCCAGAGGGCCGCCGTGCAGACGACCTTTAGTGATAATTTCCCCGCCGAGGGCGTCAGTTACACCGTGCAAAAGGGTGACACGCTTTCGACCATCGCCCGCAACACCGGCGCCAAACTTTCCGATATCATCAACGCCAACAAAATCGCCGATCCCACCAAGGTGCGTGTCGGCGACACCCTCTTCATCCCCGGAGGCAAATAATCCCATGTGCGCAGCTCCCAAATCTCGTCTCGGTCGCGGTCTCGGCGGCCTTATCTCCGCAGCTTCGCCCGCCAAACCTGCGGCCTTGGTCGCGCCCGTCGTCGCGGCCACCCCGGCTTCCGCCACCGCCGCGCCCACCGCGAAAGGTTTCGCTGAGATCGCAATCAGCATCATCGTGCCGAGTCCGTATCAGGCGCGCCGCGAGATTTCTCCCGCGCAACTTTCCGAACTCGCCGAGAGCATCCGAAGCGAGGGATTGTTGCAGCCTGTCGTAGTCCGTAAGGCCGGCGACAAATACGAACTCATCGCCGGCGAACGACGCTGGCGCGCGTTCCAGCTCCTGAAAATCAAGACGATTCCGGCCCGTGTGGTCGAGGCGAGCAACGCGTCGTCCGCCGCGCTGGGACTCATCGAAAACCTTCAGCGCGAGGGCTTGAACCCGCTTGAAGAAGCCTACGGTTACGCGAGCCTCATCCGTGACTTTGATCTCACGCAGGAGGCCGCTTCGGAGCGTGTCGGCAAGGGACGCGCCTCGGTCGCCAATTCCCTGCGTCTCCTCTCGCTCGACGCGGAGCTGCAAGGTTATGTTTCCAAAGGCGTGCTTTCGGTCGGCCATGCCAAGGTGCTGCTGGGCATCGAAGACGCCGCGCAACGCGCGGTGATCGCCCGCCGCGTGCTTGAAGAGGGGCTGAGTGTGCGCGCCACCGAAAAACTCGTTCAGGCCAAAAAAGCCGGCGCGCCCGCGCCTTCGACCCAGTCGCCGTCGAACCGCAAGCTTGCCACTGCGGACGCCGCCGCCGTCGCCGGTATCGAGAAAAAACTTACTTCGCATCTGGGGGCCCGCGTTGCGCTTCAGCACACGCCCAAGAAGGGAAAAATCGTGATCACCTACGCAGGAAACGACGATCTGCAGCGTATTTTGGAGAAGCTAGGGATCGAAGCATAAGCCCCAAGTCGGTCATAATCTAAAATTTATATATCCCACGAAATCAGTGGGTTTTAATTCCTATTTTAGTCAGGGAATTAACTTGGCAGGGTATGCTGACCGACGCAGATTGAGTGTAATATGACGATGGATACGCCGCCGATTCCCGGTGCTTTTGATCAAATTCAAAAGCATTCGAGGCAATGGCTGCGGGAACGGTTTCCACTGGCCGAGGAATTGAAGCGCTACTCCTGGGTCAAGTTGAAGGCGGATTTTATGGCCGGGTCCACGGTGTCGCTGGTGTCGATACCGCAGGCCATCGGATTTGCGCTCATCGCGGGATTGCCTCCGCTGATGGTGATCATGTCGGTCGTGGTGGGCGGATTTGTTTGCGCCTTGTTCAGTTCGTCGAGGCATCTGGTGTTCGGGCCGACCAATTCGATCAGCATCATTCTGGCGGCGACGTTGCACAATTTGACCGGCGGCAGTCTGGAGCCGGCCGAGCTGGCACTGGTGCTCGCCCTGTTGATCGGCGTGTTTCAATTGTGCGCGGGACTGGCGCAGATGGGCAAACTCACGCAGTTCATCTCGCGGTCGGTGATCATCGGCTACGGCACGGCGATCGGGTTGCTGCTTGCGGCGAGCCAGGTTCCGCACTTGCTGGGCGTGGCCGCCGAACACGGGACTTTTTTCGGTTCACTGGTATCGGCCGTCGTGGACGTAGTTCATTTTGAATACTCACCGTATCCCTTGTTCATGGGAGTGGTCACGCTGCTGATTTTTTGGGTGTTGGAGCGGTTGTTTCCGAAACTGCCGGCGGAGTTGATCACGCTGATTTTCCTGTCGTTGCTCACGCAGCACCTCGGGCTGGGCGTGCTTGGCATCCGCACCATCGGTGACGAAGGGGCGCTGGCTGCGGCGATCCCGTCCTTCATGGGCATGCCTTTCGACCGGTCGGACTGGGCGGTCGTTCCGCCGTTGTTGAGCGCGGCACTGGCCATCGCGATCCTCGGCATGTTGGAGGCGATTTCCATTTCAAAGACGCTCGCGGCGAAATCGGGCCAGCGGCTCGACGCGAATCAGGAGCTCATCGCGATGGGATCGGCGAACATGGCCAACAGCTTCTTCGGTGCGATGCCCGGCTCGGCATCATTCGCCCGTTCGGCGGCCAATCTGCACAGCGGTGCGCGCACGCAGGTTTCCGCCCTGCTCAGCAGTTTGATCGTGCTGGGAGCGCTCTACTTCGTGGCGCCCGTGATCAACTACATTCCGGTGGCCAGCCTGGCCGCGCATCTGATCCGCATCGGGATTAAAATGATCAGCTGGGAGCAAATCCGCATCTCGTGGAAATCCACGCGATCCGATGCGATCGTTTTTTCAGCCACCTTGCTGGCGGCGTTTTTCCTGAAGCTCGATACGGCGATTTACTTTGGGGTGGGGGTTTCTCTGGCGCTGTTTTTACGCAAGGCCAGCGCTCCGTCCCTGGTTGAATACGGTTTTAACGATCAGGGGCAGCTGGCCGAGATCGACGGCGGCAACACGCGCGGCAACTCGGCGATCTCAATCGTGCATGTCGAGGGAGAGTTGTTCTTCGGGGCGGCGGATCTTTTCCAAGAACAGGTCCGGCTTTTGGCCGATGACGACGGTATCAAAATCGTCATCCTGCGCATGAAAAATGCCCGCCACCTCGATGCCACCTCGGTGATGTCTCTGCTGCAGTTGCATGACTACCTGACCAAGACCGGGCGGCACCTCCTCATCAGCGGCATCAATCCCGACGTTGATCGCGTGTTGCGGAAGAGCGGGGCACGCAAACAAATCGGCGCGGATAATATTTTCCCAGCCGAGGCCAACCTGACCATGAGCACCAAGCGGGCGCTCTTGCGGGCCTCGCAACTTCTTCAGCAGGCCGGTGCCGCGCCGACGGCGGGGGTTCGCATTTTTTATGATCGCAATCGCGATAACGCCGCCGGTTCCGATGCCTCGGCGCCTGTTCGCAAGGGCGACCATGACAGGCCGGATGATTATCAGATTTAAGGGAAATCCGCGGCACCCTTCCCGCGATTGACAACGGGCCCGCCGTGCGGCTCTCTGACCCTTTACATCATGTCCATCCTCATCGGCATTTTCACGTTCGTCCTCATTATCGTGTCCGTGTTTCTCGTTCTCTTGGTGCTGGCTCAGAAGGCCAAAACCGACGGTGGCATGGGTGCCGCCCTTGGCGGTGGAGCGACCGAAGCGGCCTTCGGTGCAGACACCGGCAACGTGCTTACGAAGCTCACGCAATACGCCGTGGTGATTTTCTTTTTGCTCACGTTTGGCCTCTACCTCGGACACATCTATGTTTCCAAGCATGGCAAGGTTACGGAAGGCCAGCTGCCCACGATCAGCGAGTCGGCCGAAACGTCCGCCGCCCCTGCGGCTGCTCCCGTCGCCGTGGAAGCGACCGCGACTGCGCCCGCCGCCGAGTCCGCCCCGGCGGTGACCCTGCCGGTCACCGAGCCCGCCGCCACCGCGCCGGCCGAAGCCGCCAAACCCTGATTCTCGTGCAAGCCGCGTCCCTTCGGACGATTTTTTCAAGGCAGGCGGGCTTGCTCGCCTGCCTTGTTGTTTTCTGCGCCGCGTTTCCGTTGGAGGTTGTGGCGCAGTCCCGGCGCTACCGGCCCCCGGCCCGCTACATTCAGTTCAGCGAGCCGGATCAAGCCGAGGGCCGTAAAATCATCGAGTCGTTCCGCCTGCAGGGAATCGCGGGCGATTATTACCTCGAATTCAATCTGCGTGTGCTTCCGCGGCGGGGCGATACGCGGGTGGTGACGGGCGGGCGTTTCTGGGGAGGCCGCAACGAAAACGGTCCGGTCTCGCGGGTCGAACTGCCGGCCACGGCGGATGCCTCCGCGCTCCGTTTGCTTGTGCAAAACGGCGCGCAAGGTGCGGTGTGGGTTTTCCCTCCCGCAGGAATCGCGACGACAACGGTGACGGAGCAGGCGAGTGCGGCGGCGTTGTTCACACCGCTTGCTGGCACCGATCTCACGGCCTT
>CAMBLN010000143.1 GCA_945868215.1 Opitutus sp. GAS368
TCACCCCCTCCCATAAATCATTTTATCCACCAAACCCACGAACCACCAATCCACTTTTGCTGAACTTGACGGACACAACTACGCGGAAGGGATTTTTGGATTGCCGGTATTTGCGATGTGGATGCTTTGTGGTCCTGACTCTTTCGCCTCAAGGTTAGTTAACAACCTCTCATTTACCCCCGTGTCGGCCAAACTCCTATCAGTCAGGACGGGCTCTGCCGTCTTCCACGCCAAAGCATTGGTTGTGACCACGACAGGCGTGTATGATCGGGAAATCCCGACCGAGGGGGAGCTTGCGACGGCGTTTGAAAGCGAAAAGTTCGACCTGATCATTTACGACGGCCGTCAGGAAGAGGCGTTGCTGGAGTTGGTGGAAAAAATCCGGGTGAACCAGCCGGAGGCGCAGATACTTCTGTTGTGCACGAAGCCGCCGCTTGAGTTCATCGTGAAGGCGATCCGGCTGGGGGTGCGCGATCTTTTTCATCCGCCGATCAATCTTCCGTCGTTGCTGGCGCGGGCCGACGAATTTCTAAAACCGGTATTTAAAAAAGACACCTGGGCGTAAGCCTCACCGTAAGCGGCGGAAGACGTGCTGAAGGAGCCTAAGGAGCCGTTGCCGCTCAGGTAGCCGGGACTGACGTTGTTGAAGTTCCAGTAGCTGAGCAAGGTGGCGCGGGCATCCTGGGCCGCACCAAGGAAGGAAGCGGCGGCGAGGGCCGATAGGGTGGCAAAACGGGAGATGCGGGTATTCATGGAACGATAGGGTAAAGGATCCCGGCGCGTGCTTGATCGGCAGGTCGAAACAGACCAAGCGAAGGCGCCTTGAAGGTATTGGACGCACCCTCGGAGCGCATCGGGATGGACACAACGGCGACCAGAGTTTAACAGTTAAATTATGTCACGCCCCACCATCCGCACGCTGGCCCGGGAGCTCGGTGTTTCCGTCGCGACGGTGTCGATGGCGCTGAGAGGCGACGTGCGGATCGCCACGGCGACGCGCGAGCGGGTGAAAGCGGTGGCGACGCGGCGGGGTTATCATGCGGATCCGGTGGTGGCGGAGGGATTGTCGCGGGCGCGGAGGCGGGATTTTTACCGCGAGACGGTGGCGTGGCTGATGGATCGTCCGCCGGGGGAGCAGCCGTGGATCGGGCCGTTGTTTGCGGGGGCGGAGGAGCGGGCGAAGCGGTTCGGTTACCGGATCGAGTATTTTAACGCGGACCTTAAAGACGCGGGGGCGTTGCGCCGGTTGATGCGCATGTGGAAGGCGCGGGGAGTGCGGGGCGTGCTGGTCGGGCCGTTGAGGCACGCGCTGATCGATCCGCCGCTGCCGTGGGACGAGTTCAGCTGGGTGACGATCGGGCAGAGCCTGGGTTCGCCGGCGTTGCACCGGGTGGGGCGCGATTACGACAAGGACATCGAGTTCGCGCTGGCGCGTTTGCGCGCGCAGGGGTGTGCGAGGCCGGGGTTTGTCGATGACGCGGAGGTGCATCACCTGATGCGGCTGCCGCTGCTGCGGGCGTCGCTGGTTTATTATCACGAGCGTGCGGAGGAGTTTTCCGGGGCGTTTTATACGGTGGACGTGAAGAAACCCGAGGCGCTGGCGCGCTGGCTGAAAAAAAACCGTCCGGACTCGCTGGTGTTGGGAATAGGATTCGAGGGGCGGGAGGAGGCGGTCCACCGGTTGATCGCGCGCCTGCCGCAGGTGGAGTTGTCACCGCCGTTTCATATTCCGGAGAGGCGGGAGGGGTTCATTCCGGGTTACACGAACATGGGGAAGTCGGCGATAGGCATGTTGCACCGGGCGTTGACGGGCGGGGAGCGCGGGGTGCCCTCGGCCGAGCTGACGATGATGGTGAGTTCCGAATGGGGCGTGTGATTTCTGCTTTGCGCCGGGGCGGACGGGGATGAACGCTGGGCGGGACATGAGCGCCGAGCCGATTCGATTTTACAACCGTTACACGCAGCAGACCGAGACCGAGCAGGTGTATGGCGAGAAGTGGCTGCGGTGGACCTACGAGACCATGCCGGGCCGGTTTTCGGCGGAGGCGTTGCTGAAGCGCGCGGCCTTTTCGCACTGGTATGGCTGGCGGATGGACCGGCCGATCAGTGCGCAACGGGTGTTGCCGTTCATCGCGGACTACAATCTCGACGTGGACGAGTTCGCAAAGTCGCCGCTGGACTACAAAACGTTCAACGAGTTTTTCTACCGGGCGCTTAAAAAAGAGTCGCGGCCGATCGCGGCGGGGGAAGACGTGGCGGTGTTCGCGGCGGACGGGCGTCACCTGGTGTTTCCCGATGTGGAGACCTCGGCGGGCTTTTATGTGAAGGGGACTAAGTTTTCACTGGCGGATTTGTTCGGCGACGAAGCGCTGGCGAAGGAATTCGCGGGCGGGGCGATGGTGATCTCGCGCTTGTGTCCGGTGGATTACCACCGGTTTCATTTTCCGGTGGCGGGCGTGCCGTCGGAACCGAAAGTGATCAACGGTTACCTGTATTCGGTGAGTCCGATCGCGTTGCGGCGGAATGTGGGCTACCTCGTGCAAAACAAGCGGGCGCTGACGGTGATGGACGGGACGCGCTTCGGGCGGGTGGCGGTGTTTGAAGTCGGGGCGACCTGCGTGGGCACGATCAGGAATGTGTTTGTCGGCGGGCGGGCGGTGGCGAAAGGAGAGGAGAAGGGGTTTTTCACCTTCGGCGGATCGTGCGTGATCACCTTGTTCAAGAAAGGGAGCATCCGTTTCGACGACGATGTGGTGGCGCAGAGCGCGCGGCAGGTGGAGACGTATGCGCGCATGGGCGACCGGCTGGGTGTCGCGGTGTGAACGGGCGGACGGGAAAAAGGGGTGGCCCTTTGGAGGGTGTTTGCCGTAATGCGGAAGAATGCGCGCAAACGGATTCCCAATTTGAGTTTTGCACGCTCCATCGCCCATGTCCCTTTCCACCCATCGCATCGTCGCAGAGCTCTCCACTTACTTTTTGAAAGTAGATATTATCGCGGGAAACCGCCTGGTGGCGCGGCGCGAGTTTGCGCCGGACGACGCGGCCGGGGTGAAGGCTTTTCTGGCTGAAAACGCGGCGGGCGTGCCGGTGGAAGCCCTGAGGTTGTCCCCGGTATCCGCCTTTGCGCAACTGGTGCCGGCGGCGGAGGCGGCGGTGATGCACACGACGGACGACGTGCTGGCGCGGGGTGCGGCCCTGGGGGTGCGGGCGCGAAGGTCGCGGCCTGCGATGTAGTGAAAGGACGGATACCGGTGGCCGGGCGCGGGGCCGGCTGGCTGCTGGCGGGGGTTTCCGCCGAAGCGGAGGCGGAGTCCGCGGGGAAATGCGCGGTGCTGGGACTGGCGCCGGGAGTGACCGGGCCGGCGCTGCCGGCGGAGTTGGGCGCGGTCGCGGGCGAGCGGTCGCGGGCGAGCGGTCGCGCGCGGGGGCGGGAGCGGCGGCGGTGATGGTGTGGGTGCCGGGGGAGACGGCCGGGAAATTGTGGCGGGTGACGGCGGCGGGAATCACGGGCGTGCGAGACGTGCCCGCCGGTTTCGGGCAGATTTTTGACGCGGTGCAGGCGGAACTCGGGCTTAAGTTCCGCGCGGCGGCGTCCAAGTTGTTTTTTAACGACCGCTATGATTTTGGCGATGCGGCGGAGAAGATCGCGGGTCGGGTGGGAGGATTTTTGAAGGGCGGATTTGAAGGAGAAACGCCGGTGGCGCTGCATGTCACGGGCGTGCCGGCGGGGCAGGCGTGGTTCACGGAGGCGCTGGCGAAATCGCTGGGGTTGCCGGTGTGGACGGCGGGTGATGCTCCGGTGCCGGTGGCCGGCGAATGGGCGCCGGCGTGGATCACGGCGGGGAATGCGATCGGTGCGAAGGCGGCGGAGTCCGCGCCCGCCGCGCCGGCCCCGGCCGGTCCTGCACAGGCACAAGTGGTGAAGCCGTCGACCAAGGTGGTCGGGTTGCCGCCGCCGGCTCCGGCGCGCGCGCCGGTGCAGCCAGTGGCGACGGTCACGACCAAACCTGCCGCGGTGCCGGCGGTGAAAAAGCCGGTTGCGCCCCAGCCGGTGAAATCGACGCCGGTGAAGGAGCCGGCCAAGCCGGTGCCTGGTCCGGCGCGCAGCAAACCGTTTCCCTGGGTGCCGGTGTTGTTGGGGTTGGCGGTGCTGTTGTTGGTGACGGGGTTGGCGGTGAGGTTGATGAAATCGAAGTCCGTGCCGGAAAAAGTCGTGGCGACGGCCGCCGCGACCGCGGAGGCGCCGAAGTCCGTCCCGGTGGCGGTGACCGCGGGGCAGGCCGCGACATTGCCGGCGGTGTTGCTGGAATCGGAGTTGAAGCGCGATCCGATGGGATACAAAGGCGAGGCGTATCAGTTCACGGTCTCGAAGAAAGGCGTGTTGCTGAATTTGCAGGCGGAAGGCCGTGGCACGCCGTGGGTGAGGCATCTTGGATTTATGCGGTTGTATGGAGTGACGACGATGTCCGACGGGACTCGCGTGGCGCGGCGGGCGGGCGACATGAACAGTCCGGAGTATCAAGCGCGGGTGGTGAAGCGGGTGCGCGACGGCCTGATGGTGTTTGATGCGGAGGTGGAGCACCCGGCGTTTTTGCTGACGCAGACCTTTGTGTGTCTGCCGCGTTCGGTGAAAGTGGAAGTGCGTTTCAAGCCGAAGGTGCTGAAGGATGCGACCGGTCCGCTGGATGCGATTTACGGGGTGCATTTCGACACGGTGGAGTTCACGAAGCCGGGAGCGGCTCCGGCGGTGCGCGAAGGGGAGGTGGTTTACGACACGAAGGCGGGGCCGTTGATCGTGCGGTATGACCCGGGGTTCAATAGTGCGGGAGAGAAGACGGTGGTGGCGGATCCGGCCTTGACGTCGTTTGTGCTGGCGACGGCGGGCGCGACGACCGAGCGGACGTTGAATTACGAAATCGTGCTGCCGTGAAGTGCGAGCCGGCGGGCGCGCCTTCGGACTTGCCAGCAGAGAGCGGGCGGCGGCACTGTGGCGACCGCAACGTTCGCCCGGGTGGTGGAATGGCAGACACGTGGGTCTTAGAAGCCCATATCGAAAGGTGTGCAGGTTCGAGTCCTGTCCCGGGCACCACTGTCAGAGGAGAGCCAAAAAAAGGGAACGGAAAGGGAACAACCCTCATCGTTCCCCGTATTTTACGCCATGATTTTAGGCATTAAGAAAACCGCCTGAACCCATGATGAGCGCAACCTATGTCCTGTGCGAAGCCGTGTCCGACCTCACGTTCCTGTTTATGTCCGAGCCGCAGCTCCCGGTTAATAGCCGGGATACCTGTGCTTTGGTGATCGACTGGGCTGAAGAGTTTGACCGCAAGCACGCCAACACCGATTGGGCCGAAGTCGAATACCTCGAAATGATCGATCGGTTCTTCGCCGAGAAATACCGCGCGTGGTTGGAAGCAACCCCGGCGCGTTTGTTAAGAGAAAACCGTTAGAGCAGAGTTAAACCAAACCATCACCTGACGAAGGCCGGCTCTCCATTTGGGGACCGGCCTTCGTCGTTTCTAAAAATCAATCCTTCGTCTCATGAAATCCTGTAACCTTGTTCTGCATTGCGGTGCCGCCGCTGTGGAGCGCGCCGCGTTAAAGTCCGTTCACACTCCGATGGCTACCGCCACATGGAGTCCCATCCCGCACCTCCGCCTGGTCGAACAGGTCGAGCGTGCGTTGTCCGCCGCCAAGTTCATGATCGTCAACCAAGCTCACGCGCTCAGCCATGCCGGTGATCGCTACTTCGGTCTCATCCAAGTCGAGACCGGCCGCAGCAATGGCGACTACGGCCTCGTGCTCGGGCTGCGCAACAGCCACGACAAACGCTTCCCCGCCGGGCTCGTCGCCGGTGCCCAGGTGTTCGTGTGTGACAACCTCAGTTTCAACGGAGAGGTAAAGCTTTCGCGCAAGCACACCCGGTTCATCGGGCGGGATCTGCCGCTCCTCACCGAACGCGCCATCGGTCAGCTTCAGGGGAAGTGGCTCCATCAGGAACAGCGTATCACCAGCTATCGCTGCTCCACGCTCGATGACCGGGACGCGCACGACCTCATGGTGCGTGCGGTGGATGTCGGCGTGTGCCCGGTGTCGGTGCTGCCGAAAGTCGTTCAGGAATGGCGCGAGCCCTCGCACGAAGCGTTCAGGGGGCGCAACGTCTGGTCGCTCTTCAACGGCTTCACCGAGGCCTTGAAGGGTAACCTGGCTCTCCTCCCCGCCCGCACTCAGGCCCTGCACGGCCTGATGGACGGCTACGTCGGCCTCGCCGGGAGGAACTGACATGAACCCGCGAAAGTTCTATCCCTTTACTGGGATCTTCGCGGTGCGCGGCGGACTGGCGACGACTCACTTCCTCAACGAGGCGGATCGTCGCCGGTATCGCTACGTCACGCCGGCGGGTCGGCATATTCCCAACTCGTGGGTCGCCGACTGCTGGATCGTTGATCGCGACGGTCAGGTTAATCCCGGCACGGCGGTTTCGCCGGTGCCGATCCGCCGCGAGGCGCTGGGAAGGCGTATCGCGGAAGGAGGTGTCCGATGAAATCCTTCACCGGAAAGCTTGTGCTTAAGTTTACCGCCAAGGTGCGTTCGCGAGCGGATCTGGAGCGGCGCTGCGAGAAGATCGCGGCCCAAGCTGAGCAGACAATCGGCTGCGAACTGTGGGAGTTTGCGCAACTGGTAGAACTCCCGACGGTGATCCCGTTGGGATACTTCGCGGTGCACCTCTGCACGGTGGGTAATCCCGACATGGGGCAGTATACACCGCCGACAGATCCTGAGTGGAAGATAGTCGAAACCATGACCGAAGCTAAAGCCGCCGTCCGGGATTACCTCGCACGAAACGACGACGTCGGTGGCGGCAATTGGGGCTCCGAAAGCGGACGCGTGATAGACCACCAAGGCGAGATCGTCGCCCGCTTCACTTACAACCTGCGCTGCTGGACGCCTGATGGCGGCCGGGAGATACAGGTGAGGTGAGGCCGCGAGTTAGCGAAGCGCACCGGCAACGGGCGCTTTTTTTAGCTATCAACCCGAGGTGCCCGGATAACCCGCCTGAATCAGAACCAGAGCAGTCGCGTGCGCGTCATCTCCGCAACACGGGAGCTAGGTAGTCCCGGATCGAAACGACCACTTCGGCAAATTGAACCGGGAGCGCGGTGAGCCCATTACGGCGGAAAAAGCCGGCCCACTGCATTTGCTTGGTCGGGTCGTTGGCAAATACGTCGCTCAACGGGTCCGGCCAAGTTGACAGCGGCGTCTGTCGACTCGCGAACGTCGCCTCCACCGCTTGCCTCAGAGTCGCCGCTTCGAGGCGGAATCGACGCGTGAAAAACCACACGTCGTGGAAATCCTTCATGCGGGTGTTCGCGATACCCAGCTTCGCCATCTCTTGCCAGCGCTCCTCAAACCTTACTCCATCCAGTATCTAAAGGCACCCTCTGGGCACGGCCACGCACGAAGAATT
>CAMBLN010000144.1 GCA_945868215.1 Opitutus sp. GAS368
GTCCGCCTCTCCACCTCGTCGACCGACACCACAAACCCCTCCGGCCCCGCCCCCGCCGGCGTCTCCTGCGGAAACACCATCGCCTGCGCCCGCACCCGCCCGTCGCTCTCGTCGATCACCACCATAAAAAACGCCTCCGGCACCGCCGGCCCGCCCCGCAACCGCTCAGGCCTCGCCCCGAACACCGGCCCCGCGATCACCCACACTTCGCCAAAACGCCCCGGATAACTCGTCGCGATCTTCATCTCCATCTCCTTCCACACCCCCGCGTTCAACGCATGCCGCTGCGGCACGATGTTCGACATCAAAAACGTCTCCCGCTGCGCCTCCTCCCCATACCGCGTCGCGATCGCGTAATTCGGCGCCATGTGCCCGCGGTCGTATCCACTGTTCGTATACGCCGACTCCCCCACCCGCGCCGCCGTCCGCAAATCCGTCTCAAACCGCTCCGGCCTCGGCGGAGTCTCCCCCAGCGTCTTCACATCCGCCACCCGATACGCCACCCACGCCGGATTCCCCAACACATCATTATATCCCGCCACATACCCTTGGTTCACCAGCACCCGCAGCACGCCTCCCCCGCTCGGCACCGGCGACCCGCCATACACATGCGTGCGATCCCCCGCCGCCGTCGCCGTGACGAAATCCGCGCTGTAATACAGCCGGTAAATGTCCATCGCCACATCCAGCAGCTCGATCCGCTTGTTCTTCTCAAAATAATTCCCAACCAACCGCGACACTTCCTCCCGCCGCACCTCCGGCTGCATCACAAACCACCCGCCCAGCACCGCCAGCAACAGCACGTTGAACCAGAAGACCGCCTTGATCTTCCCGCCCCGCGCCCCGCCCCGCTTCGCCGCTCCGGACGCTTTCGCCGGCTTTTTCTTCGCGCTCATTTCCCGAATTTCCTCAACGCCTTGTTGATCGCCGCCACGTCGCACTTCTCGGGATCCTGGTCCGGCCCCAGCCACTCCAGCCACTCGCGCCCCAACTCCGTATTCGGTTCCTGAATACACGCCAGCATGTCATGGTAGGCCTCCACCCCGCCGCAATCCTCCGGCGGACCCGCCCGCTCCCCTTCCAGGCACCGCGGGTAAACCCCGCCCTTCACCACCGGCATCACCTTCTCCACGCGTATGTCCACCCGCCACCCCTCGCCAAAATGGTAGTCGTAAACCATCCCGCCGCGTTTCGCCAGTTCCAGGTCCGCCAGCGTCAGGTCGCGGTCATCCTCGACCAGTCCGTCCTCCCGCTTCGCCGGATTCCCCAGCCGCAAATCCTCGAGCGTAAACGTGTGCGTCTGATAATCGAACCAGTCGAACGCCACCTGGATCGAGTCATGCAACCGCGCCAGCCACATCGTCTCCTTGGCGACCATCCGCCGCCAGATCCGCGGCGCGCACCCCGCCACCGTCAACACCAGCACCAAAGCCTGCGCCGGCGGCTTCTTCGTCCGCCCTCCCCGCCCTTCGTGCAATGAAATCATCCCGCCACACAAACGCCCCCCCGCCCCCGCGCGACAAAAAAGCCGTGCGCCCTCAGACGCACGGCCGTCATCACCGCCCCGCGCGCCTACCGCCCGCGCCGGTCCCCGCGATCACTCCGTCCGTCGCGCCCTCCCCGATCCCGGCCGCGATCACCGTGGTGATCATGGCCGCCGCCCTGCCACCCGTGCGGCTTGCCGGTCCGATACACCGGCGCCGAGTATCCATAAGACTGATACACCACTACCGGACGCGGCTGCGCCACCACGACATAACGCACCGGTGCCGTGTAAACCGGCCGCGTATAAACCACCGCCGGCTGCACATACACCACCGTCGGTGCCGGCGGCGGACAATAAACCGGCTCCTCGTAATACGAGGTCACCGTCCGGCGCACCGGCGCCGAAGGCACCGGAACCTGGTGGCCCGGCTGGCGCGCATTATCCACCGCCGCCCCCAGCAGCGCACCCGCCACCACGCCGATCGCCGCCCCTTCACCCGTGTGCCCGCCGCTCCCCGAATTATTGCCGATGATCGCCCCGGCCACGCCTCCCAACAACGCCCCGTTCACGACCGACGGACGGAATAGTTGCGCCTGGGCCGGCACTGCGGCGAGGGCGACAACCGAGAAAATCAACCAGGTGTTTTTCATACCCCGATTACGACGCCCCGCGTCGCCCTAAGTTTTCACCTTCCACCCCCAAATCACCCAACCCTCTGATAATCCACCACGTGCCCCCTATCTTATTTTCAGCACCTCCCGACACCCGAAAACACAAAAGCCGCCTCCTACAAAAGAAGCGGCTTTTATGACCTAACACCAAGCAAACCTATAAGAACTACAGAACTGACTACATGGGGATAGACGCGGTCGCCCGCGAAACGCTCAAAAATAATCGAAAGAAAATCGAAGAAGTTTTAAATGATCACAACCCGCTCTCCTCCAGCTGATAACAAATTGTGAATTTCTTCCGGGTGACAGCCCCGCCCAATGCGCATCTGTGGATTCACGCTCTTTTTCATGACCACTTCACGCCCTCATCTCTTCGGTTTGCTAGCAGGTCTGGCCCTCGCCGCCGGCCTTTGTTTCGCCTCCGTAACCTTCACCCGCGCCTGGACCCGTATCAGCGAAGATCAAGTGATCAACGTCACCGGTTCCGCCCGCAAAGACGTCCGCTCCGACCTCGCCATCTGGCGCGCCGGCTTCTCCTCCGAGGCCGCCACCCTTCCCGAAGCCCACGCCCGCTCCCAGGCCGATCTCGCCCGCGTCACCACGTTCCTCCAAGCCGCCAACCAGCACGACTTCATCGTCAAACCCGTGCAGGTCTCCGAACTCTACGAACGCATCAAAACCGACCAGGGCGAAATCTCCCGCCACGCCGGCTACCGCATCCGCCAAAACCTCGAAATCCGCTCCGCCGAAGTGGACGCCCTCCCCAAGCTCGCCAGCGACGCCGTCCGCCTCCTCGAAAACGGCATCACCCTCGCCTCCGAGGGCATGGACTTCATCTACACCAAGGCCGGCGAAGCCAAAATCGAGATGATGGGCGAAGCCGCCAAAGACGCCCGCGTGCGCGCCGAACAAATCGCCGCCCAAGGCGGCCGCGCCCTCAAGGAACTCCGCAACGCCCGCATGGGCGTCGTCCAGATCAACCCGCTCTACTCCACCGCCACCAGCTGGGAGGGTAACAACGACACCTCCTCCCTCGAAAAAACCATCACCACCACCGTCACCGCCACCTTCTCCCTGCGCTAAAAATCCGGACTCATCCCGCAGGTGGAGCGCGTTGTCCCTAACGCGCTGGTTCGTCCGAATCCCCACTGCCTCACCTCACCCGTGCAGCTCCTCATGCAGCTTCACGGGCTTCTCCTGTTCCCCCGCCGCCACCGGCGTCGCCGTGAGCGGATACCTGAAGGTCCGCCCTTCGTAGTTTTTAAACACCACTTCATCGTCCGTGATGGTCTCGATGTAGTTCGGATTGATCGGCACCTTCCCCCCGCCCCCCGGCGCGTCGATCACGTATTGGGGAACCGCATACCCGGTCGTATGCCCGCGCAACGCCTGGATGATCTCCAGCCCCTTGCGCACATCCACTTTGAAATGCGCCCCGCCCGTGATCAGATCCATCTGGTAAAGGTAGTAAGGCCGCACCCGCATCCGCAGCAACCGGTGCACCAGCGCCTGCATCACGTCCGCGTCATCGTTCACGCCTTTGAGCAACACGCTCTGGTTCCCCAGCGGCACACCCGCAAACGACAACCGCTCGCACGCCGTCTTCAACTCCGCCGTCGCCTCCTTCGGATGATTCACATGGATGCTCATCCAGATCGGCCCGTGCTTCTTCAAAATCTCGCACAACTCCGGCGTGATCCGTTGCGGCAAAAACACCGGAATCCGCGACCCGATGCGGATAAACTCCACATGCTTGATGGCCCTTAACCGCCCCAGCAAATGGTCCAGCTTCCGATCCGACAACAACAGCGGATCCCCGCCCGACAGCAACACGTCGCGAATCTCCGGATGCGCTTCGATATACCGCAACCCCTGCTCGTATTCCGGATGGAAATTATAGTCCTGCGCATTCGAAACCAGCCGGCTCCGCGTGCAATACCGGCAATACGACGCGCACCGGTCCGTCACCAAAAACAACACCCGGTCCGGATAACGATGCACCAGTCCCGGCACCGGCGAATGTTCATCCTCGCCCAGTGAATCCAGCATCTCCTCCGCATGAAGCATCCCTTCACCCGCCCGCGGAATCATCTGCAACCGGATCGGACAATTCGGATTATTCCGATCAATCAGATTAAAAAAATACGGCGTGATCGCCATCGCCAGCTTGTGTCCCGCGAACAACACCCCCGCCCGTTCATCCGGCGTCAACGTCATGTAACGCTCCAAATCCTCCAGCTTCGTGATCCGGTTCTTGAGCTGCCAGGCCCAGTCCTTCCAGTCGCTTTCATCAACGTGCTGCCAGAGTCCTTGGCCTTCAAACCAAGCGGAACGATCTTCAGAATAGGGCATGAGCGAATTGGCCCGAAACCTAAAACCCCCTCCCTCCCTGTCAAACCCCCCGCCCTTTTTCTCCCCCTCCTTCCTATCACCCGCCCGCAACCCAACCCAATTTGTCACTTAATAAGTGACAAACCTCCGTTTCCCCTTTCTCCCCAGCTATTTAAAACTCCATAAAATCACCCTCCAAGGTTTTCGCAAAAACCCCTTGGCAGGCGTGGTCCGACGCCTTTTCGTTCTCGGTTAATGTCCACGTTCAAGCCCGCAGTCCTCGCCCTCGAAGATGGTTCCGTGTTTCGCGGCCGCGCCTTTGGCGCCGATGCCACCATCGCCGGTGAATGCGTCTTCAACACGTCGATGACCGGCTACCAGGAGATCATCACCGATCCGTCCTACTTCGGCCAGATCGTCACCATGACCGCCCCCATGATCGGCAACTACGGGGTCAACAACGAGGACACCGAGGCCACCCGCCCGCGTGCCAGCGGTCTCGTCGTCCGCGAACTCTCCCCCATCGTCAGCAACTGGCGCAGCCAGTCCTCCCTCGGCGACTACCTCCGCAAATACGGCATCCCCGGCATCAGCGAAGTCGACACCCGCGCCCTCACCAAAAAACTCCGCGTCGACGGCGCGCTGAAGTGCTGTCTCTCCACCCTCCCGCTCACCGACGCCGAAGCCGTCGCCAAGGCCAAAGCCTGGCACGACATGGCCGGCAGCGACTACGTCAAGGACACCACCTGCAAAGAGCCCTACTTCTGGCGCGCCGATGACGCCGCCAACCACAACGCCGTTTACGTCCCCGCCGGCACCACCTTCGGCCTCCCGAACACGCCCGCCAAACGCTTCACCGTCGCCGCTTTCGATTTCGGCGCGAAGCACTCCATCTTCCGCAAGCTGATCAACCACGGCTTCGACGTAAAAGTGTTTCCCGCCACCGCCACCGCCGAACAGGTCAAGGAACACGCCCCCGACGGCGTCTTCCTCTCCAACGGCCCCGGAGACCCCGCCGCCCTCGACTACATCCACCGCACCGTCACCGGCCTCGTCCCCCACTACCCGATCTTCGGCATCTGCCTCGGCCACCAGATGCTCACCCACGCCCTCGGCGGCTCCACCTTCAAACTCAAGTTCGGCCATCGCGGCGGAAACCAGCCCGTCAAGAATCTCGAAACCGGCAAAGTCTCCATTACCGCCCAAAATCACGGCTTCGCTACCGATCCCGCCTCCCTCGAAAAGGGCGGCGCACTCGTCACTGAGATCAACCTCAACGACAACACCGTCGAAGGCCTCCGCCACAAGGAACTCCCCATTTTCTCGGTCCAATACCACCCCGAAGCCGCACCCGGCCCCAACGACGCCGACCCGCTCTTCCTCGATTTCTACAACCTCGTCGCCAAGCGCAAAGCCGGCAAAATCTAACCTCTTCCAGGCCGCACACCCTTCATCCCAAAGCCACTCATCCCGAGTGGCTTTTTTATTAAATGTCTCAACCGCCCCCCGCCCCTCGCTGGTCCCTGCGCGGAGTCGCCGATGCCGCTCTCTGGGTCGGCATCCTCGGTGCTTTCGGGCTGTGCCTGCTTACAATCGCCGCTTTTGCCGGAGAGCGTCACTGGTTGCTGGAGCTTACCACTCATTTCCGTCCGCACTACACCATCGCCCTGCTGGTATGCGCCCTCGTCTGGACCTCGGTCCGTCGGTTCCGCACCGCCGCGATATTCGCCGCGTTCGCAATGCTGAACACCTCCGCACTGCTCCCGCGCTTTGCGGCCCACGCAAATCCTCCGTCCGACGCCCCCCACATCAAACTGCTTCTTTCGAATGTTCATACCGGAAATCAAAACCATCAGGCCATCCTCGCTTTGATTAAGAGCGAGCAACCGGATATCGTGGCACTCCTGGAGATCAACGACGCCTGGCTTGATGCCCTCAAACCGCTCACCCTCACTCATCCTCATACCCGCAGCGTGTCGCGCCCGGACAACTTCGGAATCGCCCTCTTCAGCCGGCTCCCCTTGAGCAATGCAATCACCCTTTATCTTTCACCGGCCGAAGTGCCCTCGATCCACGCCACGATTCCCCTCAAAAGCGGCGGTCACATCAACCTTCTCGCCACTCACCCGCTCCCTCCCGGCGATGCCGAAGGACTGCTTCTGCGCGATCAACAAATCTCCGCCATCGCGCGCTGGTCATCGACCTCACTTCATCCCGCCATCGTGCTTGGCGACTTGAACTGCGCTCCGTGGTCGCCCGCTTTTCGCCGGCTGCTCAAGGAGGGATCACTCATCGACACGGGACATGGCGTCACCCCCACTTGGCCGGTAAAGCCGTGGTTCCTGCGCATCCCGCTCGATCACTGCCTCATCTCACCCTCCCTTTTCGTCGCCGATCATCAGGTCGGCCCCGACATCGGCTCGGACCATTTCCCGATCATCGTCACGGTCGCAGTTCCATGAAAAAGTGGATCGTCCTCCTGCTCCTCGGCGCCGGCATCTGGCTCTGGCAGCACGAGCCCGCCGCCAAGTGGCGCGGAATTCCCGCGGCCCGCGATCCCGTCCAAACCGCCACGCGTCTTCCGCCCGCCTTCCAACAGGGCGATTACACCATCACTCCGCTCGCCCGCTACGAAATCAAAGCCGTCGTCCTCTCCCGCAAACGCTACCGCTACGACGACGCCGCACCGTTCTGCCCCGTTGACCTCGCCCTCGGCTGGGGCCCCCTGTCCACCGCCGTCGTCATCAACGACCTGAACATCTCCCAATCCGGCCGCTGGTATGAATACACCTGGTCCGGCGACCCGCCCCTCGACCCCGCGCAAATCAACGCCCACTCCGCCAACACCCACTGCCTGCCGTCCTCCCCCGCCATTCGCAAACAGCTCCTCGCCGTCCGCCGCCACGATATCGTCACCCTCGAGGGATTCCTCGTCGAGGTCGCCGGCCCCAAGAACCGCCGCTGGCGTTCGTCCCT
>CAMBLN010000145.1 GCA_945868215.1 Opitutus sp. GAS368
ACCGGGCAATCCGCCGCCAGCGCCTCGGCAATGCCGATGTGTTTGGTGTAGGCCGCCCACGGCACCAAGCCGCCGAACGGCGTCAGCGCATCCTCCGTCACCGAAAAACGCACCCGACCTCCCGCCGTCGGAAACGTGAAATCCCCTTCACCTGCCGGGTGAAGCTCTTTTGTGTTCGAAACCTCGTTCATACGCATCACTTGCAGCAGCTTCCGTGTCAGCCGCTTGGTTCAACTGCGGAATTTAGGATTAAAGAAAACCGCTCCCCGTGCCGAAATACTCCTCTGTAAACCAACGGCGTTCCCTGTATCTCCAGTCGAGGGCTGACCGTTCCAAATCAGGAACCAAATCATGATACATTCCACGTCCAACTCCCATTCCCTCCCGGGAGGCGTGCCTCCCGTCGGCGCCAAACCCGCCGGCCGGCCCGCCCCCGTCGCCGAAACCCGCGACACGCTCGACACCACCGCCAGCACCGCCTTGCGCGAAGCCCTCGCCGCCCTCCCCGAGGTCCGGCCCGAGGTCGTCGCCACGGGCCGCGAACTCGCCGTCGACGCCAACTACCCGCCTCGCGCCATCATCGAGGACATCGCCCGCCTGTTCGTCCAATCCCGCGATCTTTCCAGCCAGGACTAACGCCCCGCCATGCCTCCCTCCTCCCAAAAATTCGCGCGGCTCTACCAGACCCAGTCCGTCCTCACGACCAACCCCGGCAATCTTGTCCTCATGCTCTACGACGGGGTTGTCCGTTTTCTCAACCAGGCCCTCGACGGCCATGCCGATACCAACGAGGTCGCCCGAATTCAAAAAATGAATACGGCGATCCTCAAAGCCCAGAACATCCTGGTCGAGCTCCGTGCCAACCTCGACTTCAACGCCGGCGGCGACTACGCCCGCGACCTCGACCGCCTCTACGATTATTACATCCGCCGGCTTTTACAGGCCAACCTCCACAAGAGCACGGAACCCATCGACGAGGTGCTCCGTCTCGTCGGCGAACTGCGCTCCGGCTGGGCCGAGATGCTGCTCAAGCAGAGCGCCAACGAACCGGTCTGCAACGTCGCCTGATCCTCGTCCCGCCATGCAATCCGCCGCCGTCACGCTCCGCCGTCTGCTGCAAGCCCTCGAAGACCTGGGCTGCCGCGAGGACGGCGCCCTCGCGTGCGGCGACGGCCTGGCTTTCCTCGCCTTGGAGCAACGCGCCGAGCCGCTCGTCCGCCGCGTGGTCGCACTGGCCATGGACGCTTCTCCGATGGACCCCGCCCTCCGCGAACGCGGCGCCGCCCTGGTCGCCTCACGCGGAGAACGCCGCATCCGTCTCACCCGCCTGCTCAACACCACGCGCGATGAAATCAGCCGGCTCGACGAAGCCCGCGCCCGCCTCCAGGCGATTCGTCCCGCGTATTCTCCGCCTCGCCCGCACCACCAGCCCGCCTTCGCCGCCTGCGGCTGATGCCGCGCGATGTGGACCCGACCCACGGTCGGGTTTTCCGGGCTCAGGCCGAAATCGTCTCCGCCCGTCCGGTTTCGGCCGGTGCCAGCACGCACCACGCACGCGCGATCCGCGCCGCCGCCTCTTCCCAATCACAGGTCGCCACCTGCGGATAGATCGCCTCTTCCCCCGCCTGCGCCGCACCCGTCCGGCGCAGATTTATCCGCATGCAAAGCTGGCCGTCCGCCAGCAGGAAATTCTGCAGCAGGATACTCCCGCTGCCATCGCCAAACGTCATCCGGGCGACTCCCATGCGATAATCCGCCGAACGGGTCACCGCGGCCGGTCGTCCTTGCGCGGACGACAACGCCGCTTCGATCAACGAAAGCAGCGACAGGAGGCGGGGATACTTGGCCGAGGGTGAATCCACTTTGCCCCGGTTCTTCGTCACCTTCCCGCGAAAATTGAGTTATTTCCTCAATCTTTCCGGCCAACGTCCGATAATGATGGGTTGGAGCCACGTGAACGATGTCACCCGCCCCCGAAATCTCCCCTCAGGACACCTGCACGACCGATTCGTTTTTGGCCGGCGTACCTTGCGCGCTCTGCCTCGTCGACGACCGGGACCATCTCGGCCCGTGCAACGACAGCTTCGCCCGCCTTTTTGAAACCAGCCCGCAACGCATCCTGGGCCGCGCCGTCACCGACTTCATCCCCGACGCCCTCTGGCGCCAGGCCGTCCAGCAGCCCGAAAAAAAAGGCGTCGTCGGCGAATGTTTCCGCGGCGACGCCCCGCCTTTTACCGCCGAACTCGTCGTGCGTCCGCTCGACGGCCACGCGCCGTCCCGGCGTCTTCTCTCCGTCCATGCCGCCTCTTCTCACGCGGCCGTGCCCGCTTCCAGGGACAACCACCTCGAGGGTCTCGCCACCCTCGCCGGCGGCGTCGCCCATGAATTCAACAACGTCCTCACCATCGTGCTCGGCTACGGCGACCTGCTCCCCGACATGGCCTCCGACCCCGCGCGCCTGCGCGAAATCGCCGGCCACATCATGACGGCCGCACGGCGTGGCGCCGACGTCGTGTATCAACTCCAGCTTTTCGCCCGCACCGAGGAATGCCCGCGCACGCCCCACGCCCTGCACCAGCTCATGCGCCACGCCGTCGCCCACACCGCGCGCAACTGGCCCGCATCCATCACCGTGACCTTCGCCCTCTCGCCCGCCCCCGACGTGCTCATGCTCAACGCACCTCAATTCATCCTCGCCCTCCAGCACCTTCTTCAAAACGCCCGGCAGTCCCTTCCCCTCGACACCGGCTGCATCACCGTTCGCACCACGCACCACCCCGAACTCGATCCGCCCCAGCTTTGCCTGAGCATCGAAGACACCGGCATCGGCATGGACGAGGCCACCCGCCGCCGAGTCATCGATCCTTTCTTCACCCAACAGCGCGCCGGCCGGCGCGGTCTCGGCCTGACCGTCGTCCACGGCATCATCAAAGCCCACGGCGGCCGCATCGAAGTCGATTCCCCTCCTCAAGGCGGCGCCCACGTTCAACTCTGGTTTCCGTTTCCGGCGACGGACCCGTTTGCCAACGCCCTCCCGCTCTCGTTCATCGACGAAGAACGCCAGCAATGCCTCATCGATGCCGTCCGTAGCGCCCCCCTCAAAACGCCACTCACCGGCACTACCCGGACCTGACCGCCGATCTCGTATAGTTCTTCACTGCCGCCAAAAGCAGATTGAATAAAACACCGCGCCAAAGCTAGCCTCTCACCGTCCCACTTTTTTGGCGACCGCTACCCACCCATGTCCCTCGAACGCATTCTGGTTCTCGACGACGAGCCGATCATCCAAAAAATCCTGGTCGATCTCTTCGGTCGCAAAAAATACACCGTAAGCGTCGCCGCCACCCTCGCCCAGGCCGAGGCCCTGCTCGCCCGCGACACCTTCGACCTGATCATGCTCGACGTGCGCCTGCCCGACGGCGACGGACAGCAGTTTCTCGAACACGTGATGAGCCTCCCCGAAAAACCGCTCGTCGTCATGATGACCGGCCACGGCAGCATCGAGAGCGCCGTCGGTTGCATGCGCGCCGGCGCCTTCGACTACCTCATCAAGCCTTTCTCGCCGTCGCAGATCGAAATCATCCTCAAAAAAGCCGAGTCCTTCCGCCAGCTGATGAGCGTCAACCGCTACTTCAGCGAACACAGCGGCGACGAGGGCGACATGCTCGGCCGCTCCTCCGCCCTCCAACGTCTCCGCCAGCTCGTCGTCCGCGTCGCCCCCACCGACGCCACCGTGCTCATCACCGGCGAAAACGGCACCGGCAAGGAAATGGTTTCCCGCGCCCTCTGGCGTCACTCGCAGCGCAAAAAAGAACCCTACATCAAGGTCAACTGCGCCGCCCTCTCCGAGAATCTCATCGAGAGCGAACTCTTCGGCCACGAAAAGGGTTCCTTCACCGGCGCCACCGAGCGGCGCGAGGGCCGCTTCGAACTCGCCAACCGCGGCACCCTCCTCCTCGACGAGGTCTCCGAGATCCCGCCCAACCTCCAGGCCAAGCTCCTCCGCGTCCTCCAGGAGCGCGAGTTCGAGCGCGTCGGCGGCACCAAGACCATCAAGGTCAACGTCCGCATCCTCGCCACTTCCAATCGCGACCTGCTCCAGTTCGTCGAGCGCGGCTCTTTCCGCTCCGACCTCTACTACCGTCTCAACGTCTTCCCCGTCCACGTGCCCGCGTTGCGCGAGCGTCCCGATGACATCGTCGTCATCGCCGAGGCGTTCCTCCAGCGCTTCGGCCGCAAACACGGCATCAAGCTCCCCGGCTTCTCCGACCAGGCCCGCGCCGCCCTCCAGGCCTACCCGTGGCCCGGCAACGTCCGCGAACTCCAGAACACCATCGAGCGCGCCGTGATCCTTTCCGAATCCGGCCGCCCCGTCTCCACCAGCAGCCTCGGCCTGCCTTCGCTTCCCCGGGTCGCCGCCTTGGTCGCCGCCCCGATTCCTTCCGGCCAGTCCTCCGACCCGTGGCCCGCCTCCCCCGTCGAAACGCCCGGTTTCTCCACCCCGCCGTTTGCTCCCGCCGCCGAAAGCGAACCGGTCCCCGAGGAGAGTTTCACGGCGGTCGCCCCGGTCATCGACGCCGCCTCCGTGTCCGTCGCCGCGTCGGAATCGGACATCGTCCCCCTCGATGAGCTAGAAAAACGAGCCATCCTCGACGCCCTCCGCTCCACCGGCGGCAACCGCACGCGCGCCGCCGAGCTGCTCAAAATCTCCATCCGCACCTTGCGCAACAAGCTCCAGGAATACCGCCTCAGCGGCGACTTCGCCGAGACCACCCTCGCCAACGGCGAAGGCTGATCCCCCTTCTTTCGGCCCCGGACGCCCGCCGGGCTGCTTGGACTCCCCGCGCGATCCCCAGTCCGATCCCGTCCGAACTTTTTTCCCGCGCCCGCTCAAGCCGCGTCCGTTCGTGCCGATGAATGGCGCGTGTCGATTACCGTGCGCCACCTTGATTTCCGCTTTCACCCGGAACCCCCGCCGCCTTCCCGCGCCTATCCGTGTATTCAGAAAACGGATTCGCCCTCCGCCGGCGCCCAAAGACGCTACTTTTTCAAATTCTCCCTAAATCCGCCGGATTCCGGCCGATTATAAGGCATCACCCACGCATCCGTCCCCACACCCGCCATGCCCGCGATCGACCAAGTCACCGACTCCGTCTTCAGAGACACCATCACCCGCGCGGTGCATGATGTCTTTAAAACCATGTTCAGCCTGCCCGCCGTCCTGATCGACCAGCCCGAGCCGCCGGCACCGGAAACCGGCGACCCCGAACAGCGCGTCCTCATCGACGGCCAGCTCGTCGTCGGCACCGTCGGCTTCATCGGTGACATCTCCGGTCTCATCTACCTCTACATGAGCGCCGGTTTTGCCAACCACCTCTCCGGCCACCTTCTCGGCATGTCGCCCGAGGAGCTCGACGAGGCCGGCGACGAGGTCGTCAACGACGCCGTCGGCGAAATCACCAACATGACCGTCGGCACGTTCAAAAACCAGCTCTGCGACCAGGGCTTCTCCTGCAAGCTCACCATCCCGTCCATCCTCCGCGGCAGCAATTTCTCGATCGCACCCATCACCTCCGCCACCCGCCGCATCTACCGCTTCCAGATCGCCGAACATGTCCTCGTCGCCGATCTCCTCATGAAGCAGGGCGATTAAACCTTTCAGCCGTATCCAACCATGCGCTACAAAATCCTCACCGTGGACGACTCCAAGACCGTCCGCATCATCGTCAAAAAGGCGTTCAAGACCTACGACTGCGAAATCATCGAGGCCGCCAACGGCGTCGAGGGTCTCGCCACCGCCGCCAAGGAAAATCCCGACGTCATCCTCCTCGACGTCACCATGCCCGTGATGGACGGCGTCGAGATGCTCACCAAGCTCAAGTCCGACCCCGCCCTCAAGGCCATCCCCGTCATCATGCTCACCGCCGAGGGCGGCCGCGACAACGTCCTCAAAATCGCCAAGATCGGCGTGCGCGACTACATCGTGAAGCCGTTCAAAGAGGATCTCCTCGTCGAAAAGGTCGGCCGCATCATCGACCTCAAACCCATCAGCGAGGGCGACCACGCCAAGACCAAGAGCATCTTCGATCCCGCCACCATCCTCGTCGTCGAGGACAAGCCCGCCATCCTCCAGCAGATCCAGGAGGGCATCAAACACACCCCTTGGAAAATCGCCGGCGTCACCGCCACCGGCGAGGCCATCGACTATTGCAGCAAGACTCCGCCGGACTTGATCGTCGTCTCCCTTTCCCTGCCCGACGACGCCGCCTTCACGCTTTTCCGCCTGCTGCGCACCAACGTGAAGACCAAATACACGCCCATTTTCGGCCTGGTCGTGAAGACCGATCTCGCCGTCCAGCAGCAGGCCCAGCAGGTCGGCTTCAGCGCCATCGTCACCAAGCCCATCGAGGTCCAGGACCTCGAGGCCAAGATCGCCAAGGCCATGAATCTCGACACGTCGCAACGTTACTTCGCCACCGCCGACAACATCTTCATCATGCGCCTGCCCGAGAACACTTCGCCCGCCGCGCTCGTCGAGGTCGCCAATTACCTCAAGCCCAAGACCGCCGAGGCCGTCGACAGCGGCATCTACCGCGCCGTGATCGATCTCCACGAGCTCAAGCGCTTCGACATGACCATCATCAAGCTCCTGTTTAACACCATGCAGGTCTTCCGCGAACTCGCCCTCCAATACGTCCTGGTCGGCAACGCCCAGATCGTCACCGAGTGCAAGGGATTCGAGGACACCAAGGGCTGGCAATTCTTCGACTCCCTCGACGACGCCAAGACCCATCTCGCCAAGGGCGCCCCCGCGCTCGCCTCCGCGACCTGACCCGGGATTCGCCCTCCTCCATCACTTCCGGACGGTTAAACGACTGGTTTTCCGTCCGACCCTGCGAGCCCGCGCCCCTTTTTTGGGGCGCGGGTTTTTTACGCCCCCCGTCCCGGGTCTTCCCATAAAAAATCCGCCCCACGCTTAAGAATCCCCCTCGGCCGGCCGATGAGCAAAACAGGTCGATTGTCGTCTCCTTAACCGAAAACGCCATCATGCACTTTTTTGAACTCACATCTCCCTCCACCCCGGCCCGTTTGGTCCGTCTGGCGGTTTGCACACTCCTGCCCGCCTTCATCCCGGATGCGGCCGCCGGAGGCATGCAACGTCCGTCCTTCGGTCGCTCCATGCCCGCGCACAACCCGCCGTCCGCTCCTCCCGCTCCCGCCCCCCAATCCTCACCCTATCTCCTCGTCTGCCTGCCTCCCCCGCTGCGCTTCGCCGAACCCGTCCAACCGGCCGACCCCGTCTCCGGGCTGCCCACCGCCCTCGGCCCGCCCCACCCCGGGGGTCTCATCAATGAAATCGCCGCGTTGAACCAGGAGGCCGCCATGTCCACCTCCACCTCGCCTACCGTCACTCCTTCCGACCCGTCTTCTTCTTCTTCTTCTTCTTCTT
>CAMBLN010000146.1 GCA_945868215.1 Opitutus sp. GAS368
CAAACGCACCCGACCTCCCGCCGTCGGAAACGTGAAATCCCCTTCACCTGCCGGGTGAAGCTCTTTTGTGTTCGAAACCTCGTTCATACGCATCACTTGCAGCAGCTTCCGTGTCAGCCGCTTGGTTCAACTGCGGAATTTAGGATGAATGAGACCGATAAGGTCACGTATTCGGATGCGCAGCCCTATCGCAGCTTTTGTCGAAAGCCTGGATCTCGTATACCGAGATCGTCCGTATTTTGTAGGGATCAAGGCGCGTTTGCTGGCGGGGTTTAATTTGCTGCAGATTGTGTTCGTTCCGTTGAACGTGACCAAGCTGGTGCTGGTGCAATCGCCCGAATTGGCGGTGCGGCTTGGATTTCATTTCATGTGGCTGCTGGCGGCAGTCATGTCGCTGCATTGGGTGCGCAGGGGGCGCCTCGAACTTGCGGGCAGCGTCATGATCCTGGGCTCCCTTTTGCCGGCGAACCTCGCGATGCTGCTGGTGCAGCATTATCCCCAGCCACTCGGCGCGGCCGTTCAGTTGTTTGTTTTTAACATGGTGTTTCTGCTGCTGTCGCTCGTCTTCGCGACGAAGCGCGTGGCGTTTGCCATGCTGGGATTGATGGTGGTGACCCATTTTGCGGTTCACGCCCGCGGCACGCTTGTGCAGCCGATGACGGGTTCGATGCAATATGCTTCCGACGCGTTGTTGCGCGAAGGGCTGATTGCGTTCGGGTTTACATTTTGCGTCGGGGCGGTGCTGGTGACGTTGATCGAGGCGACGCATCGTCGAAGCGAGGAAGCGCTTCTGGCGACACGACTTTCCAACGAAAATCTCGAGCGGCTTGTTTCGGAGCGGACGCGGGATTTGGAAGCGGCCACGGAACTTGCCAACCAAGCTTCGCGGGCGAAGAGCGATTTCCTCGCGAACATGAGCCATGAGATTCGCACGCCGTTGAACGGAATCATCGCATCATCCGATCTGCTGCGGCGAAGGGCGGACTTGTCGGCGGAGGCGTCCGACCAGGCGCGGTTGATCGCGGACTCGGGGGATTTGTTGCTGAGGTTGCTGGGGGACATTCTGGATTTTTCCAAGATCGAGGCGGGGCGTTTTGCGCTGGAAAACCACACGTTCGCTCTGGTGCCGCTGGTGGATGACGCGGTGGCGTTGCTGGCGACGCGCGCGGCACAAAGCGCGGTGCGGTTGGAGAGCGCGGTGGAACCGGGATTGGCGCGGCATTTCGAGGGGGATAGTTTCCGGTTGAGGCAGGTGCTGCTGAATCTGGGCTCGAATGCGATCAAGTTCACGCCGGCGGGCGGAAGCGTGCTGTTGTCGGTGAGCTCGGTCGATGCCACGGCGAACCCGACGGTGGTGCGTTTTGAAGTGCGTGATACCGGGATAGGCATGGACGAGGCGACGTTGAAGCGGGTTTTTGACCGGTTCACGCAGGCGGATTCCTCGACCACGCGGCGTTATGGCGGAACCGGACTGGGTCTGGCGATCAGCGCGCGCATCGTGGAGATGATGAACGGCCGCATCGAGGTGGACAGCGCGCCGGGGGCGGGCTCGGTGTTTGCCTTCACGATCGCGTTGCGGGCGGCGGCGATCACCTCGGACGAGCACGGTGTGCGCATGCCGGCTCCGACCGAACTCGGTCTGAAGGTGCTGGTGGTCGAGGACAACGCGGTGAACCGGAAAATCCTGGGCACGCAGCTCGGGCAGCTGGGTTGCCGCTGCACGATGGCGGCGGATGGCGAGGAGGCGGTGCTGGCGTTGTCGGCGGGTGCTCCGCCCGATGTGGTGCTGATGGATTGCCATATGCCGCGCCTCGACGGATGGCAGGCGACGATGCGTATCCGGGCGTGGGGGAGTGATGGGAACGCCACCGAAATCCAGCGCAAAGCCTCGTCGCTGCCGGTGATCGCGCTGACGGCGGCTGCATTGCCCGAAGAGCGCCTGCGCTGCCTGGAAGCGGGGATGACGGACTTTTTGTCGAAGCCGGCGAAACTGGCCGATATCGAGGGCGTGTTGCGGCCGTTTGTGCGTGTAGTGCCTGCGGGACTACCCGCCGACGGACAGGCTTAAGCCGGCTGAGTTTGGCTCCAGCGCCAAGTCTCGGGATTCGACCATTCATCGGCGCTGAGGGTGAATTCGATCACGTCACCTTTGGACAGGAATGCGGACTCCGTGCGCAAGATGCGGAATCCCCAATGAGGCGCGCGACCCGGATCGATCGGACTCGAACTGAGTGAAAGATCCCCGGTGCGCGCAGTGAAAAAGACGACCAATCCATCCAGGGTTCCCTCCTGAACAACGGTGCGGCGGATCCGGATTTCCCGGGGGAGATCGGCCTCGCGGAGTGTTTGCAGGTCGAGCGCAAGGGCGGGGGAGGGTTCGCCGAGGAAGTGATCCACGACGCCGAGGTCGCTGCTGTTGTGACGGTAGTAGCCGGGGTCTTGCGGGCGGCTGCGATCAAGGCAGGCGTAGTCGTAGCCGTGGACATTGAGCTCCCAGATGAAAGGGACGCGCCGGTCTGCGCGGACCATGACGGGTTCGCAGTAGAAATCGAAAATCGCGGGCACAATCAGACCGCCGGGCTTGAGCAGGCGGTCGCGCAGATCGATGACGTTGGCGACCATCGCCTCGTCGAAGAGGAAGTCACCCATCTGTTCATGAAGGATGACATCGACCGGTTCGGCGGTCGTGAAATCGCGGCTGTGCGAGGAGATGAATTCGACGTTCTCGAGTTTATTATGCGCGGCGAGGCGGCGCGCGTGTTTAAGGATTTCGGAGTGATCGACGGCGAAGACCCGGCCCGCGCCACGGCGGGAGGCGAAAGCGGCAAGAATGCCGGTGCCGGTGCCGAGGTCGATGACCCGGTCGCCGGGCTTCACGGTTTGAGTGATGGCGGCGTGGTAAAAGGCCATGCGCGGACGGTCGGCCAACATGCGCTCCTGCTCGGCGAAGCGGGAAAAAAGGGACAGATTGAATTTCCGGTAATCGGCGTCCTTTGCGCCCGGAAGGGGCGACAGTCCGAGCCAAAGGGCGAGTTTCGGGCGGGAGCGGAGTGTTTCCCTGACCCGATGAAGTGCGCGCCAGAGCACGGAAAAAACACGCGAACACAGGCACCGAAGATGTGGGAGAAACATGCAAACCGGCGCGCACGGCGGGCCGAACCGCGAACCGTGCGGACGACCGTGGTGAAAAGCAAGGGCGCGGGTGCGGAGCCTACTTGATGAGATCCGGCGGGACGTTCGAGAGGGCTTCTTCGATGGTGGTGAGGCCCATCCTGACCTTGAGGATAGAGTCCTGGTGGAGCGTCTTCATGCCGGTGCGCATGGCGATGCGCTTGAGTTCGGCGACCTCGACCTCCTTGTTGATGGCGTTGGTTAGCTCCTCGTTGTTGACCATGAGCTCGTGGATGCCGACGCGGCCCTTGTAGCCGGTGCCGTTGCACACGGGGCAGCCTTGGGGGTTCGCTTTGAAGATCTGTCCGCTCCAGCCGATGGCTTCGTCCATGATTTTCTTTTCACGGCCGGCGGGTTCGTAGGGCTGTTTGCAATTTTTGCAGACGCGGCGGAGGAGGCGCTGGGCGCACACGCAGACGAGTGAGGCGGAGATGTTGAACGGCTCGACGCCCATCTCGCCGATACGGGCGATGGTGGAAGGCGCGTCGTTGGTGTGCAGCGTGGAGACGAGCAAGTGACCGGTGAGCGCGGCTTCGACGGCGATCTGCGCGGTTTCCTCGTCGCGGATTTCGCCGACGAGAATGATGTCGGGGTCCATACGCAGGTAACAGCGCAGCGCGCGGGCGAACGTGAGGCCGATCTGGCGGCTCATCTGCATCTGGTTGATGCCGGCGAGCGTGTATTCGATGGGGTCCTCGGCGGTCTGGATGTTGACGTCGGGCGTGTTCACTTCGCCCAGGGCGGAATAGAGCGTCATCGACTTGCCGGAGCCGGTCGGCCCGCAGTGGAGAATCATGCCGTAGGGCTGGCGGATGCACTCGCGGTAACGTTCGAGATTCTCGTCGGAGAAACCGAGGGCGGGCAGGGGAAGCGTGCTCTTGGTTTTATCGAGGATACGCATGACGACCTTCTCGCCGTGGTTCATGGGCCCGGTGGCCACGCGCAGGTCGATATCGATGTTTTTCTTGGTGTATTTTTTGAAGACGATGCGGCCGTCCTGCGGGAGGCGACGCTCGGCGATGTCGAGGTTGCACATGATCTTCAGACGCGTGACGAGGCCGTTGGCGACGGCGCGGGGGAGGCGGAGTTTTTCCTGGCAGAGACCGTCGATGCGGTAGCGGATGATGAGGTCTTTTTCCTGCGGCTCGATGTGGATGTCGGAGGCGCCGCAAATGTAGGCATCCTCGATGATGCGGTTGGTGAGCTGGATGACCGGGGCGGAGTCCTCGCTTTCGAGTTCGGCGGCGCTGACTTCACCGGTGCCATCGGACGTGTAGGCGGACGTGATGATGTCGGCGACCTTGGCGATATCGACATCGGCACCGGACATCGGGTCGCTCTTGAAGTATTTTTTGACGAGGGTGTCGATCAGGTGGGCCGAGGCGACGGAGATATCGTCGATGATGAGTTCGGTCGCCTGCTGGAAAGCCTCGCGGCGTGCGAAGTCGAGCGGGTTGGCCATCACGACGCCGATGGAGTTGGGCGAGGTGCGGTTGCAGGGGAAAATGTGTTCGCGGCGGATGATGGCGTCACCGATGGACGTGACGAGATTGTCGTCGATCTGGAGCTCTTCGGGTTTGGTGACGAGCGGGTGGTTGGTAAGGCGCGAGATGAACTTCGCGGTGTCGTCGGGCCCGAGCTGGAATTTTGGATCCAGCATGCGCTGGATGAGGGCGGCGGAGTATTCGGCGACCTCCTGAAGCAACGGGAGGTCCGCTTCCTTGAACTCGCTGTTGGTGCCGGCGGCAGGCTCTTTGTTGAGCACTTGGATGGCGCCGATGACGATGTTGCCGGCCTTCAGCGGCACGGTGAGCATGGAGCGCACGTCGAAGCCGGTGGTCTGCGCCATCGAAAGCATCATGGGAGCCTGCGTCTGGGTGTTCCGGAAGAAGATGGGTTTTCCCTCGGCTATGACTTTGCCGACGATGCCTTTCCCTGCGGGGAGTTTAAGTTCGAGGAGTTTGGCACCGGTTTCTTTGAACTGGGCGGCTTTCGATTCATCTTTGCCCCAGAGTGTCGGTGAATAAAAAACGTGTCGGAATACGATGTCATTACCTTCGACGAGGTAGAGAGTCATCGACTGGGCCTGGAGAGCCTCCACGACCTTGGACGCGGTGAGTTCTATGACCGAGGCGACATCTTCACTGCTGGGCGTGGGCTTCGAGATGATCTTGATCAGCAACGAGCGGCGGAGAGTGTTCGCGAGGAATGAAGTCGATGACATAGGTCAAAAAGAAGCGCGGGCGCGCGGAGTCTGGAATTGCCAGCGAGTGACTGTAGCCGCAATTACAATCAGCACCTGATACTTATCGAGGATGTTATATGTGGCGACGATGCAAAACCTGGCTGGCAGGGCTGCCCTTCATGCGAACGGTTTCGGCCGGTGAACGCGGTGAGCGGGAGGCGGCCGCATTTTTGCGAAAACAAGGCTATGTGATCGTGGCGTGTAATTGGAGAAATCCGCGCGACCGGCGGGACGAAATCGATCTTATCTGCCGGGATGGCGAGGTGTTGGTTTTCGTGGAGGTGAAGGCGCGGGCTGCAGCCGCGCTGGTCTCCGGATACCATGCCGTGGACAAACGTAAAAAGGCCGTGGTGCGCCGGGCTTCAGCCGCCTACATGCGCAAGCTCAACCCCAGACCGCATACCTTTCGTTTCGACATCGTCGAGGTATCCTTGGTGGGCGGAGGTGAATCGGAGGTGCGGCATTACGAAAACGTGGAGCTGTTTTCCAAACACTTCAGGCCCTGACGAATCATGACCGGAATTGTGCTAATCGATGCGGATAATTCACCGCATTAGCCTTGCTTGACCGCAGTTGGCCGGACGAAATTTGCGGTTCCATGGCCGAAGCCCAACGTCACCCATTCCTGCAAGGACTTAGTAAACATCGCGGCAGTGCGCCCACGGTGGTTGTCATTTTTGGAGCCTCCGGCGACCTCACTGCACGCAAGCTCATCCCCGCGATCTACAATCTCAGCTACGACAACCTGTTGCCGGCTGATTTCTTCCTCGTCGGCTACGGACGCAAGGCGATTCCCGACGAGCAATTCCGCTCGGACGCGTCCGCCGCCATCAAGGAATTTTCCCGCCGCGAGTTGAACGAAGAGGTCTGGGGTCGCGTGGCCTCGCGCACTACTTACGTCGCCGGAGGCTACGACGAGAAGGAGGCTTTTGACCGCCTCGCCGCGCACATCGCCGACATTGAGAAAAAACTCGGGCGCGAGGTGCAGACGTTGTTCTACATTTCCACGCCGCCCTCGGTGTTCGCCCCGATTCTCTTGAATCTCGGTGCCAGCGGTCTTGCGTCCAAGTATCTCGGCAAGCCCCACCACACGAAGGTCATCATCGAAAAACCCTTCGGCAAAGACCTCGAGTCCGCCTTGGCGTTGAACAAGACCATCGGACAGGTGCTCGAAGAACATCAGGTTTACCGTATCGACCACTACCTCGGCAAAGAGACCGTGCAGGACTTGCTGGTGCAGCGTTTCGCCAACTCGATTTTCGAGCCGCTTTGGAACCGCAACTATATCGATTCCGTCCAGATCACGGTGTCCGAGGAAGTCGGCGTGGGCACGCGCGGCGGTTACTACGAGCAGAGCGGCGCGCTCCGCGACATGATTCAAAACCACACGATGCAACTCGTCGCGCTCACCGCGATGGAGCCGCCCGTGTCGCTCGACGCCGAGGCCATCCGCGACGAGAAGGTGAAACTCCTCCGGGCCATCCAGCCGCTAGACCTCAGCCCGCGCGGCGATGTCGTGCGCGCGCAATACGCCGCCGGCATGATGGGCGGAAAAAACGTGAAGGGTTATCTCGATGAAGAGGGCATCAATCCCCAGTCCGGCACCGAGACCTACGCGGGCATACGTCTTTCGATCAACAACTGGCGCTGGCAGGGCGTGCCGTTCTACCTGCGCTCCGGCAAACGCATGGCCCGTCGCGTCACCGAAATCGCGGTCAACTTCAAGCGTCCGCCCGGCACGTTGTTCGCCGAGAGCGAGCGCTTCAATCTCGCGCCCAACACCCTCGCGTTCCAGATCCAGCCCGACGAAGGCCTGAGCCTCGTGCTCAACGGCAAGGTTCCCGGCCTCGAAACCCGCACGCAGCCGGTGAAGATGAACTTCCACTACTCGACGACCTTCGGCTCCAACACACCCGAGGCCTACGAGCGACTCGTGCTCGATGCCATGACGGGAGACGGCACGCTGTACATCCGCGGTGATGAGGCCGAGAC
>CAMBLN010000147.1 GCA_945868215.1 Opitutus sp. GAS368
GGGGACGTCGAGGGCGAGGATGAGATCGCAAGGCATGGTTATCTTTAAAACCACTAATGGACACTAAGGGACACTAATTAAAAACATCAAAATCTGGCGGGGAGACGGCACGTTGTCTTAGGGTTGGGGACTATCGTTTCTTTTGTGAACCCGGTCATTCTTCAAAGTCCCGCAAAGTTGAACCTCTTTCTCGCGATCACGGGGAGGCGGGCGGATGGATTTCACGATCTGGTGTCGGTGGCGGCGCCGGTGGAGTTTGGCGACACGTTGAAGGTGGAGACGCGGGCGGAAGGGTTTTCGCTGGAATGCGACGAGCCGACGCTGGAGATCGATGAGACGAATCTGGTGTTGCGGGCGGCGCGGGCGTTTGCGGAGGCGACGGGGTGGAAGGGCGGGGCGCATTTTTCGCTGGAGAAACGGATTCCGCTGGGGGCGGGACTGGGAGGTGGCAGCAGCAACGCGACGACGGCGTTGCTGGCGCTTAACCAGATCGCGGGGTGTCCGCTGGCGGGTGAAGAGCTGCTGCGCATCGCGGCGAAGCTCGGGTCGGATTGCGCGATGTTTTTTCAGGGCGGGCCGGTGGTGATGCGCGGGCGCGGTGAACACGTGCAGCCGCTGCCGCCGCAGGCGGCGGACCGGTTGCGCGGACGGCGGGTGTTGATTTTCAAACCGGCGTTCGGGATCAACACGGCGTGGGCATACCGGATGATGGCGGCGGGGGCGCCGGGGAGTTATCTGCCGGCGATCGAAGCGGAGACGCGTCTTGAAGCCTGGATCGATCATGCGACCGCGCCGGGCGAGGAGCTTTTGTGGAACAACATGGAGGCGCCGGCCTTCACCAAGTATATTGCCCTACCCGTGATCCTAGAGCGTTTGAGGGATGAGTTTGATCTGGCGCCGCGGATGAGCGGGAGCGGGAGCGCGTGCTTTGCGTTTTTGCCGGACAATGCGCCGGTGGCAGCGATCACGGCGCGGATTCGCGAGCTGTGGGGCGGGACGGTTTTTGTGACGGAAACGCGACTCTCGTGAGTTGTTTGAAAAAACCTGACGCGCGCTAACAAATGCAGATTGACCCTGCGCGAAGCGAGGCCGTTATCGTTTGAAGTCCCGAGCCTGCCCCGGCCAAAACGGACACTCTGAATGCCCACGGATAAACGCGATAAAACCGAAACCCTTGTGCAAGGCATCTCCGCCTCGCAGGGCTTCGCGTATGGCCAGGCGTTTTTGTATATCCAGAGCGATGTGGTAGTGCCGGCCTACCGGGTCGAGCCCGACAAGCGCATGGAGGAGATCGCACGCTTCGATCACGCGATTCTGATCACGCGGCAGCAGATCCAGAAAATCATGTCGGAGGTGGACAAGAATCTCGGGCCGGAAGAGGCGCGGATTTTTGACGCGCATCTGCTGGTGCTGGAAGACCAGGCGTTGATCTCGGAGACGATCCGCGAATTCGAATCGAGCGGGATGAATGTCGAGACCTGCTTCAACAAAATCTCGCAGCGCTACATCAAGGCGTTTTCCGAGATCGATGACGAATACCTGCGCGAGCGTTCGGGGGACATCCGCGACGTCGCGCAACGCGTGCTGCAAAATCTCCTCGGGCACTCGAGTCAGAATTTAAGCCAGCTGGTGGAGAAGCGCGTGGTGGTCGCCAATGATATTTCGCCCTCGGACGCGGCGGGCATCGACAGCTCGCAGGCGCTGGGGATCGTGACGGACTCGGGCAGCAAGACGAGCCACGCGGTGATCGTGGCGCGTTCGATGAAAGTGCCGGCGGTGGTCGGCGTGCGCGACCTGACCAAGCAGGTGCAACCGGGCGACTGGTTGTTGGTGGACGGTTACGAGGGCGTGGTGATCCTCAATCCGACGCAGCAGACGCTTTTCCGCTACGAGCAGATCCAGATTCAGAAAAAAGGCTTCGAGCAGCGGTTGCTCGAGGCGAACCGCCGGCCGGCGGTGACGTTGGACGGCGTGACCGTCACGTTGCGCGCGAACATCGAGAAGGTGGACGAGACGGCGCTCGTGAAAGAATACCTGGCGGACGGCGTGGGGCTTTACCGCACGGAGTTTCTTTATCTGAACGCGGGGCACATCCCCAGCGAGCAGGAGCAGTATCTCGCCTACAAGGAGGTGGCGGAGGCGCTGTCGCCCGCGCCGGTGGTGATCCGCACGCTGGATCTCGGCGGCGACAAACCGATGGCGGGGCACAAGCATCTTTTCCCGAAGGAGGACAATCCATTTCTTGGATACAGGGCGATCCGCTTCTGTCTGGATCATCCGGAGATTTTCAAGGACCAGCTGAGGGCGATCCTGCGGGCGAGCGCGTATGGCGACATCCGCATCATGTATCCGATGATCAGCGGACGCGAAGAGCTGGCGCGCGCGAACGCGGTGCTGGCGGAGTGCAAAGAGGAGTTGAAGGCGAAAAAAATCGCGTTCAACGCGAAGCTCCAGGTGGGTTCGATGATCGAGATCCCGAGTGCGGCGATCACGGCGGACCTGCTGGCGAAAGACTGTGATTTTTTCAGCATCGGCACGAACGACCTGATCCAATACCTGCTGGCGGTGGACCGGGTGAACGACCGGATCGCGCACCTTTACGAGCCGACGCATCCGGCGGTGATCCGCATGTTGAAGTCGATCATCGACGAGGCGCACAAACAGAAGATCAAGGTGAGCGTGTGCGGCGAGATGGCGGGTGACGCGATTTACACGCCGCTGCTGCTCGGGCTCGGCGTGGATGAATTGAGCATGACGCCGCCGTTGATTCCCGCGGTGAAATATTTGCTGCGCTCGATGAAGTTGAGCGACGCGAAGAAGCTGGCGGACGAGGCGCTGACGCTGACCTCGGCGAAGGAGATTTTTGCGCTGTGCGACGAGTTCAGCCGGATGCGGGTTAAGCTGACTTGAGACGCGTTTTTTTTCGGAGCGGACGGCTGCGGAGAGCCGTGCCTACCCTGGGTTCCCGGTGCGAGCCGGCAGGGCGGGCAGCTCCAGTTCGCGGGCTCGAAACGGGGTGTAGGGGAGAAGCTCGGACGACTCGATGATCATGGGGTCGGTGGCGCGGACTTTGACGGACCAGATGAGCGGGGTTTTTCCGGAATCGGTTTCGCGCCAGAGGAGGGCCCGCCAGTGGTAGAGGTCGGCGGTTTTGAGCAGGCGGGCTTCGCGTTGGACGACGGGGGCGAGGTTGGGTTCGCCGGCGAGGGCGGTGAGCGCGATTGAGAAGGTGGCGGCCTGGCGTTTGCCCGCGAAGTGCGACCACGTGCCGATGGCGAGGGCGACCGCGAGAATAAAGGTGATGCCGAAGGCGACGGCTCCGCCGAGTTCGAAGTTTTTGACGGAGAGTTGAGGGCCTCGCATGGGGGAGTTATTTGGCCCGGCTTAACATCGAGCGGGCGAGATCGAGGAGGAAAGTGGTGTCGCCGGGGAGGGAGCGGAGGGCGGCGAGGGCGGAGTCGGTTTGTTCGGAGGCGAGGCGGCGAGCGGTGTCGAGGCCGTGGAGACTCACGTAGGTGGTCTTGCCGGACTTGGCGTCTTTGCCGGCGGTTTTGCCCAAGGTCGCGCTGTCGGCGGTGGCGTCGAGGATGTCGTCTATGATCTGGAAGGCGAGGCCGAGGTGGCGGCCGGCGGCGCGGAGGCGGGTGAGCGAGGTGTCATCGGCGCCGCCGACCAGGCCGCCCATGACGAGGGAGGCTTCGAGCATGGCGGCGGTTTTGTTGAGGTGGATGAACTCGAGTTCGCCGGCGGTGGCGTCGGATTTTTTTTCGGCGAGGAGGTCCTGCATTTGTCCGCCGACGAGGCGGGCGGAGCCGGCGGCGTCCGCGAGTTCTCGGACGAGGGCGGTGGCGAGACGCGGATCGGAGGCGTAACGGGTGGAGAGGAGCAGGAAGGCGTGGGTGAGGAGGGCGTCGCCGGCGAGGAGGGCGGTGGCTTCGTCGAATTGTTTGTGGGCGGTGGGGCGGCCGCGGCGGAGGTCGTCGTTGTCCATGCACGGCAAGTCGTCGTGGACGAGCGAGTAGGTGTGGATGCACTCAAGGGCGACGGCGGCGGGCTCGGCGGAGGGCCACTCGCCCACGCTTGTGGCTACGGGGCGGAAAAGTTCGGCGGCGGAGAGAGCGAGGACGGGGCGGAGACGTTTGCCGCCGGCCCTGAGCGTGTAGCGCATGGCCTCGTGGATGCGGGCGGGACCGGGTTCGACGCCGGGGTGCGCGGGGACGAGCCGGTCGAGGGCGGTTTCGACCTGGGCGACGAGGTGGTTTAATTTGGTTGTGAAGTCCATCGGCGGGCACCTAGCTTTCGGGCAAAATTCGCCCGCAGCAATGCCTTCCCTTGAACAAGTTTGCAAACGCCTCTTTTCTGACCCGTCCTGGTTCCTGAAAGCGATCGTCGGCGCGCTCATCATGATCGTGCCGGGGGTTCACTTTCTGGCTTTTGGTTATCTCTATGGGATGATCGAGCAGGCGAGGAGGGGAGAGGAGTTGGATTTTCCCGAGTGGGGTGACTGGCAGCGATTGTTTGCCAATGGTGTGCCGGCGTTTGTGATTTTTTGCGTGCTGGGGGTAATCCCGATTGTGGCGGTCTGGCTGATCGTGTGGCCGCTGAAATATTTCACGCTGCATTATTTGAATTACGGGGTGTTTATTTATCTCCCCTTGATACCGGTGGTGATGCTGGCGGCGCCGCTGACGGTGGCGGGGATTTACCAGTATCAGAAACATGAGGAGTATCGGGATGCGTTCCGTGTGTCGGTGCTGATCGCGATGTTACGTTCGACAAAATCGTATTTCTGGGTGCCGACGTTTGCGTTGGTGGGCTTCCTGGTGGCGGGGATTCCGTTGATGACCTTCACGGTGTTTGTGGGACTGGCGGCGAGCTGGACTTATTACACGATGTCTTTCCGGTATGTGGAAGAATCTCGCAAAAGCCGGGTGCGTGCCTGAGCCTCCGCGGGTCGTCGGTGCGGCGCGGGCCGCGGGATGATGAACCTAATTTTACTATCCTCACATGGCCTCCAATAAGAAGATTGATCGGGCGTTGAATGGTCCGGGAATGATCGAGATCACGCTCGGCGTGTTGCTCAGTGTGACGCTCGGCGTGTTGCTGGCGGCGCTGCATCTGGTGTTCACGCCGGTGGAAGTGGTGAAAAAGGCGGTTGATGATCCGGATGCGGACAAGGTGTATTTTGTGGAAGGTTCGCAGAGCGGATCGAAGTCGGGGCAGTGGAAGCGCAAGCGGCAGATGATGGCGGACGGCGGGCCGGTGGAAGTGTCGTTCAACGAGGATGAGTTGAATGCGTGGATGTCGAGCGTGGCACCGCAAGGGCAGCAAGGGGACGCGGCCGCGGCGGGTTTTTTCACGCCGGACAAAGTGAATTTCCGGGTTCAGGACAGCGTGCTGCAAATCGGGCTGACGGGCAAGATGGCGGCGGCAGGGATAACGCATGATCTGGTGTTCCAGACGCGCGGGCAGTTTGAGAAAGGGCCGGAGGGTTTCACGTTCGTGCCGGCGGAGCTTTATGTGGGGTCGCTGCCGGTGCACGCGGTGCCGGGGTTGGCGCCGTTTTTCATCAAGCGGATACTGGCGGCGCAGGAGTTGCCGGAGGATATCCAGGCGACGTGGAAGCAGCTTGATATGGTGGTGGTCGAGAACGCGGTGTTGCGCCTGAATCTGCCGTGATGACGGGGCGGAGTCGCGGGTGGGTGGCGATGGTGTTGAGTCTGGCGATGGTCGGCGCGGCGGGTCTGCGTGCGCAGGAAACGCCGGGCGCCGCCGATATCGCGGGGGAAGAGCCGCGGGTGTTTTACACGAAGGCGGGGCAGTTTGAGATCATCGTGGCGGCGGTGGAAGACGCGCAGCCGGCGCTGGCGTTGGGGCGGTCGGTGTGGGGCGCGTTGAGCCGGCCGTTGGGGTTGCCGGCGGAGGGGTTTTCATCGCCGGTGAGCGTGCGGCTGGTGCCGGCGGACCAGTGGAGCGAACCGGTGGTGTTCACGACGACGGTGGAGCCGGGTGGGCGGGTGAGCGTGCGGGTGCGATGGGCGGAGGATGTCGATCCGGTGATCGTGAGGCGGGCGTTTGTGCAGGGGGTGATTCTGCGGCAGGCGGTGGCGTGGCACGGGGCGAGTCCGAAGCTGACGGTGCCCTTGTGGCTGGAGCAGGCGTGCACGGCTTGGAGCCAGGTGCGAGAGCGGCCGGCGATGCTGGATGCGTTTCAGCAGGAGTCGGGGCGGGTGCAGGTGGTGCCGCCGTTGCGGGCGTTGTTGCTGTGGGAACGCGGAGGGGTGGAGTCGCGCGGGTGGGAGCTGGCCTCGTTGTGGTTGTTTCTGCAGTTGCAGGCCGAGCCGGGAGAGGCGTGGCGTTGGGGGGCGTGGGTGCGCGGGGTGACGGGCGGAGCCGCGCCGTGGGATACATTACCGCGGACGTATGCGGGGTTGTGGACGGATGCGGCGGCGATGGATCTGTGGTGGCAGACGGGGTTTCATCATCAAAGCCGGCTGCGCGTTTTGCCGATCATGACCGCGGAGGCGTCGAGGGCCTGGCTGGCGGACCGCAGCCGGTGGCTGGCGGGCAGGGACGGGCGTGAAGTGGTGCTGGCGTTGAGCGAACTGGAAGGGCTGCGCAAGGAGCCGTGGGTGCGGGCGGAGTTGGATGAGCGCGGACGGCAAACGCAGTCGGTGTTGGGGGTGATCCATCCGTATTACACGAACACGGCGATTTCGATGGGGCGGCTTTACGAGGCGGCGGCGAAGGGGAATGAGAAGCAGTTCAAGGAGGCGCTGGCGGAGTTTGAGCGCGATGCGCTGGACGGGCGGGAGTTGGAGGATGAAGTCGGTGCGATGTTGGATACGGCACCCGGGAGGCTTTGAGCCCGGTGGGAGAGTGAGCTGATGAAGTGTTCGCCCGACTACGGGCCCGATGTATGAATCTAAGCCAGTGGGGTGAAGGTTCGGATGACTTTATAATCGGTTTGGGCGATTGCGTCGCGTGGTGATCGAACGAGAGTGGCCTCACATGGATTATTTTAAAGCAATCGGCGAAAAACTTTCTGCGCGCTGTAGCTACGGCGAATTGGGAGCGAACTTCCCCGATCTTGCCGCCGAGGTGATGGCGGAGTTTCCGGTTCCCGCCGGCATGGGCATCGACTACATGGCGGATTGGGCGCTGGGCCGTGAGCGTTTACCCGAGCAGGTCAATTTCCACAGTGGATTCGGTGAGCCTGCGTTGGTCGTTTATGAGGAGCCGCGCTTTTACGCTGAAGTCCTTCACTGGTTTCATCCTAAATTCCGCAGTTGAAGGGTGGTTTTGGCGGGGGTGAAGGACGAAGTTGGGTGGTTTTATGAAGGAACGGGAATGGCGGTT
>CAMBLN010000148.1 GCA_945868215.1 Opitutus sp. GAS368
AGGCTGCATCGCACTACCGTCCCACATCCCCGGCAACGTCTGGAAAATCCTCGTTTCCCCCAACGACACGGTGACCGACGGCCAACCCCTCGTGATCCTCGAATCCATGAAAATGGAAGTCACCGTCTCCGCGACCCGCGCCGGCGTCATCCGCGAAATCCGCTGCGCCGAAGGCCGCCCCGTCAACGCCGGCGAAACCCTCATCGTCCTCGAAGGCTGACCCACCATGAACACCGACAACGCGATCTGGCTCCACCGCCTCACGCCTTCCGAACTCGCTTACGCCCGTAGCAGCCGAGGTAACGAGGCTGTCCGTCCCTCCCCCCTCGCCGGCCTCACCTTCGCCATCAAAGACAACATCGACCTCGCCGGCATCCCCACGACAGCCGCCTGCCCGGGCTTCGCCTACACGCCCGTCGAATCCGCTACGGTTGTCGCCCGTCTCCTCGCCGCCGGCGCGCTTCCCCTCGGCAAAACCAACCTCGACCAATTCGCCACCGGACTCGTCGGCACGCGCTCCCCGCACGGCGCCCCGCGCTGCGTATTCAACTCCGAATACATCTCCGGCGGTTCCTCCAGCGGTTCCGCCGTGGCCGTCGCCGCCGGCCTGGTTGATTTCGCCCTCGGCACCGACACCGCCGGCTCCGGCCGCGTCCCCGCCGCCTTCAACGGCATCATCGGACTCAAACCCACCAAGGGCCGCCTCAGCACCCGCGGCGTCGTCCCCGCCTGCCGCAGCCTCGACTGCGTCTCAATCTTCGCCCGCGACCTCACCGTCACCGCCCGCGTCCTCGCCGCCGCCGAAGGCTTCGACCCCGCGGATCATTTCTCCCGCCCCAAACCAAAGTGTCACCTATTAGGTGACACTCCCTCCGAAAAAACCCGCCTCGGCGTCCCCCGCGCCGACCAACTCGAGTGGTTCGGCAACCCCGAATCCCCCGCCCTCTTCGCCGCCGCGCTCGACCGTCTGCGCACCCTCAACATCGAAATCATCGAAGTCGATTTCGCCCCCTTCCTCGACGCCGCCCGCCTCCTCTACGAAGGCCCCTGGACCGCCGAACGCTACGCCGCCGTCGGCGCCTTCATCGAGCAACACTCCGCCACACCCGAGACCGCCCGCGCCGCCGGACTCGATCCCACCGTCGCCCAAATCATCCTCGGCGGCCGCACCGCCTCCGCCGCCGACGCCTTCCGCGCCACCTACCGCCTCGCCGAACTCCGCCGCGCCGCCGACACCATCCTCGCCACCGTGGACGCCCTCGTCGCCCCCACCGCCGGCACCATCTACAAGGTCTCCGAGCTCGCCGCCGACCCCATCCGCCTCAACTCGAATCTCGGCCGCTACAACAACTTCATGAACCTCCTCGACCTCTGCGGCCTCACCGTGCCCGCCGGTCGTTACAGCTTCGGCCCCGGCTTCGGCATCACCTTCATCGCCCCCGCCTGGCACGACGAACAGCTCCTCTCCCTCGCCGCCCGCTACCTCGGCGAATCCCCCGATCCCATTTGTCACTTAATAAGTGACAAACTTTCCGATCCTCCTTCTCTCCAAAATATAACGCTCGCCGTCTGCGGCGCCCACCTGCGCGGACAACCCCTACATTCGCAACTCACCGCCCTCGGCGCCCGTTTCGTCTCCGCCACCACCACCTCCGCCCACTACCGCCTCTACGCGCTGGCCAACACCACGCCGCCCAAGCCCGGCCTCGCCCGCGTTTCCTCCCCCTCCGACACCGGCGCCCCCATCGCCGTCGAAACCTTCGCCCTCACGCCCGAGGCCTTCGGCCGCTTCACCGCCGCCGTTCCCGCACCGCTCGTCATCGGCAACGCCGAACTCATCGACGGATCGTGGGTCAAAAGCTTCCTCTGCGAACCCCGCGCCCTCACCGGCGCCACCGACATCACCCCCCACGGCGGCTGGCTCACCTACCTCGCCTCCCTTCGCATTTAACCCGTAGGCCGCGTTTCAAGCGAAACGACAGTCGGCCACTGACGCGCTCGTGGTTTCGTAGGCCGCGAGCTCGCTCGCGCTCTAGTTCTTGTCAGCGTTCGCCACCTTGCACCCTGCACGAACCGCCAAAAATCCGTCGTGCATTCCGCAACGGCCCGTCATGGGGTGATCTACCCCTAGTCAATTTTATCTCCCGTGATTATAGTCACTTAAATCACGAAGACACCTGCTGGCACGCGCCAAGTAATAAGGAAGTCGTTCGATTCACTCCAACCATCGAAACCACTTCCCATCATGAAGACACAAGCGCCCGCTCGCACCGCCCGCACCTATACTCCGGCCAAACCTGAATCCGCCTCCGAGGCCGCCTACGACACCACCCTCGTCACCCGTTTCAACTCCGGCGATGAATCCGCCTTCGTCGAGATCATGCACCGTTACCACGGCCGTCTCTTCAGCCTCGCCCACAACCTCCTTCGCAACGCCGCCGACGCCGAGGAGATCGTCCAGGACGCCTTCATCCGCGCCCACCGCGGTCTCGCCAACTTCCGCGGCGACTCCTCCCTCGCCACCTGGCTCTACCGCATCGCCCTCAACCTCTCGCGCAACCGCTACTGGTATTTCTTCCGTCGCCGCCGCCAGGACTCGCTCTCGCTCGAGCGCCCGCTCTCCGACGAATCCGACGCCACGTTCTCCGATCTCATCGCCGCCACCGACGCCGATCCCGCCCACGAGACCACCACCAACGAATTCGTCTCCCTCATCTCGCTCTGCATGGACAAACTTGATCCTTCCCACCGCGAGATCCTCACCATGCGCAACGTCCTCGATCTCCCCTACGACGAGATCTCCCGCGCCCTCCGCATCAACGTCGGCACCGTCAAGAGCCGCATCGCCCGCGCCCGCGACAACCTCCGCAAGCTCCTCGCCGAATGCGCCCCCGAATTCGGCACCGAATCCGCCCCCGGCGACTTCTTCGACAACCCGCGCTCGATCCCGAGCCGCCACGCCATCGCCTACGCCTGATGGCCTCAAGTCACCCCCTCTTTCGTCCGATAATCAGCCATCGGACGTTAGCACGCAGTGTAGTTTGCAGCAGTGTAGTGTAGTAGTTTGTGTGTAGGCCCGGTCGGAGCACCCCTGCTCCGTCCGGGTTTTCTTTCACACAGGGACCGTCAAACCCCACCGGCTGACAGCCCCAATTTTCACGGGCTCTATTCGAGCCCGAAAGCTTTTCGTAATTCCGTGAGCGCGCTCTCCGGCATCGGCACCAACGGCCCGAGCGGACGACTCAACTGCAACGCCTCCGCCGTCGCCTCCAACACTTCCAGGCGGTCAAACGCCTCCAGCAACGTGCGCCCCACGATCAGCGCCCCTTCGTTTTCAATCAGCAGCACCGGACATTTTTTCTGCGACATCTTTGCCGCCAGCGCCTCCGCGTCGTTCACCACGCAGGCAAACGGCACCTTCGGCGCGTCACTCAACACCAGATAACTCTCCGGAATCGTCCGCGTCGAAAACTCCGCATCCGTCATGCAGAACGCACTCGCGCACATCGGCTGCGCATTGATGATCGCGCCGACCTCCGGATTCGCCGCGTAAATCAACCCGTGCAAACGGCTCGTGCGGCTCGCCCGCTTCCCCGCTTCCGCCGCGCCCAGTGTCGCCCGCACCAGACTCGCCGGCTTCAAATCCAACCGGTCCCTCCGTCGCGGCGTGATCACAAACTGTTCGTAATCCAACCGCGCCGAAATCGACCCCGCCGTGCTGATCATCAACCGCTGACGATACGCACGCTGCGCAAACGCCGCCACCTGCGCGCGCAATTCCTTCTCCCGATTCGTCGGCGCCGTCGCCGTCAACTCCGCAAAATCCGGCACCGCGTTCCCCGCCAGCGAATCCGCCGGCAACGTCTTCAACTCACCCAGCGCCGACGCCCGGATCACCGTCTGCGCGACAAACTCCAGCGTCTCAAACCGCTGAAACGCCTCCGCCAGATCTCGCCCGCCAATCACGACCCCGTGATTTTCGAGCATCACACAATCCGCGCCTTCCGAAAACGTCTGCGCGATCTTGTCGCCCAGCTCCTGCGAACCCGGACACGCATACGCCGCGTAGGCGACCTTCCCGCACAACGCATGGGCATGCGTCTGCACGCGCGTCTCCGGCAACCGCCTCACGATGCTGAACGCCACCAACGCCCCCGGATGCGCGTGCACGATCGCTTTGATGTCCGGCCGACGCCGGTAGATCTCACGGTGAAACGGAAACTCCGACGACGGCGGATGCAGTCCCTCACGCGAACCGTCCGCCTTCATCCGCACGATGTCGTCCGGCCGCAACGACCCTTTGTCCACCCGCGACGGCGTGATCCAGATACTGCCATCCGGATCAAGAATCGACAGATTCCCCCCCGAAGTCGTCGTCATGTGATAACGATAGATTCGGTCCATGGTCGCAACGAGTTCGTCGCGGGGGTGCAGCCATGAGGTGGAGTCCATGCGCACACCGGACACCCGCACACCCCGCAAGTCAAAGCCTTGCCAACCCACGCGCAGCCTTCGCCAAGAAACGCTCGGTCCACCCGTCTTCCCCGTAGGCCGCGAGCTCGCTCACGCTTCATCGTGGCAGCGTTTCGAGCGCAAGCGACAGTCCGCCACTCGCTCGCGATTGCTCGCGCTCCGTGCCCGCGTAACATTCCCGCAACGCCTCCCCCCGCGCTTTGACTCCACCCCTCCGCCCTCCCACGCTCCGCCCCATGCTTTCCCGTCGCTCCTTCCTGCAAACCGCCGCCCTCTACACCGCCGGTTTCGCCGGCCTCCGCGCCCTCGCCAACCAACCCCTCGCCACCTACCTCGCCAGCGGCACCGCCACCGGCTACGGCCCGCTCCTCGCCGATCCCGCCGGCCTCCTCAATCTCCCCGAAGGTTTCCGCTACACCGCCTTCTCCCGCACCGGCGAGGAAATGGACGACGGCCTCCTCGTCCCCGGCAACCACGACGGCATGGCCGCCTTCCCCGGCCCCGACGGCCGCACCCTCCTCGTCCGCAACCACGAGCTCGAAAGCAGCTGGACCGCCAAGAGCCCCTACGGCGAAAAAAACGAACGCTTCGACAAAATCGACCGCTCCAAGGTTTACGACGCCGGCCACGGCCGCCTCCCCAACATCGGCGGCACCACCACCCTCGTATTCAATAATAAACTACAGAAACTCGAAGGCCACTTCCTCAGCCTCGCCGGCACCGTCCGCAACTGCGCCGGCGGCCCGACCCCGTGGGGCACCTGGGTCACCTGCGAAGAAGTGAACCTCCTCCCCGAGCCCGACGCCGAAAAACTCCACGGCTACAACTTCGAGGTCGTCCCCTCCGCCACCCCCGGCCTCGTCGATCCCGTCCCGCTCAAAGCCATGGGCCGATTCCGCCACGAAGCCATCGCCGTCGATCCAAAATCCGGCGCCGTCTATGAAACCGAAGACCTCGGTGACGGTTTGCTCTACCGTTTCCTCCCGAAGACTCCCGGCAAACTCGCCGACGGCGGACGTCTCCAGTCCCTCGTCGTCACCGGCCAAAAAACCGCCGACACCCGCAACTGGACCGAAACCCCCAACTTCCCCGTCGGCCAGCCCGTCGCCGTGACGTGGATCGACCTCGACGAAGTGGACAGCCCCGACAACGACCTCCGCCACCGCGGAGCCGCCGCCGGCGCCGCCGTCTTCGCCCGCGGCGAAGGTGCCTGGTGGGGCAACGACTCCGCCTACTTCGCCATGACCAACGGCGGACGCGCCCAACTCGGCCAGGTCTTCCGCTACCGCCCGAGTCCGTTCGAGGGCACGCCCCGCGAAAGCGAACAACCCGCCACCCTCGAACTCTTTTGCGAGCCCAACGACAAAGAGCTCCTCAGCAACTGCGACAACGTCGTGGTCGCCCCCTGGGGGGACCTGATCCTCTGCGAAGACACGAAAAGCGTGTGCCGCCTGATTGGCGTGACGCCCTCCGGCCGCCTCTACGTGATCGCCTCCAACGTAGAGGTGGGCCGCGAGTTGGCCGGCGCCTGCTTCTCCCCCGACGGCACGACCTTGTTCGTCAACGTCCAACACCCCGGCTACACCCTCGCCATCACCGGCCCTTGGGACAAACGCCGCGCCTGACCCGACTCGCCTCGTCCCCACACACAACAATCGCCTTTTACCCCAACCCAGTTTGTCACTTAATAAGTGACAAACTTCCACTTACATCTATCTACCAAAATCTTAAGAATCTAAAAATCCCTCCTAAACCAATACCCCATCCCCCTCCCTCCTCCAATAAATTTTCATACGATTCACCGTTGAGGCATCCCCGCACCGCCCCAATCTCGGGCTCGATTCTCCCGTGCCCGAACTCCTCAACACCCTCCACACCACCTTCGGTTACCCCGAGTTCCGCCCGCTCCAGCGCGACATCATCGAAACCTCCCTCGCCGGCCGCGATGTCTTCGCACTCCTCCCCACCGGAGGCGGCAAATCCCTCTGCTTTCAAATCCCCGCCCTCCACCGCCCCGGCCTGACCATCGTCGTCTCCCCGCTCATCGCGCTGATGAAGGACCAGGTGGACCAACTCCAGGCCGCCGGCGTCGCCGCAACCTTTCTCAACTCCACGCTTTCTTCCGCCGAGGCCCGCTCTCGTCTCGCCGGCCTCCACCGCAACGAATGGCGTCTCCTCTACGTCGCCCCCGAGCGCCTCATGCTCGATAACTGGCAGGAGAACCTGAAAGCCTGGAACGTCGCCGCCATCGCCATCGACGAAGCCCACTGCGTCTCCGAATGGGGCCACGATTTCCGCCCCGAATACCGCCAGATTTCCAAACTCCGCGAACTCCTCCCCGACGTGCCCGTGATGGCGCTCACCGCCACCGCCACCGAGCGCGTGCGCATCGACATCATCAAGCACCTCAAGCTCCGCAACCCCGCCACCTTCGTCGCCTCCTTCAACCGCCCCAACCTCACCTACAAGGTCACGCCCAAGGAAAAACCCACCGACCAAATCATCGCCTGGGTCAAAAAACGCGAAGACGAGTCCGGCATCGTTTACTGTGCATCCCGCGCCGCCACCGAGCGCGTCGCCGAGGCCCTCGCCGGCAAGGGCTACTCCGCCCGCGCCTACCACGCCGGACTCGACGCCGCCGAACGCGCCCGCAACCAAGAGCTCTTCCTCCGCGACGAGGTCCGCATCATGTGCGCCACCATCGCCTTCGGCATGGGCATCAACAAGCCCAATGTCCGCTGGGTCATCCACTACGACCTCCCCAAAAACATCGAGGGCTACTACCAGGAAACCGGCCGCGCCGGTCG
>CAMBLN010000149.1 GCA_945868215.1 Opitutus sp. GAS368
CCCTACGCGGAGCCGGTGGTGATACGGGCGGCGATTTGGTCGCTTTGCTCCAGCCATTCGGTGGGTGGTGCGCCCGAGGGTGTGAGGTGCGCGGTGAATGCGAAATGGGTCGGTTCGGGGCAGATCCAGCCGGGCCAGGTTTCGGTCAGGGGCAGGACGCGCGCACAATAGGGATTCATGAAGATATAAAACCCGTAGTCTTCGATTTTTTCTCCAGGACGCAGGCGATGCTCGAAGCCGTCTTGCTGCCAACGCCACGCTGCCCGGCCTTGATCCCGGGAGAGTGTTTTGAGTTTTGCCATGACCTGACCCACGGAAAGCCGCACACCCAGTGTGAAGAGCACATGCAGGTGATCGGGCATAAGCGAGGCGGCCAGCACTTCGATGTCGCCGTGGGATTGAAGCGTGTTGAGTGCATATCGGACGTCAGCCGATGCTTTGGGTTGAGTCAGGAAGCTGGCACGATCTTGCGTGCATACCGTGAGGAAATAACGCGCGCCCGGAAGTGATACACGGGCCCAGCGCAGGCGAGCGGTTTTCCGGTCCGGCGAGGACATGGATTGCGTTTTTGGAGGCCTGGACGCGGGCGGTCAACGGGTGAAGGTGGGCGCGCCAAACGGGGTCCGGCCGCGAGGGCCGACCCTACACGGCGTCAGCGCTTGCTCCAGTCGAGCATGCGTTGGATCGGGATGAGGGCGGCGGTGCGGGTGGCTTCGGGGACGTCGATCTGGGGGGCGAGGTTTTTGAGGGCGTCGCGGACCTTCTCGATGGTGTTCATTTTCATGAAGCGGCAATCGTTGCAGGCGCAGCTGTCGGTCGGGCCGGCGATGAAGGTTTTGTGAGGGACCTCTTTGCGCAGGCGGTGCAACATGCCGCTTTCGGTGACGACGATGATTTCGTTGGCCGGAGATTCCTTGGCGAATTTCACCATGAGCTCGGTCGAGCACACCTCGTCGGCGAGATCGCGGACGGCCTGCGTGCACTCGGGGTGGGCGACGACGGGGGCGTTGGGGAATTTGGCGCGGACCTTTTCGACGGCCTGCGTCGTGAACATGACGTGGGCGTAACAGCTTCCCGGCCAGAGGCGCATCTGGCGGCCGGTTTGCTGGGAGACCCATTGGCCGAGGTTTTGGTCGGGGACGAACAGGATGTCTTTGTCGGCGGGGATCTGGTTGACGATTTTGACGGCGTTGCCGCTGGTGACGATCACGTCGCTGAGCGCTTTCACGCCGGCGGAGCAGTTGATGTAGGCGACGACGTAAACGTTGGGATTGGCGGCTTTGTAGGCGGCAAGACGTTCGTCGGGGCAGGAGTCGGAGAGCGAACAACCGGCGTCGATGTCGGGGAGGAGAACGGTGCGCGCGGGGTTAACGATTTTGGCGGTCTCGGCCATGAAGTGGACGCCGCAGAAGAGAATGACGTCGGCCTGGGCGGCCTGCGCCTGATAGGAGAGGCCGAGGGAATCGCCGACGTAATCGGCGACCTGCTGGATGGCCTCGATCTGGTAATTGTGCGCGAGGATGACGGCGTTGCGCTCGCGTTTCAGGGCGAGGATTTCCTCCTGGATGGGAGTGAGCTTCGGCGGGGCGGAGCGGGGGGCGAGGACGAGCGGTTCGTAGTCGAGGACGGGCATGGGAAAATCGAAAAAGAAGGGGGCCACTCGCTCACGCTCGTAGCTACGGGATGGAGGCTCAGCTGTGGGGCTTGAGCTGGGTGAGCAGGGCTTTGAAGGCGCTGGCGTTTTTCAGGCTTTCGAGGTCGGGATCCTGGGACATCCAGTCGTAGTCGGTGTAGCCGAGCTTCACGGCTTCGCCGAGGGCGCGGAGGGCGTCGGCGCGGCGTTTGGAGAGGGCGAGGCTGCAGGCGAGATTGTAGCGGGCGGTGGCGTTGTCGGGCTGCAGCTTGACGAGCTTCCGGTCCATTTTGAGGCCATCGGCGATGCGGCCGGTTTTGGTGTAGAGACCGCCCAAGAGTTCTATCACGTCCTCGTAGCCGGGTTCGCGGCGGAGGACGGATTCGTAGAAGGCGATGTCGAAGGCGGGATCTTCTTTGCGGGACATGGACCGAGCTTAAGCGTGATTTTTGCAAACGCCACCCTGCTTGAGCGCAATGCAGTGGGCGCTGACCTGAAGGCGTTGGGAAACGGGAGTGAGGCCGAGTTTGGAAGAAACGGTGCTGCCATACCACTCCATGAACGGGGCGCTGATCTCGAAGATTTTGTTGCAGTCCACGCAGATGACCTGGGCGACCTGGGCGTTGTCGTTGGCGATGGGCAGGTAGAACTTGATGTTGGTGCCGATGTCCACTTCGCGGAGGAGGGAGCTTTCGGTCATGATCGGGAGCGTGCGATAGACGGTGGCGCGGGAGACGGAATCGTCGATGGCTCGGGCGTGATCGAGGAGTTCCTCGGCGGTGAAGTGCTCTTTGCGGGCGAAGGCGGCCTCGAAGATGGCCAGTCGCTGGTTGGTCATGCGGAGACCTTTGCTGGCGAGGTAGTTTTTGAATTTTTCGCGGGCCGCGTCGTTGCTCACGGGAAAAATGTCAGTGGCGTGACGGGGCGTGTCAACTGGTTCGTCGGCACGCTTGCAGGGGTGGGGAGGGACGTGCAATGAAGCACACTCCATTCTACTATGACGGTCGGCGTGCATCCTCTGGCGGGTTTCGACAAACTCCTGCACTACAAAGTGCCGGAGACGTTGCGCGCGCAGGTGGCGGTGGGGTCGCTGGTGCGGATTCCGATCGTGAACCGGTTGCACCTCGGGATCGTGGCGGAGTTCAGCGAGCCGGTGGATTTCCCGGTGAGCCGGCTGAAGAATCTGGCGGATGTGGTGTATCCGTTTCCGGCGTTGCCGCCGGATTTGCAGGCGCTGGCGCGGTGGATGTCGAGTTACTATGCGGCGAAGCACGACTCGATCATCGAGACAATGTTGCCGGCGGCGGTGCGGAATGCGGCGGCGTTGAAGCAGGAGAAATTGTTGTCGGCGGCGCGGATTTTGGAGGCGGAGGAGTTGGAGGCGTTGGTGAAACGCGCGCCGGCACAGGCTAAGGTTTACCAGTTCCTCGCGCAGCAGTTTAAGCCGTTGAAGAAGTCGCTGGTGATCGGGCGACTCGGGGCGACTGCGGCGGTGGTGTCGGCGCTGGTGAAGCGCGGTTATGTGAAGGAGGAGACGCAGCGCGTGGAGCGGATCGCTTATGCGGATAATTGGTCCACGGGAGAAATCGTGGCGTCGCAGCCGCATGATTTGAACCCGGGGCAGCAGGCGGCGGTGGATGCGGTGGGGGCGACGCTGGCGGAGGATAAATTTGTGGTAACGTTGCTGCACGGCGTGACCGGGTCGGGGAAGACGGAGGTTTATCTGCGGGCGATCCAGACGGCACTGGCGGCGGGCGGTGGGGTGATTTTTTTGGTGCCGGAAGTGGCGTTGACTCCACAGACGGTGGCGCGGATGCGCGGGCGGTTGGAGGCGATCGCGCCGGATCACAAGTGCGTGGTGTGGCACAGTCACTTGAGCGAAGGCGAACGGCTGGACGGGTGGATGTCGCTGGCGACGGGCGAGGCGCGCGTGGTGGTGGGGGCGCGGTCGGCAATTTTTGCGCCGGTCATGAGTTTGAAGTTGATCGTGGTCGATGAGGAGCATGAGCCGGCCTACAAGCAGGACGAGACGCCGCGTTATCACGGGCGCGATGTGGCGGTGATGCGGGCGAAGATGAACAATGCTTTGTGCCTGCTCGGGTCCGCTACGCCGTCGCTGGAGAGTTATTCGAATGCGCAGGCAGGGAAGTATCGGTTGATCGGGCTTCCGGAGCGCGTGGATGCGCGAAAGCTGCCACATATCGACATCGTGGATATGCGCGTCGAGGTGCTGCGGCAGCGCGGGTTCACGTCGTTGTCGCGCAAACTGGTCGATGCGATGCATGCGCGATTCGAGAAGAAGGAGCAGACGATTTTGTTTCTGAACCGGCGCGGGTATTCGCCGTCGATGCAGTGCACGAAGTGCGGGCACGTGGAGGAGTGTCCGCATTGCAGCATCACGATGACGTATCATCGTAGTGACGAGAAGCTGCGGTGTCATTTGTGCGGGCAAGAGGCGGTGGCGCCGGCGCGGTGTCCGGCGTGCGGAGCGCCGGAGATTCGGTGGAAAGGCATGGGCACGCAGCGCGTCGAGGAGGCGGTGCGGCGCGTGTTGCCGAAGGCGCGTCTCGAACGGATGGATACGGATACGATGTCGAAGAAGAATCGATTTCGGGAGATTTTGTCGGACTTTCGCGCTGGCAAAATCGATATCCTGATCGGCACGCAGATGATCGCGAAAGGGCTGGATTTTCCGAACGTGACGCTGGTGGGGTTGATCGATGCGGACATCTCGATGCACATCCCGGATTTTCGGGCGAACGAGCGGACGTTCCAGTTGCTTGTGCAGGTTGCGGGACGCGCGGGGCGCGGGGATCGCGCGGGTGAAGTGGTGGTGCAGACCTTCACGCCGCAGGCGGAGGCGATTCAGTTTTCACGGCACGCGGATTTCGAGGGGTTCGCGGCGAGCGAGCTTAAGATGCGGAAGGATTTTCGGTATCCGCCGTATCGGCATTTGATCCACCATTTGTTCCGCGGGCCGAGCGAAGAGAAGCTGAAGTTTTTCACCGAGCAGTGGGCGCGGCACGTGGAGAAGGAACTCGGGGATCGCGTGGAGTTGCGCGGGCCGTCGGCGTCGCCGATCGAGAAGATCAAAGACGAGTATCGGTATCAGGTGTGGTATTTCACGAATGGGGTGACGCGGGTGATCGCGGATTTGAACGCGTTACGCACGGCGTTCGCTTGGCCGGATGACATCACGCAGGTGCTGGATGTGGATCCGGTGAATCTGACGTGAGCGGGTGACTCAGTAGAACAAGTTGCGGTCGAGGCTGCGGTATTGGATGGCTTCGAGCAGGTGGGGGGCCTCGATACGGTCGGAGGCGGCGAGGTCGGCGATGGTGCGGGCGACTTTTAAGATGCGGTCGTAGGCGCGGGCGGAGAGGGAGAGTTGTTCCATCGCCTGTTGAAGCAGGTCGCCGAGTGATGAATCGATGACGCAGTGGGCACGGATTTGCGCGTGGGTCATGCGGGCGTTGGCCGTGGTGCGTGTGCCGACGAAGCGCGTGAGCTGGCGTTGGCGGGCGGCTTGGATGCGGGCGCGGATGTCGGCTGAGGACTCGGCGGGTTGCTCGGTGCGGAGTTCGTTGATCGAGAGCGCGGGGGCTTCGATGTGCAGGTCGATACGGTCCAAGAGTGGTCCGCTGATGCGGGCGCGGTAGCGTTGGATCTGCGCGGGGGAGCAACGGCATTCGTGCTTGTGATCACCGAGGTAGCCGCAGGGGCAGGGGTTCATGGCGGCGACGAGCATGAAGCTGCACGGGAGCGTAACTTTTCCTGCGCTGCGCGAGATGGTGACGTGGCCGTCTTCGAGCGGTTGGCGGAGGACTTCGAGGGCGCTGCGTTTGAACTCGGGGAGTTCGTCCAGGAAGAGCACGCCGTGGTGGGCGAGGGAGATTTCGCCGGGGCCGGGGATGGTGCCGCCTCCGAGGAGGCCGACGTCGGAAATGGTGTGGTGCGGGGCGCGGACGGGGCGGCGTCCGAAGACGTGGGCGCCGTTGCCGGAGAGGGTTTGTCCGGCGGCGGAGTGGATGCTTAAAATTTCGAGGGACTCGTCGAGCGTGGGGGCGGGGAGGATGGTCGGGATGCGTTTGGCGACCATGGATTTTCCGCTGCCCGGTGGGCCGATCATAATTAGATTATGTTCACCGGCGGCGGAGACCTCGATGGCGCGGCGGAGGGCGTGCTGGCCTTTGATTTCAGCGAAATCGCCGACGGATAAATCGGGGCCGGTTTCGATGGAGATGCTGGCGGCGTGGGGGACCGGCGTGAGGGCGAGTTCGCCTTCGAGGAAACGCACGGCTTGGTCGAGCGATGTGACCGGGTAGGCATCGATGCCATCGACGAGGGCTGCTTCTTCGGCGGAGACGGGAGGGAGGAGGACGCCGCGTTTGCCGAGTTTTTTGGCGAGACGGGCGAGGGCGAGGGCACCGCGCACGGGGCGGGTTGCGCCGGAGAGACTGAGTTCGCCGGCGATCAGATAGTCGTCGATCTGCGGCGCGAGCATTTGCTCGGTGGCGAGCAGGATGCCGAGGGCGATGGGCAGGTCGTAGAACGGACCTTCTTTGCGCAGGTGGCCGGGGGCGAGATTGATGGTCGTGCGCGTGCGGGGAGATTTGAAGCCGCTGTTGCTGAGGGCGGAGACGACGCGGTCATCGGACTCTTTGACGGCGGCGTCGGGGAGGCCGACGAGAATGAGCTTGGGGTCGCCGCTCTCGCCGGAGTTGACCTCAACGTGGACCAGTTCGGCATCGATGCCTTGCAGTGCGGCGGAGGAAATCGTCGCGAGCATCGGGGTTCAGGTGGTGGCGAGAGAGTAGCGGCGTGCAATCACGCCGAGATTGTGGTCGATCGCGTCGATGTAGGGGTTGCTGCCGTCGGGGAGGTCGAGAAAGTGATATACGCCGAGAAAGTCGTTTTCCAATTTGGGGCGCACGATCTTTTGCCAGAATACAGACGTGCCCGCGATGAGTTGATCCCGGGATTTGAATATACGCTTGTTTGAAGGCAGACTTAGAAAGGCGTCGGATTCCGCGAATTCGTTGAACAATAACTCCAATTCGTCGGGGTAATCGGACGCAGCCATTTGGCCGAGGTAATCCGCCGAGGCCACCATGCTGGCGAGGACGTAATCCTCGTGGCGATGGAACCGTAATTTCATGCCTGTGGTGGAGGGGCCGGTGCAGCGAATGGCACCGAGAACGGTGTCGATTTCTTCGATTTTCAGGCCGAATTGAGGCAAAAACGAGGCGGCCAAGGCGCAACTGCGAAGAACATGGCAGAACGTGTATTTGGCACCGGTTCCCTCGCGGTCGGAACGGAGTTTCAGATAGCCGCTGTCGTGGAGAAGCGCGGTCGTGAGTCCCAGTTCAAACTGTCGTTGGCTGAAAGGGGGTTCGCCGGAAATTTGTCGGGCGGCAAACATGTCTACATAAGCAACCGTGACTTGGAGTGAATGTTGGAAATCGTGATACTTTATGTCGTTGGCCTGGTAATCGAGATAGGCACCGGCAAATAGTTTTTCTGTGCCTGCGAATATATCCCTGGTGAATGACTCGGATGCATCAGGGAAGAGATTCCTGAGAACGCAAAGGGTGGCTTCGGTGACGGACTCTGTGC
>CAMBLN010000150.1 GCA_945868215.1 Opitutus sp. GAS368
CAGGGCGACGTTGTAGCGATAGTTCGCCTCAAGCTGGTTGGTGCGGGACTGCGTGAGCGACACGCGGGCCTGCAACACGTCGAGCTGGGTGGCGCTGCCGGCACCGTAGCGGGCGTCGGCAAGACGAAGGGCTTCCTCGGCCTGCGCGACCACCTTCGTGGCGGCCTCGGCGAGTTCGGCGGCTTCCTGGAGGGATGAGAGGGCGTTGCGCACCTCGACTTCCACGGCGAGGGATTGCTCGTCCACGCCGAGCTCGGCCTGGCGCAATTGGGAACGGGCCTGGGCCACGCGGCCGGCGGTGGCGCGTCCGTCGAAGATCGCCCAACTCGACTGCACGCCGACGACCCAGCCGTCGAGGGAATCGCGGAAGCTGTCGGAGGCGGAATTCTTCACCACCTGATAACCGCCGACGAGGTCGAGCGTGGGCTGGTAATTGGATTTTTGGATGCGGATGCCGGCTTCGCGGGCCTTGGCGACCTGCACAAGACGGAGCAGGTCGGGGCGGTTCAGGCGGGCGACGTCGAGAGACTGCTGGAGGTCGTAAGCCACGGGCTGGAAATCGAGCGTTCCGATAAACTCGGGGGTTTTACGGAGGTTTTCGCGCTCGGTGTTGCTGTAACCGATGGCCTGGCGGAGTTGATCAATGGACGTGCGCTGGCGGTTGCGGGCGGTGATGAGCGCGGGCTGGGCGTTGGCGAGTTCGACTTCGGCGCGGAGCACTTCGAAGTTGGACACGGTGCCGGCTTCGAAGCGGTTCTTGGCGTTGAGCAACTGCTCTTTCAAGAGCTGCACGTTCTGCTCCTGCACGCCGATCTGCTCGCGGGCGAGGAGCACGTCGTAGTAGCGCGTGCGGACGAGCAGGAGGGCGTCGTTGATCGCGGCCTTCAGGTCGAGCAGCGCGGCTTCACGGGTGATCTTTTGCGCGTCGAGGGCGGCCTTGATGCCGCCGCCGGCGTAGAGGGCCTGGCGGGCCTCGAGCGCGATGGACCAGTCCTGGTCGCTGCGGCCGGGCTGCACCAGATCGTCGTCGGTCTTGGTGTAGCCGCTGTTGAGCGCGACGTTGGGAATGGCGCGGGACTTCACCTCGATGATCAGCCCCTCCTGTTCACGGATGCGCTCGCGGGCCTGCTGGATGGCGTAGTTGTTGTCCAACGCGTAGGTGATCGCGGCGCGCAGGTCGATGCGGTCGGGGACGTCGGGAACCTCCGGAGCGGTGGCGGCGGGTTCCTGCGCAAACGCGACGGGAGCCGCGAGTAACGCGAGGGAGAGACGGAACACGGATTTCATAAAAGAGGAGAAGAGAATGATGTTTGATTAACTCGCAACCACGGGAAGCGGAGGGGGCGTGGCGTCGGGCTTCGTCTCCGGCACGTCGTCGCCGGAATTGTGCTCCCTGGCGATCAACATGTAGAAGGCGGGGACCACGAACAGCGTGAAGAAACTGCCGATGGCCATGCCGACCACGAGCACCCAGCCGATGCTGTTGCGCGACGCGGCGCCGGGGCCGGACACGAAGATCAGCATGAGGTGACCGAAGACGGTCGCGGCCGAGGTCATCAACACGGGACGCAGGCGGGTCGCGGCGGCGCGGCGGATGGCTTCCTTCTTGCGAAGGCCTTCTTCCTGGAGCGCGTTGGCGAACTCGACGATGAGGATGCCGTTTTTGGCGATCAAACCGACGAGCGTGATCAGACCGATCTGCGAATAGATGTTGAGCGTCGTTTCCCACAGGAAGATCGGGAGCATCGCGCCCACAAGGGCGAGCGGCACCGAGCCGAGCAGGATGATGAACGGATCGCGGAAGCTGTTAAACTGCGCGGCGAGCACCAGGAATATGAGCAACAGCGCGAGCACGCCGGCCTTCCAGAGTGCGTTGCCCTCGTTGCGCAGCTGGCGGGACTGGCCGCCGTAATCGATCGAGTAGTCGGGCGGGAGAATCTCCTTTGCCTTGGCCTCAAGCTTCACGAGCGCGGCGTCCACGGAGGGGCCGACGCCGGTGATCTTCACGGCGTTGAGCTGCTGGAAGCGGTTGAGCGTGCGGGGCTCGACGGTGTCCTTGAGCGTGGCGATGGTAGAGAGCGCGATCAGCGTGCCATCGGGTCCGCGCACATGGTAGTTGAGGAGCTGGTCGGCGTTGAGGCGCTCGCCGCGTTCGACCTGCGGAATGACGCGATAGCTGCGGCCGTCGTTGACGAAGCGGTTGACGTAACCGCCGCCGAGGAGCGAACCGAGGTCGCGGGAAATATCGGCGAGACTGAGGCCCATCGCGGCGACCTTGTCCTTGTCGATCACGATTTCGGTCTGAGGCTGGTCGAACTTCAGATCGCTGTCGGCGAAGAAGAACGTGGGCATGGCGTTGGGCTCGTTGGCCTCGCCGTTGGCGTAAGTGAGCAGTTGCTCGGCAAACTCGTTCATCTGCCGGTGGTCGGCGGTGGAGCGCACCACGAACTCGATCGGGAATTGGCCGCCGGAGGGCAACGGATCGGGCGTGTTCATGACAACCTGCAGGCCGGCGATTTTCGAAGCGGGTTCTTGCAGGGAAATTTGAATTTCCTCCGCGCTGCGTTTGCGCTCGGACCACGGTTTGAGAATCGCGCCGCCGAAACCGAAGGAGGTGCCGGTGAGCTGGAACGAATTGGCGTATTCGGGGAACGACTCAAACATCGTCTGCACCTGTTCGGAGAAGATCATGTTTTGGTCGATGGTCGCATTGGGCGACGGCAGCAGAATGCTGAACACGACGCCCTGGTCTTCCTTCGGCGCGAGTTCCTTTTGGGCGAACATGAAGAACGGCCCGAGCAACAGCGTGAGCAGCGCCGCCACCGTGATGGTGACCGGCACCCAGTTGAGACTGTGGCCGATGATGATGTCGTAACGGTTGCGGACGCGGTCGAAGAGCTTGTTGATCTTGCCGCTCAGACCTTCGTCCTCGTGGTCATGATCCTTGAGCAGGTAGGCGCTCATCATCGGGGAGAGCGTGAGGGCGACGAAGCCGGAAACCATCACGGCGCCGGCGAGGGTGAAGGCGAATTCACGGAAGAGCGCACCGGTAAGGCCGCCTTGAAAACCGATGGGGGCGTAAACCGCCGCGAGCGTGATCGTCATGGAGATGACCGGACCGACCAGTTCGCGCGCGCCTAAAATGGCGGCGTCGATGCGGGACTTGCCCTCGCGGATGTGGCGCTCGACGTTTTCCACCACGACGATGGCGTCGTCCACCACGATACCGACCGCCAGCACGATGGCCAGAAGCGTGAGCAGGTTCACCGTGAAGCCCGCCACCAACATGATGAACAGCGCGCCGATCAACGAGAGCGGCATGGCGATCACGGGGATCAGCACCGAGCGGAGCGAGCCCATAAAAAGGAAGATGACCAGCGAAACGATCAGCAGCGTCTCGAGGAGGGTTTTAACGATCTCCTTGAGGGCGTCGTCGATGTAGGCGGTGGCATCGTAGGCGATCTTGGCCTCAAGCCCGGACGGCAGGCGTGACTGCAAATCAGGAAAGGCGTCGCGCACGCGCTGGATGACCTCGACCGTGGAATCGCTGGGCAGAACCCAGATGCCCATGAAGGTCGCTTTTTGTCCGCCGAAGCGCACTTCCTCGTCGTAGCTTTCGGCGCCGAGGACGATCTCGGCGACGTCTTCGAGGCGGATGATCGCGCCGTTGCGTTCGGCGACGACCAGTTGTTTGAACTCCTCGACGTTCTTCAGGTCGGTGTCGGCCACGAGGCTCACCTGAATCATGGAGCCCTTGGTTTTGCCGACGGCGGCGAGGGCGTTGTTGTTGCCCAGTGCCTGGCGGACCTCGGCGGCGCTGATGCCGCGGGCGGCAAGCTGGTCGGGCTTGAGCCAGATACGCATCGCGAAGACGCGGCCGCCGAGCACATCGGCACGCTGCACGCCCTTGATGGATGCGATCTGCGGCTGGACGACGCGGTTGAGGTAGTCGGTGATCTGGTTCTGCTCAAGGGTGTCGGAGTAAAAACTCAGATACATCGAGGCGAACTGGTTGTCGCTCGTCTCGACGTTGATGGTGGGCGCCTCGGACTCCGGAGGGAGTTCGCTGCGCACCTGGTCGATCTTCGAGCTGATCTGCGCCAGCGCGGCGTTGGTGTCGTAGTTGAGACGCAGATACACGTTGATCGTGCTCATGCCGGCGACGCTCTGCGACTCCATGTAGTCGATGCCGTCGGCGCTGGCGATGACGCGCTCAAGCTGCGTGGTGATGTAGCCGCGCACCGTCTCGGCGCTCGCGCCGAAGTAGGTGGTGGAGACTTTGACGACCGCGCTGTCGCTGCGCGGATACTGGCGGACGTTGAGCTGGTTGTAGGAAACCAGACCGATGACGAGGATCGCGATGTTGACCACCAGGGCGATGACTGGCTTGCGGACAAAAAGGTCGGTGAAACTGGATTTCATTGCGGGAGGATTTTCGCCGGACGGCGGAGAACCTGATCAGGTGTTGGGCGGTGTGGGCGCGGGGCTGTTCGCGGGGAGTTTCTCGTTGTTCACCTGCACGTGCGCGCCGTTGCGCAGCTTGAACACACCGGCGGAGGCGACGACCTCGCCGGGCTTCACGCCCTCGAGGATGGCAACCTGGTCGCCGCGGGTGTCGCCGAGTTTCACGAACTGCTGGCGGGCACCGAGGTATTCCTCCTCGGTTTCCTTGCCGTCTTTGCCCTTCGTCTTCTTCTTCATTTTTTCGATCACGTAGACCGAGTTGCCGTAGGAGGCGTAGGCGATGGCGGTAGCCGGGAGGATAATCGACGGCTTGTCCGCGGGCAGCTGCACCTCGACGTGGGCGAACATGCCGGAGCGGAGAACCTCGTCGGGATTTTCGATGGTGGCCTGGACGGAAACATTGCGCGAAGACGCATCGACCTGGGGGTTGATGGCGGTGACTTTGCCTTTGAACACGCGGTCACCGAACGCATCGATCTTCACCTCGATGCTCTGGCCGCTGACGATCTGCGGGAGGTTGCGCTGGGGCAGCGTGAAGTTGACGTAAATCGGATTGAGTTTCTGGAGCGGCAGGAGCGCGGCACCGCGGCTGACGAACTGGCCGACATTGACGAGACGGATGCCGACGCGGCCGTCGAACGGGGCGTGGAGCTCCTTCTTTTCAAGCAGGGCGCGAAGGGCGGCGACATCGGCCTGGCTTTGCTTGAGTTGGGCGTTGGCCTGGTCGAGTTCGGCCTGGCTGATGGTGTCCTTCGTGCGCAGTTCGGCGGCGCGTTCGCGGTCAAGCTTCACGATGGCGAGACGGGCTTCGCTGGCGGCGAGTTGCGCCTGTTCAACCGTGCTGTCGAACGCGAGCAGGAGATCACCGGCTTTCACGGCGGATCCGTTTTCCACCGCGATGCGGCTGATGATGCCGTCGGCATCGGCGCCGAGGGTCACGCCTTGAACCGGAGCCAGCGTGGCGATGGCACTCAGGACGGGCTGCCAGGTGGCTTCAACGGCGTCGATCGTGGTGACCGCCGTGGCCGGCACGACGTGCGGCTGCGAGGACATTTCTTTGATCTGAAGCGCTTTGGTGCATCCGAGGATGAAAACCACGAGGAGGACCCCCGAGATGGCGATGATGAACTTCTTGGTCATGGGAGTGAGTTGAGTTGGAAAGTGGAAATCAGGTCTGTGAGCCGGCGGAGGCGGGCGCTTCACGCTCCTCAGAGGCACGGTCGACGATCTTGCCCAGCAGGCGGACGAGGGTCTTGCGCTCGTTCTCGGAAAGCGGGGCCATCAGGCTGTTCATGATGCGGAAGTGATCGGGCAGAATTTCATGCATGAACGCCTGCCCCTTCGGAGTAAGATTCACCGACATCTGACGGCGGTCGGTGGGATCGGGATCACGGCGGACAAACCCGTCGCGCTCCAACGAGTCCAGCAACCCCGTGATGGTGGCGCGCGACACCGAGGCGAGGCTGGCCAACTCGGCGGGCGTGGAAGCCTGCGGGCAGCCCCCGTCCTTTTTTTCCAACAGCAGCATCATAACAATGAACCGCCCGTGCGTGATCGAATGACCTGCAAAGTGGGCGTCCATCGTCCGCGTCACCTCGTCTCCCGCGCGGATCAGGTGCATGAACGCCTCGCACGCGGTCGGATCAAGGTCGGGAAACTGCTTGGCCGCCTCGACGAGGCATTCGTAGCGGGGAAGATCTTTGAGGACGAGGCGTTGCACGGCGGTTGTTAAGCGATGACTGGAAAACCAAAACAAATAAGGAGACTTATAGTTAGCCTCCTTATTAAAAAAGCAAGGGGGATTTTCGGGAAGTAGTGAGTAGCGGGTAGCGAGTAGTGGGTAGGTCCTAAGGAAACGCGTTATCACGGTTCGCCCAAGGCGCGTAACAGTCAGAGCATTGGCTTACACTCCTCCTCGCCTGGCTCCGTTATCATGCTCGCATGGAAGCGCGGTTTGGGTGTCTCCAAATTTGAAGGCATTGTTAGTCCCGCATATTCCGTCTTCCGATTCTTCGAGAGCGCGAATCCGGACTACATGCATTATCTGCTCCGAATCGATCTCTACACCGGGCACTTCAAAACCCGGTCAACAGGCGTGATCGACTCTCGACTCCGTCTTTATCCCGATAGTTTTTTTGATACGTCGCTCATTGTTCCGCCCCTCCCGGAACAAACGCAAATCGCGGCGTTCCTCGACCACGAGACGGCGAAGATCGATCGGTTGATCGAAAAGCAGCAAGCGTTGATAAGCCTGCTCAAAGAAAAACGGCAGGCCGTGATCAGCCATGCCGTGACCAAAGGCCTCAATCCCCACGCCCCCCTAAAAGACTCCGGCATCAAGTGGCTCGGCCAAGTCCCCGCGCATTGGCGAGTGCTCGGACTCGGCAAGGTGGTCGACTTGATGGCAAACGGTTCCAGTGCGAACCAGACCGACGAGGCTCCCAACACTGTCGCCGTAACTCGTATCGAGTCGATTTCCGGAGGGACTCTGAATTTTGAAAAAGTCGGCTATGTCAGGCGCGCAGAAATCCCATCTGGATACCGCCTTCAACCGGGGGATATTCTCTTCTCCAATATAAACCTAAATTCCGCAGTTGAAGGGTGGTTTTGGCGGGGGTGAAGGAGGAGGTTGGGTGGTTTTATGAAGGAACGGGAATGGCGGATTTCAACTGCGGCGCAGTTGTTCGTATCCAGTCGTGGAGGCGCAGGTAGCCGTCGCGCAATTGCGCGGCCCAGCCGCCGCGGATGGAGACTTGGACTTCTTTTTGCCGGCC
>CAMBLN010000151.1 GCA_945868215.1 Opitutus sp. GAS368
GGCCTCTTGTTCGAGGCGGTGTTTGTTCACGCCGACGATGGTTTCCTGGCCGGAATCGATCATCGCCTGGCGGCGCGCGGCGGCTTCCTCGATGCGAAGCTTGGGCAGGCCGGTTTCGATGGCCTTGGCCATGCCGCCGAGTTTCTCGACTTCCTCGATGTGCGCCCACGCTTTCCCGACGAGATCATGGGTGAGTTTTTCCACGTAGTAGCTGCCGCCCCACGGATCGACCACGCTGCAAATGCCGGACTCGGCCTGCAGGAAGAGCTGGGTGTTGCGCGCGATGCGGGCCGAGAAATCGGTGGGCAACGCGATGGCTTCGTCGAGCGAGTTGGTGTGCAGGCTCTGCGTGTGTCCGAGGGTGGCGGCCATCGCCTCGATGCACGTGCGGGCGACGTTGTTGAACGGATCCTGTTCGGTGAGCGACCAGCCCGAGGTCTGCGAGTGCGTGCGCAGCGCCATGGACTTCGGATTCTGCGGGTTGAACTGTTTGACGAGTTTGGCCCAGAGGAGCCGACCGGCGCGCATCTTGGCGACCTCCATGAAAAGGTTTTTTCCCTGCGCCCAGAAGAACGAAAGACGCGGCGCGAAGGCGTCGATGTCGATGCCGGCCTTGATGCCGGTGCGGAGGTATTCGAGACCGTCGGCCAGCGTGTAGGCGAGTTCAAGGTCGGCGGTGGCGCCGGCTTCCTGCATGTGGTATCCTGAGATCGAAATGGAGTTGAACTTCGGCATCTTCTGCGAGGTGAACTCGAAGATGTCGGCGATGATCTTCATCGAGGGAATGGGCGGATAAATGTAGGTGTTCCGCACCATGTATTCCTTGAGGATGTCGTTCTGGATCGTGCCGGCGAGTTGCTCCAGTTTGACGCCGTTTTCGAGGGCGGCGGCGATGTAGAACGCGAGCACGGGAAGCACCGCGCCGTTCATTGTCATGGAAACGCTGATACGGTCGAGCGGGATGCCGGCGAAGAGCGCGTGCATGTCGAGGACGGAGTCGATGGCGACACCGGCCTTGCCCACGTCGCCGACGACGCGCGGATGGTCGCTGTCGTAGCCGCGGTGCGTCGCGAGATCGAACGCCACGGAAAGACCCATCTGGCCGGCGGCGAGGTTGCGTTTGTAGAAGGCGTTGGACTCGGTGGCGGTGGAGAAGCCCGCGTATTGGCGGACCGTCCAGGGCTTGAGCACATACATCGTCGCGTAGGGACCGCGCAAATACGGCGCGATGCCCGCGGTGTAGCCAAGGTGGTTCACGTCGCGCAAGTCGGCGGGACCATAGACGGGCTTGACGGGGATCTGCTCGATCGTCTGCCAGTCGCCGAGTTCGTCGGCGCCGGCGGTGGCCTTGACGGCGGCTTCCCAGTCGGCGGCGGTGCCGGCGGCGGGAACGCCTGAATCGAGGGGAAGTTTCGTATAATCGGGAAAGCTCATGGCGGTGGTGTTCAGGTGGGGAATCAGAGGCCGATCTGGGTGAGGAAGCCGGCGAGTATTTTTTCGCAGTTGGCGCGGATGTGGATGAACTCATCGACGCCGGCCGTCTTGAACTGCTGTTGCAGTTCGGGCGTGGCGGGCATGCCGGCGATGACGACGATCGGAGGCTTGGCGGCGGCCTTCAGGGCCTGCGCGCAAACCGGAACGAGCGCCGGATAGGTGTCGTCGGTCGAGCAGAGCACGACGACGGGAGCTCCGGAAGCGAGGGCCGCCTGCGCGGCCGCCTCGGGCGTTTCGAAACCTTTCTTTTCGGAGACGGCTTCAAAACCGCCGGCGGCAAAAAATCCGGACGAGAAATCGGCGCGCGCGGCGTGTTGTTTGCGCGGCCCGAAACCGGCAAGGAACACCTTGGGGCGTTTTTCCTCGGTGCGGCGGCGAAGCGCTTCGAAGGCCTCGGCGCGACGACGCGGGACGATGCGCTTGATGCCACCGGTGACGGCGGTCGCAACCGGAGCGGACGGGGTGACGGCACCGGAAAGTTTTTCGCGAAGGTTCGGATGGAGGTTGGTGCCGATGATGCCGTCGCGGCGCGTGGCGGTGGCGGAGAGACGTTCGGCGGCGGTTTTCTCGACCAGCGATTGCGGATAACCGGCGGTGAGCGCGGCGGCCATGCCTCCACGCGTTTCTATGTCCTGGAAGAGCGTCCACGCCTTGTCGGCGAGTTGTCGGGTGAGCGTCTCGATATACCAGGAGCCGCCGGCGGGATCGATCACGCGGTCGAGCTGACACTCCTCGGCGAGGATGATCTGGATGTTGCGCGCGAGTCGACGCGAGAAATCGTCGGGCGTGCGGATGCACTCGTCGAAGGCGCCGACTTGCAGGCCGGCGCAACCGCCGATGATGCCCGCGAAGGCTTCGGTCGTGGTGCGCAGGAGATTCACATGCGGATCAAGGACGGTCTTGTTCCACTTGGTGGTGCGACCGTGGCAGACGAGACGTTGCGCATCGGCTTCGCCACCGGCGGCTCCGACCGCGCGGGCCCACACGAGACGGGCGGCGCGCAGCTTCGCGATTTCCATGAAGAGATTCGAGCCGAGCGCGTAGGTGAACAGGAAACGCGGACCGGTTTCGTCGGCGGCAAGGCCGCGCTGGTCGAGCTGGCGGAGATATTCGACGCCGGTCGCCAGACCGAAGGCGAGTTCCTGCACGGCATTCGCGCCGGCTTCGGCCCAGATGCCGGCATCAACGCCGAGGGTGCGGAGCGCGAGGCCTTCGGTTTTGGCGAGACGCGTGAGCGCGGCCATGTCGTCGCAGGCTTTTTCAAGACTGGCCGGAAGCGCGCCGGAGAGAACCAGTTCGCCGAGCGGATCGGCGAGCACGCCGTCGTGAAGATCGGTGGCGGGGCGACCGCGGGATTTGAGCAAGGCGAGCAGGGAATGGGCGACCGGCAGCGCGTCGGCGCCCGCGCGCACGAAGAGCGGCACGGCGGCGAGATCGACGTCGGCGAGAACGGTCGCCACGTGGGCCGACATGGCGAGAGGAAGACTGACGGCGTTCTGTCCGCGCTTGAGATCGTGGAGCAACGACGCGTTGAACGCGGCCGGCTCGGCATCACCCGGCTCTTGGCAGATCAGCCAGCCCAGGCGGGCACCCACCGGACTGCTGCCGCGCACGAAAGGAGCCAGGCCCGGCCACGACTCGGCGAGCGCGGCGGTATCCTCCTTCGTGTAGATCGGCTGGAGGTCGATGCCCTCGGGCGTGCGGGTGACAAGTTTTTTGTCGAAGGGTGTGCCGTCGAGGAATTCCTCGGCGGCTTTGCGCCAGTCGGCCGGCGTGGCCGGCGGAAACTCGCTGAACAGTGATTGGGTGGTAACGTTCATAGATAGAAAAATCAGCCGATGTCCTCCACGGTCGTTTCGTAACGGTGTCCCTCCACGGTGAGGACGTAACTCGCCTTGCGGCCTGCCGGAGCGGACGGTTGCACAACCGCGGGTGCGGGCTTTGATGCCGTGGCGACGACGGCTACAGCGGGGGCGGATGGCGCGGCGGGTTTCGGATGGTAAAACGCATCCGTCTCCCGCGGGAACATCGCGAAGAGCACCGCGTTTTCATCGGTGGGCGCGAGTCCCTTGGCGGTGAGCTCCTCGCGCAGTTTGGCCATCCGCGGCTCCAAGGCGTCGGCCGGACGGCCGGTCATCGGCTCCTGTCCGGACTGTTTGCGGGCGAGCGCGAGCAATTCGCCATTGATCGGCCCGGGGGGACGTCCGTATTTGCCGAGGGCAATGTCCATCGTGGCCTGCGCGAGATTTTTCCAGCGACCGAACTTTACGTTGAGCATGGCCTGCGTGCCGACGATCTGCGACGTGGGCGTGACCAGCGGAATCCAACCGAGTGCGGCGCGGACGACGGGAACCTCGGCCATGACGTCGTTGAAACGCTCGGCCATCTTCATCTCGACGAGCTGCGTGCGGAAGTTGCTCAGCATGCCGCCGGGCACTTGGTAACAAAGCGCGTCGCTGTCCACACGGTCGTTGGCCGGACTCATGAATTTCGCCAACTCGCCCGCGATGCCTTCGAAATATTTGCGCAGATCGGCGAGGACGTGGATGTCGTGGCGCGGTGCTCGTGCGTCGCCCGCCATCGCGGCAAGCATGCGCACCGTGTCGGGCTGGCCGGTGCCATTGGCGAAGGGAGCAATGGACGTATCGACGGAATCTGCACCGGCGTCGATCGCTGCCAAATAAGACGCGAGTGCGAGTCCCGCGGTCTCGTGACTGTGCACGATCACCGGCAGCGAGTGACGGGCCTTGATCGCCTTCACGAGGTCGTGGGCGATGCGCGGGCTTAGCAGGCCGGCCATGTCCTTGATGCAAATCGAATCGCACTCGAGCGCGGCGAGTTCGTCCGCAAACGCAGCGAGCTTTTCCGGCGTGTGCACGGGACTCGTCGTGTAACAGATCGCCCCCTGCGCATGTTTGCCGGCGGCCTTTACCGCACGGATGGCGGTTCGGAGATTGCGCGCGTCGTTGAGCGCGTCGAACACGCGGAAAACATCCATACCGTGTTTCGCGGAGGACGCGATGAACGCCTCGACGACGTCGTCGGGAAAGCTCGTGTATTGAACGATGTTTTGTCCGCGCAACAGCATCATGTGCGGCGTGCGCGGCGCGGCATCCTTCAATTTGTCGAGACGGTCGAATGGGTTTTCGTTCAGGAACCGCAGGCACGAATCGATCGTCGCCCCGCCCCACGTTTCCAGCGCACCGAATCCCAGTCCGTCCAGCAACGGCGCCGCCGGCAACATCTGCGCAGTCGTCATGCGCGTCGCCGCCAACGACTGATGCCCGTCGCGCAAAACGGTGTTGTTAAAAATGATTGGCTTCATGCGATTTGGGTAGGATCGGTTGGGCGCGGTATTCCTGGGCGGGTTGCTTCAGTTTAGGCGGTCGCGCGGCCGCATTCTCACCGCATTTTGTCCACCGCTACGCATGGATTGGTCAGGCAGCGCCGCAGTATGCCACGCCGTTTAAACGCAAATGAAGTTGCCACGCACAAATCACCGGCGTGGCGTGAACACGCCCATGCGCCTCCTCATCACCAACGACGACGGTATCGACAGCCCGTTCCTCCACGCCCTCACCGACGCCCTCCGCGCCGCCGGCCACGACCTCCGCATCGCCGCACCCAAGACCGAACAAAGCTGGATCGGCTGCGCCAAATCCCGCCTCCGCCCCGTCGCCTCCGCCGTCTCCACACGCGATTTCGGCTGCCCCGCCTGGACAATTGACGGCACGCCGAGCGACTGCGTCAGCATCGCCCTCGCCCACCTGCTCCCGCCCGACGAACCCATCGACGCCGTCGTCTCCGGGATCAACATCGGTCGCAACGCCTCCCTCGGCTTCATCCTCGCCAGCGGCACCATCGCCGGCGCGTGGGAAGGTGCCGTCCACGGACTCCCCGCCATCGCTTTCTCCCAAGACCTCACCGCCGCCCAATTCGAAGCCTACCGCGCCTCCGGCCACCGCGCCGATGCCGACCTCCAGCGCACCCTCGACGCTTCCGCCGCCCGCGCCGCGCAACTCGTCCCCGACCTCGTCTCCCCCACAACCCCTCGCAGCTTCATCGTTCACAACGTCAACTTCCCCTTTCCCTGCACCGCCGACACCACGATCCACCGCACCATTCCCGCCCGCGTGATCGTCCCCGGCCTCTTCGGCCCCGCCGCCGACGACGGCACCCACCGCTTCATTTTCAAATTCGGCGAAGACCTCTCGCCCCCCGCTCCGCTCACCGACGCCTCCGCCCTCTCCGCCGGACTCATCAGTCATACAGTGCTTGATTACACGGCCTTGGGAACAAACACCTTCGCCGGCTGACAACGGTGGATGCCCCACCCCGTCCCCGCCATGAAGTCCCGCGCCTCCCTCTTCACGCTTTCATTCTCCGCCGGCCTGCTGGCGCTTTCACTCACCGGCTGCTCGTCCTTCCCCGGACGCACTCCCGCCGGTCCCGATGCCGCCAAACCCGTCGGCGGCAAAGCCATCAATCTCCTCCAGCTTCGCGACAGCGTGAAATCCACCCGCGTCGCCCTCAACCGCACGACCGACGCCCTCAACCGCGTCCCCGGCGCACCCGACGCTCTCGAAGCCTACACCACGTTCAGCACCGAATTCGCCGCCTTCAAAAAACTTTCTTCCTCCACCCTCCGGGACTCCGCCGACGTCCGCAACCGCGGCAAGGAACTCTTCGCCCAATGGGAGCAGGAGGCCGCCACCATCAAGAACGTCGACATCCGCGCCATCGCCGAACAACGCCGCAACACGCTCAAAGCGGGCTACGACGCCATGATCACCCCGCTGCTCAACGCCCGAGCCGATCTCACCGAGGTCACGTCCCTCTTCGCCGACATCCAAAAAGCCCTCGCCCTCGACCTCACGCCCGCCGGCCTCGACGCCGTGAAAAAACCTTTCGCCGACATCAACGCGAAATTTTCCGCGTCCGCCGCCAGTCTCGACGCCTTCGCCGCCGAACTCGACAAAATCGCCGCCGCCCTCCCCGCCCCCGCCGTCGCCCCCGTAAAATAAACCGTCTCGGTCTCGCCTCCTTGCCCCGCCCGGCCTTCCAAGGCCGGGCTTTTTGTTTTCATCTTACCCTTTGCGTCCGCCCTCCTTTGCGTTTCAATCATCCTCCCTGTCTTTCCATGATTGAAGTCCGCAACCTCACTCGCGTTTTCCGCACCTATAAAAAACAGCCCGGTTTCTGGGGCGGTATCAACGGTCTCTTTAAACGCGAATTCGAGGAAACCGCCGCGGCCAAAGACATCACTTTCGACATCGCCGAGGGCGAATTCGTCGGCTTCCTCGGCCCCAACGGCGCCGGCAAGACCACCACGCTCAAGATGCTCTCGGGCCTCATCTACCCCACGGGAGGCACCGCCCGCGTCGCCGGCTTCGACCCCACCAAACGCGAAAACGCCTACCGCCGTCTCTTCGCCCTCGTCCTCGGTCAAAAAAACCAGCTCTGGTGGGATCTCCCCGCCCAGGAATCCTTCCTGCTCCTCCGCCACATCTACGGCATCCCCGCCAAACAATTCCAGGACACGCTCGACGAGCTCGTCGATCTGCTTGATGTGCGCCCCAAGCTCAACGTCATGGTCCGCGAGCTTTCCCTAGGCGAACGCATGAAGATGGAGCTCATCGCCGCCCTGCTCCACCGCCCGCGCGTCCTTTTCCTCGACGAGCCCACCATCGGTCTCGACGTCGTCTCCCAAAAGGCCGTCCGCAACTTCCTGCGCGAC
>CAMBLN010000152.1 GCA_945868215.1 Opitutus sp. GAS368
CGCCCCGTGCGATACCGAAAGATCACCCGAAACGGGCCGACCCGCAGCCGATAAAACCCTTCAAGGTCATCACCGAGCGCCTTGATGTCTCCCTGCTCCTTTCTCAAGGCCATGAGTGCACGCTTGGTGTCACGACGATAGGTCATGCCCAATTCGGCATAAAACGTCTGCACCTGCGGCCAGATATCGACGACGTAATCCATCAGTCCGGCAGCTCCTCAACGCGCACCACCTTGTCGCGACCGATCCCCGCCTCCGCATCCCGGATCGCCTTCATCGCCTTCGGATCAGCCAGAATCTCCATCGTCTCGAGCAACCCCGTGAGCTGCTCCTCCCCGAGCACATAAGCCACCGTCTTGTCGTGACGCGTGATCGTCGCCATCCGCCCGCTCTCCGCCGTCTTCACCAGCTGCGCCATGCTCCGCTGTGCCTCCTTAACAGTATATACCGTTTTCATTAAAAAAAGGCATACACTTCCCCCGCCCCTCGGCAAGTCCCCTTTCCTACTCACTCCCTCCGCCTACCCCCCAACCCAGTTTGTCACTTAATAAGTGACAAACCTCCGCTTCACCCTTTCCCCCAATTTTTTACAACCATCCATTTCACCTCCCTCTTCCCCTGTTTTTACCCCTTACCCGCCGCCACCCGCCACGCCCGCGGCGTCATTCCCGTGTGCGCCCGAAACACCCGTATAAAATACGACGCCGCGCTGAACCCGCACGCCCAGCCCACCTCCGCCACGTTGTAGCGCGCATCCGCCAGCAACGCTTTCGCCAGCTCCACCCGCTCTTTCGCGATCCACGTCGTCAACGTCATGCCTCGCTCGCGGTGAAACTGCCGCGACAACGTGTCCGCCGCGCAGCCCGCCGACGCCGCCAGCCCCTCCACCGACAGGTCCGGTTCCGCCAGCGTCGCCCGCGCCAGCTTCTCCGCCTTCCGCACCCACGGCGACTGCGCGTCGCTCTCCACCGCCGGCCGGTGCAACTCGCTCAACAACGTCACCAAAAACGCCTCCGTCAAACTCGCCACCAACCGCCCCCGATGCTCCGCCGCCATGCGTCCCGCCTCTGCAATGTCGTCGAGATACCGAAACGCCTCCCGCCCCCGCGCACTCGCCAGCCGCTCCGTCCCCCATCCTTGGATCAACCGCTCCGCCGTCGCCCGCCCCCGGTGCAACAGAAACCCTTCCCCTTGGTGCATGCACACCTGCACGGCGTAACACGTCCGCCGGTCGATAGGCGTCTCCGCATGAGGCACCCCGCGCGGCATCACCGCGAATTCTCCCGTTCCCAGCGTGAACGTCTCCCCCGGACACTCGAACACCGTCGCCCCGCCCGTCTGCACAAAAAACTCCGGCGTCGGATGAAAATGTGCCCGCGGCATCTTCCGGTGCAACTCCGCCGCCTTCGGCACCCGCACCTTCGCCTTGCCCGCGCGCAGCCGCGCCAGCGCCCGCTTCAGGTCCGCTTCATGCGCCGCCAGTTGTTCCGATGTCACCGCCATGATCGGTTTTTTGCTATAAATCGCGGAGAAATACGATCCCGCATTATTGCCCGCATTCATGCGAAAGCCTTCCCTAAGCCTCATTCCCCTCGGAGAGCCCCCGCGTCTCCCCCTTCCTCCCCTCCGCGTCTTCACATCATAAAACTAGTATGAACCCAACCAACCGCGTCACCGTCTGGGGCGAATTCCGCCACGAGAAAAAGAACCCCAAGGTCGCCGCCCTCTACCCGCAGGGCATGCACGAAACCATCGCCGGTTTCCTTCGCCCGCACGCCGACTTCACCGTGCGCACCGCCTGGCTCGACCAGCCCGAACACGGTCTCACCGACGCCGTCCTCGCCGACACCGATGTCCTCATCTGGTGGGGTCACATGGCCCACGGCGACGTCCAGGATGCCGTCGTCGCCAAGGTCAAAACCCGCGTGCTCGAGGGCATGGGTCTCATCGCCCTCCACTCCGCCCACTACGCCAAAATCTTCAAAGCCCTCCTCGGGACCACCTGCTCCCTCAAATGGCGCGAGGCGACCGACAAAGAACGCCTCTGGAACGTCAACCCCGCCCACCCCATCACCCAAGGCATCGGCGAATACTTCGAGATCCCCCAAGAGGAAATGTATGGCGAACCGTTCGGCATCCCCGAGCCCGACCAGCTCCTCTTCATCTCGTGGTTCACTGGCGGCGAGGTCTTCCGCAGCGGCGCCACCTGGCAGCGCGGCAACGGCCGCATCTTCTACTTCCGCCCCGGCCACGAAACGTATCCAACTTATCACCACGCCCAGGTCCAGCAGGTCATCACCAACGCCGTCCGCTGGGCCCGCGCCACCGTCTGCATCCCCGACGTCTGCCCCAACGCCAAACCCCTCGAACCCCTCCCCGTCGACACCGAAGCCGCCGCCCGCCCCACCATCGGCCACAAGTAAACCTTACTCCTCTTACACCTCTTACTCCTCTTACTCCTCTTACCCCTCTTACACCTCTTACAATGCCCTCCGCTAAAAAATCCCCCGTCCGCCTCGCCATCATCGGCACCGGCGGCATGGCCAACAGCCACGCTAAACGCTATCTCGACATCCCCGGCTGCAAGCTCGTCGCCGCCGTCGATGTCAGCGCCGAACGTGTCGCCGCCTTCTCCGCCACCCACGGTATCGCCAACACCTTCGCCTCCGTTGACGCCCTGCTCGCCTGGAACCAGTTCGACGCCGTCTCCATCGTCACGCCCGACGCCTTCCACGCCGCCCAGTCGATCCAGTGCCTCAAGGCCGGCAAACACGTCCTCTGCGAAAAGCCCCTCGCCCTCAACCACGCCGACGCCCTGAAGATGGTCTCCGCCGCCCAAAAAGCCGGCGTCATCAACATGGTGAACCTCTCCTACCGCGACTGGCCCGCCATCCAGGCCGTGCAGGCCGTGATCGCCGCCGGCAAGATCGGTGCCGTCCGCCACGTCGAGGCCAGCTACCTCCAGTCCTGGCTCCCCAGCAAGGTCTGGGGCGACTGGCGCACCACGCCCGCCTGGCTCTGGCGTCTCTCCACCAAACACGGCAGCCGCGGCGTCCTCGGCGACGTCGGCGTCCACATCGTGGACTTCGCCACGTTCCCCGCCGGCCCCATCAGCTCCGTTTACGGCAAGCTCAAGACCTTCGACAAAGCCCCCGGCAACGTCGTCGGTGAATACACGCTCGATGCCAACGACTCCGCCGTCATGACCGTCGAGTTCGCCAACGGCGCCCTCGGCACCATCCACACCACCCGCTGGTCCGGCGGACACGCCAATCGCCTCCACCTCAAAATCTCCGGCGACAAAGGCTCCGTCGAGATCGACTCCGAGCGCTCCACCACCAGCTACAAGATCAGCGTCGGCCCCGATCTTCACAAAGCCACGTGGAAAGAAGTCGCCTGCAAGCCCACGCCCAACAACTACGCCCGCTTCATCAAGAGCATCCGCACCGGCAAACAAGACCAGCCCGACTTCGCCCGCGGAGCAGAAGTCCAGAAAGTCCTCGACGCCGTCATCACGTCCGACGCCAAGGGCAAGCCCATCAACGTCTGAGGCAGGGACGTCTCTCCGAGACGTCAGCTCCGTATCCACAGTCACCAAGCCGGCCTCACCACGAGGCCGGCTTTTTTATTGCGGCCGCCCGACTCCCCGCTTCCGAATCACGCAAAGAGCCCGGGTTTCTCCGCCGCCGCCAACCGCACGCGCGAAAACTCCACCACCTCTGCCATCGACGCGCCTTTGTCTCGGAACTCATAAAACAACGACTCCCCGAGCAAACAGTAATTCCACGACAACCCGCCGCGCTGCTCCGGCGGCAACAGGTTGATTCGCTCACACCACGCCAACGCCGCCCGTTTTTTCCTCACCACGTCGGTTTGTTGCAACATCGCCTGGCTCTTGGTTTCCACCAGCCAGACGCCACCCGACGTGCGCACCAGAAAATCAGGCGAATAAAACCCGGTCAGCCCGTTGTCCTTCACATAGCGCAGCCGCATAAAAATATGCTTCTGCTCGTTGATCTTGCAGAACGCCGCAACTGTTCCGTCCACGTTGGCCTTCTCCATGAAGGCCTGCTCCAGCCCGCCGTTTCTCGACGGATAGGGTAGCCGCTCGTAGATGCACTTGGGCGTCGGAATCGACCACGCTTCCCGCATCGCCAGCTTCGGCACCTCCGACAATGACCGATGCGCGATTTGCGCCGGTGCGGTGGTTTCCGTCACCGTCAGTTCGGGCAGTTTCCGTCCAAATTCGCGGATGATGTGGTTCGCCACCGGATCAAGACACAGCAGTCGCCAGTTTTCATCCGCCAAGGGATCGAACTCCGCACCAAACATCCGTCTGCGGATAAACTCGTCCACCCACCCCGAAAGCTGCGGTAGGTTGATCTGCAAAAACGGACGCTGGGAAATGTTGGCGAAAACCTTCGAGCTCTTCGTCACCGGCGCACCCAGGCTGTCCGCCAATCGCCGCACCATGCGTCCCAAAAATTCGTTGTAGCCCGTCGCCGTCATGATGCCGCCATCGACCCGGTAGTCGCCGAACTGCGTGCCCGTCTGCACGTCTTGCGAGCGAAATACGTCCCCTTTGCCGACCACCGTCTTGAGCTGCGCAAGCGTCATAGCGTCAAAAACCGGCAACGCGTCCACATCCAACTCGCGGCCGACAATCGCCTCATCCTCCTCCCGCATGATAAACGGCATTTCAAAGTCAAAAGCCTCGAATCCGTCGCGCAATCCCACGGACACCAGATCGCCCGTGCTGCTCCGCTCTTTGTCGTCGTCATCATCGCTCGTCTCACCCGCCAATCCCTCAGCCATCAATTCGTCATAAAACGACTGGAAGGCGGGATGCTCCACGATGCTGAGCACGTCGATCAAGCTGCGCGGCTCCTGCCCTGCTTTGATCAGTTCGCGGTTATCTCGCTTCATGTCGTCAAACTCGTTGCCGCGCCACATGAGGCGCAAGCCACGGCCAACCGTCTGCTCCAGCAGGATTTTCGCGCCCGTCGTGCGCAGCGGCACGATCACGCAGATGTTATTCACGTCAAAACCCTCGCGCAGCATCAGCACGCTCACCACCACGCGCGGCTTGGCGTGCGCATCCATGTCAAAAAGACGTTCTCGCAACTCTCCCCATTCGGCCTCCGCCACCTCGCCCTTGCGGTTCGAGTCCACCCGCAACACTTCATCCGGCGAAAAACCCTGCGCCCACAAAAACTCCTCCACCAGCGGCGTCACTGTCGTGTCCTCGCACACGATGAGCATCTTCGGATGCCGGTCCGGTGCAATGGCCGCAAACTCCCGCTCCAACTTGAGCAGCTTCGCCACGCCCGCCCGCACCATCACCCGCTGCCCTTCCGCAAGAATCGGTTTTCCGTGCTCATCACGGTCGGCCTTGAACTGAAGCTCCTCGTTGGAAAGCGCACCCAACTCACGCCGCTTGTCCAACACGAGCGACTTCACCAATGCCGCCCGCATTGCCGCCTTCAGGTCAAAGTCGGCAATGATGTGAGGGAACCACACCTCCCGCGCCTTCTTGCCGCCGCCCACCTGGTTATAAGGCGTGGCCGAGAAATCTACCTGCGTGAACCGCCGCCCCTTCGTCTCCGCGATGATGCGCAGACTCTTTTGCCACTCCACCTCGGTGATTTCGCCTTCGCTCTTCACCTCATGGATGTGATGCGCCTCGTCGTTGAACACCATCAGCGAGGGCAACTCGCGCAGCCAAGCCAGCGTGCCACCTCGTTCGTAGCGCCGGTTCAGCACATCGAGCGAATTACCCGCCGACGTGCCGGGAGCGAGCGGCAGCAACGCCGCCGCCACTCTCTGCGGATCAGGCGCAAGGCCCGGCGCGAGGAATTCATCGTCCGCGTTCTCAATCTCGTCCTCGTTTTCCTTGATGCGTTGCCAGTTGGTGATGGCGATGACGCCGCCACCCGTGACCTTGCGTCCGACCTCCTCGCGCTCACACACGCTTGCTTGGACGAAGCGCACCACCTCCTCACGATACACCTCCGGCGTGAACAACGCCGCGTTCCGCGCCAGATCCGACGTCTCGAAATCCCGCCGTCCCTCACGCTGCTTGCCCAAAAACGCATCCAGCAACCGCGAGTAAACGATGTTTCCCGGTGCCACCACGAGGAAGTTGCGAGTGAACCGTCCGTCCTCGGGTGCCCGCGCAGCATTCAAGACCTGCCAGTAAAGCAACGCCTGCAACACCCACGTCTTGCCCGTGCCCGTGGCCAGCTTGAGGCAGTATTTCGGATGCTCACCGCTGCGCGTCACTTCCTCCAACCGCTTCGCGGTGAGCAACGCCTCCGGCGCCAGCTCCTGGTAAAGCTCCGTCAGCGAACTCGCTCCCAGCACTTCATGCGCATAGATCGCGTGCAGTATCGCCTGCCGTTGACCGACATGGAAATTGACTGACCGCGCATCCACGCAGTCCTGCTGAAACCACCAGCGCAATAGGTCCGCCGTCACCGGCGTAACCTGTTCCAAGATCGGTGCCGCACCGGACTCCAATCCGGCACAGGCCAGCGCAACGCGCTCGGCCAGAGGTTTGACGAGGGGAAACATGATAAGAATTAAGCCTGAACCACCTTGATCACCTCGGCTTCGAAGCCGAAGACATCGACCACCCTCACGCACACGCGACGCGGACCGGTTTTCACGGGCAAGTTGGCGATCACCGCCTTGCTCACCACATGCAGCGCATCGTCGTCGTTGGCCGTGTTGCCTCGATAATCCTGCCACACCGAACGGAAAATCGTATGCCCGTCCGCACCCGGCTCATAGTCAGGATCGACGCTCCAATACTCGATCAACGCCAGCGGATCGCGCGCGACCACCGCCTGCAGCCGCTCCTTATCCTTCGGCTCCAGGTTCAACGCATCCGGCGAGAGCAACACATAGTTCTCCAACTCCACCGTGAGCACTTCGCCACTCGGCAGCACCTTGCGAGACGGCGGCTTGATCGTGACGTATTGCAGCGACGAGAATCGCACCTCGCCGGCCTTGAGTTTGTCTCCCTTCTTGCGCAACCGGTCCAACAAGTCGGGCGGGATGACGAGGACTTCCAGTTTGTCGTCGTTGAGCCCCGCGATGGCCTCGCCGATGTCCGGCGTAAAATTCCAGCCGAGCACCACGACCTTTTCCCAACCTCCAAGATGCGCTCCGCGCAACTCCTGCGCCTTC
>CAMBLN010000153.1 GCA_945868215.1 Opitutus sp. GAS368
TGGCGCAGGATTTGAATGCGGTGCCGGGGTGGTTTGTGGTCGCGGCGGGGATCGTGGTGATGGGGGTGTTGGGGGTGAGGTGGCGGCGGGGGTGGGGAGTCGGGGTGGTGGTGGCTGGCGTGGTGGCGCTGGGGGGCTCGGAATCGCGAGCAAGCTCGCTCCTACATTCGGAGGAGGAGGCGGCGGTGATCGCGCGGGGGCGGGAGGTGTTTGTGGGCGAGGGGTGTATTCATTGTCATTCACAGTTTGTGCGGCCGGGGACGAAGGACGTGTTGCTGTGGGGTCCGGAAAAGCCGTTGGCGGAGTCGCTCGCGGCAGTGCCGCCGTTGTTGGGGAATCGGCGGCAGGGGCCGGATCTCACGCAGGTGGGGAATCGGCGGTCGGAGGAGTGGAACCGGTGGCACTTGATCGCGCCGCGGGTGGTGTCACCGGGGTCGCGGATGCCGTCGTATGCGCATTTGTTTCGCGAAGGGGACGGGCGGGGAGAGGCGTTGGTCGCTTATCTGGCGTCGCTTGGGGCGGAGACGGTGGAGGCGCGGGCGGTGCAGGTGGCGGGGTGGAAGCCGGCGGGTGGAGTGGTCGCGGATGTGGCGAAGGGCGGGCGGTTGTTTGCGGGGTTGTGCGTGAATTGCCACGGCCCGGGCGGGCGCGGGGACGGCGTGTTGGCGAAGGGGTTGAGTGTGCGGCCGCCGGATTGGGTGCGGGAGGGCGCGCGGCGGGCGGGGGACGAGGAGGCGGTGGCGCGGATTATTAAGTTTGGGATTCAGGGGTCGGTGATGGCGGGGCATGAATACCTCGGGGATGACGAGGTGGTTTCGCTCGCGCGGTATGTGAGGAGTCTGCAAGGTGCAGCGAAAGCCCCATGAAAATCCTGATCGTCGAAGATGAGCGCAAGGTGGCGCAGTTTGTGGAGCGCGCGTTGTCGGAGCAGAGCTACACGACGCGGGTGGCGGGGAGTTGCGCGGCGGCGCGGGATGCGTTGGCGGAGTCGCCTTATGACGCGGTGGTGCTGGATCTGGGGTTGCCGGACGGGGACGGGTTGGAGTTGTTGCGGGCGTGGCGGGCGGGCGGGTTTAATGAGCCGGTTTTGATTTTGAGTGCGCGGGATGCGGTGGCGGACCGGATTCGCGGGTTGAATCTCGGGGCGGATGATTATCTGCCGAAGCCGTTTAGCATTGATGAGCTGGTGGCGCGGTTGCGGTCGTTGTTGCGGAGGCAGGCGGGGGTGAAGGCGACGGTGTTGGAGCACCGGGGGATCCGCGTGGATTTGTTGTCGCGGGGGGTGACGTTCAACGGGGCGGCGGTGGAGCTGACGAGCCGGGAGTATGCGCTGCTGGAGTTGTTTTTGCAGAACGCGGGGCGGGTGCTGACGCGGACGTTGATCGCGGAGCGGGTGTGGGAGGCGTCTTACGACATGGAGACGAATCTGATCGATGTGTATGTGCGGAAACTGCGGCAGAAGTTTACGGCGGGGGAGGGAGCGGAGGCGTTGTTCAGGACGGTGCGCGGGACGGGGTATCAGCTTTTATGATACGGAATTCGCTTACGTGGAGACTGGCGTGGCAGTTTGCGGCGTTGCTGACGCTCAGCACGGTGGTGGTGCTGGCGACGGGCGGGTGGCTGCTGCATCATCAGGCGGTGGCGGGGCTGGAGTTGATGCATCAGGTGGAAGGGGAGGAGCTGGGGGAGTTGCTTGAGGCGGAGACGGGCCTGACGGGGCCGGAGATCGGGCGGAAGATCAGCGAGGATGCGGACAGCGACTCGGCGCTGTATTTCATTCAGGTGCACAACGAGGCGGGGGAGGTGTTGTTCCGGTCGGCGAATCTGGGGGATGCGATGTTGCCGGATTTGTCGCGGGCGGAGCCGCATTGGACGACGGAGCTGCCGCGCGTGGGCGAAGTGCGGGTGTCGGAGTTTTACGCGGGTCCGTGGCACATCCAGGTGGCGAGTCCGTTGGAGCCGGTGAACCGGTTGCTGGAGGATTACGCGCAGGTGAGCCTGGTGCTGGTGGCGGGCGTGGCGCTGGCGGGGATGGGGCTGGGGTATGGGTTCAGCCGGATCACGTTGCGGCCGGTGAGGGCGATCGAGGAGACGGCGCGGCGGATCGGGGCGGACAACCTGCGGGAGCGGATCGCGGTGCCGGCGGGCAAGGACGAGTTGGCGGGGTTGTCGACGCTGTTGAACGAGATGTTCGACCGGTTGGAGGCGTCGTTCGAGCAAGTGCGGCGGTTCACGGCGGATGCTTCGCACGAGCTGAAGACCCCGCTGGCGTTGATCCGGTTGAACGCGGACCGGTTGCGCGCGCGGGTGGTCAATGATGCGGAGGCGGCGGAAGGGTTGGAGGATTTGCTGGAGGAAATCGGGCGGATGAACCGGATCATCGAGAGTTTGCTGTTCATCGCGAAGGCGGAGAGCGGGACGCTGGCGTTGGAGATGAAGGAGCAGGCGGTGGCGGAGTGGCTGGGGCCGTTTGCGGAGGATGCGCGGGTGTTGGCGGAGGATCGCGGGGCGAGGTTTGAGCTGGCGAGGAATGATGCGGGGGCGATGCGGCTGGAGCCGGCGTTGATGAGGCAGCTGCTGCTGAATCTGGTGGGGAACGCGTTGAATGTATCGGCGGCGGGCGGGGTGGTGGCGCTGGAGTCGGTGCACACGGAGCGCGGGTGGTGGTTTATCGTGACGGACGAAGGGCCGGGGTTGGCGGAGGAAAACCTGGGGAGGATTTTTGAGCGATTTGTGCGATTCGAGGCGCAGGCCGGCGGCGAGATGCGCGGGACGGGATTGGGGCTGGCGATCTGCCGCAGCATCGTGGAGCTGCATGGTGGGACGATCCGCGCGGAGAACCGGAAGGACGGGCGGAGCGGGTTGCGCGTGACGGTGGAGCTGCGGCGTTAAAGTCGCACGGCTTCGCCCAGGGCGGGGGTGATAAAAACAGCGGGGGGGAGGCCGGCGGCGACGAGGGCGGCGGCGAGTTCGCGGGGAGGGTCTGCGAAGCCGTCGTCGGTGAGCGGGAAGGTGCCCCAGTGCATGCCGATGCTCAGGCGCGCGCCGAGGTCGCGGTGGATTTGCACGGCTTCGGCTGGGTCGCAGTGCTGTTCTTTCATGAACCAGCGCGGCAAGTAGGCGCCGATGGGTATCAGGGCGAGGTCGGGCGGGCCGAGACGCGTGTGAATGTTGACGAACATCTCATCGTCGTAGGCGGTGTCGCCGGTGAAGAGGACGGAGGTGTCGGGTGTGCGGAGATGGAAGCCGGACCAGAGGCGTCCGTTGCGCGGGCCGCTGAGGCGGTTGCTCCAGTGGCGGGCAGGGGTGGCGGTGACGGTGAGGCCGGCGGGCGTGGTGTGGGACTGCCACCAGTCGAGCGAGATGATGCGTTCGGGGGAAAAGCCGGCGGCGCGGAGGAGCGGGGCGTTGCCGAGCGGGGTGAAGGCGAGCGGGGCGTGACGCCGCCAGAGTTGTTGGAGCGAGGCGTGGTCGCAGTGGTCGTAGTGGTCGTGGCTGAGCAGGACTACGTCGATGGCGGGCAGGTCCTCGAGGGCGATGCCGGGCGGGCGCACGCGGACGGGGCCGAGGCGGTTGAACGGGCCGACGCGACGGCTGAAGACGGGGTCGGTCAGGACGGTGCCGGCGTGGGTTTGCAGGAGGAACGTGGCGTGGCCGATCCACGTGGCGGCGAGGCGGGTGTCGGCGGGGAGCGGTGAAGGCGGGATGCGCGAGAGGGGAGGTTGCGCGGGCCAGGGGGCGGGTTGGGCCGCGCGTTTCCAGCGGAGGACGTCGAACCACGTGCGGTCCTCGTGTCGGCGCGGGTTGAAGAAACGGTGGCCGTCGCAGTGGTCGGAGATTGGGAAGGGGGCGGGCATGGGAGGGATTTGTCAGTCGCCGCCGCCGCAACCGCCGCAGCCACCACCGTCGCCTCCTCCGCCTCCGTCACCCCCGCCGCAGCTGGAGCCGCAACCGCCGCCGTCGGAGGAGTTGGTATGCAGGGGGCGGAGGGTGTGGGAGAGTTCGGCGTAGCCGTAGGCGGAGAGAACGGTGGTGCCGAAGAGGGCCACGCCCAGCGGGAGCGCGAAGGGGGAGGAGGCGGGATTGCGTTTCAGGCCGCGGTGGCGCGTCTTGATGGCGGAGAGGGTGCGGCGTCCGCGGCGGGTGACGGTGACGCGGCGTGCAAAGATGACAAGGGCGAGGCCGGTGGCGACGGCGCAGAGGATTACGAGCCAGCCGACGGGTTTGTCGCGGCTGATACCGATGCTGATTTTGGTGATGCCGAAGAGGACGGGGATGAGGGAGATGAGCAGGGGTCGCCAGCGTGCGCGGGAGCGTGCGGCGGAGGCTAGGAGCAGGCCGCGGGTTTCGAGGTCGGCGAGGATGGGCGCGCAGGTTTGCTCGACGCGGACGAGGGCGTTTTTGTAGGGGAGGCTGCCGGAGGAGGGAAGGTGTTCCCAGAGGTCGCGTTCGACCGGGTGGGCGTCGGCGGCGGGAGGAGTTTTTCGGGAGAGGGTTTTGCCGCGCGAGAGGCCGAGGTGGTCGCGGCTGGCGAGTGAGGCGACAGCGGCGGCGGTGGCGCGGGCGGGGCCGCCGGCTAGACAGGCGTTCCAGTAGGGATCGTCGGAGAGGGAGGTTGCGGGTGCGAGGCCGCCGGGGGCGCGCCAGTGGTAGAGGCGTAGAAAGAGGGCGAGGGCGAAGCAGGAGAGCGCGACTTTCAACCAGATGAGGAGGAAGAGAGGGCCGGAGAGGTTGAAGACGGACAGTCCCCAGTCGGCGGCGGTGCGGCATCCGCCGGTGAGCAGGAGTGCGAACGCAAGGCTGGCAGCGGTGGCGGTCCAAGCGAGGTGGCGGGGTTTGGGGAGCGTCCAGAAACGGTCGAGGTTGACGCGGCGGACGCGGGGTTTTGCGGTGTGGCCGGAGGGCGGCCAGATGTCGGCGGGGGGATTTTCACCGAAGGTTGCGAGGTAGCTGGCGAGGGTTTGCGCATACCATGAGGTGAACTTGGAGGATTCGTCGGGGCCGCCTTTGGAGGGTTCGTGATGGAGGGGCCTACCGAGGACTTGCTGGCAGAGACCGTGCCAGTAGGAGCGGGTGTAGGTGAGGTGGAGGTGCCAGGCCTGGTCCACGGAATCGGAGGGGGAAACGGGGTGGCCGGCAGTCATGGCGAGCAGGACGAAGCGGCGGTATTCGCGGATGACGCGGAGGGTGTGGGCGGGGCTCCAGTTGTTTTCGCGGGCGAGTTTGCGGGAATAGGGGAAGCTGGAGCCCGGCTCGTCGAGAGGGAAGGCGGCGAGGCGTATCCAGAGATCGGATTGGGTGGCGTTCATCATCGGTGGGGGGCGATCAGAGGAAGAGGTCGAGTTGTGCGAGAGTGGCGGGGGCGAGGCAGGCGGGGTCGTCGTTGGCGACGCTGTTGACACGCGGGGTGACGGCGAGGGCGGTCATGGCTTCGGCGGGGAACGGCGCGAGGAGCGGGGCGAGTGTATCCGGCGAGGTGATACGCGGGTCGAGCCAGGCGGTGCAGGCGGCGGGGGTGGAGAGGATCGCGGGCATGCGGTGGTGGACGGGTTGCATGACGGCGTTGGGGGCGGTGGTGACGACGGCGCAGGATTCGTGCGCGGCGCCGTCGGGGGCGAGCCAGGTTTCCCAGAGGGCGGCGAGGAAGAAGGGGTGGTTGTCGCGGAGGCGGAAGAGCCACGGTTCGCGGGAGCGGCCGGAGATTTTCCATTCGTAGAAGCCGCTGGCGGGGATGAGGCAGCGACGGGTGCGGAAGGCGTCGCGGAAGGCGGGTTTTTCGGCGAGGGATTCGGCGCGGGCGTTGACGACGGGGGAGTCGGCGGAGCGGGCCCAGGCGGGGGTGAGGCCCCAGTGGAGGGAGGTGAGTTCGGGAGTTGAAGAGTAACCTATTGGGTTACTCTTGGATTGGGAGGAAAGGGGCTTGGCGCGGATGGCAGGGATGCGGCCGCCGGGGGGGATGTTGTAGCGGGTGGGCGGGAGCGGGGTGCCGGGGGAGAGGAGGGCGCCGAGTTGTTCCAGGAGGGATTTGGTGTGCTCTTTGAAGAGGATGTAGCGGCAGCACATGGGGGCGAGAACGAGGACGAGGACGAGGACGAGGAGGAGAACGAGGTGGCGCGCTTTGCGCGTCATCGCGTGCAAGCACGCTCCTACATTTCGGAGAGGAGGGCGGGGAGGGCGCGGATGGATTTGATTTCGTGGAAACGACCGGCGGAGGAAGGCGGGGGTTCGGCGTGTTCGTGGGCCCAGGTGAGGTGATACGGGATGTGGATGCCGGTGGCGCCGAGGGCGAGGACGGGGAGGATGTCGGACTTGAGGGAGTTGCCTATCATCACGAAGGCATCGGGGCGGATGTCGTGGCGGCGGAGGATGGCGGCGTAGGAGGACTCGGTTTTGTCGGAGACGATTTCGATGTGGCGGAAGTGCGCGGAGAGTCCGGATTTGGCGACTTTGCGTTCCTGGTCGCGGAGGTCGCCCTTGGTGATGACGAGCAGGCGGTGGGAGGCGGCGAGGGTGGCGACGGTTTCGGCGACGCCGTCGAGGAGTTCGACGGGGTGGGCGAGCATGTCCTGGCCGAGGGTGAGGAGGGTGCGGATTTCGGCGGTGGAGATTTTGCCCTCGGTGAGGTCGATGGCGGTTTCGATGGCGGAGAGCATGAAGCCCTTCACGCCGTAGCCGTAGCGGTCGAGGTTGCGCATCTCGGTGGCGAAGAGCGTGCGGTCCACGGTGGCGGTGTCGTGGTAGCGGGAGAGCATCTCACGGTAGCGCTCGTGGACGGCCTCGAAGATGGTCTCGTTGTGCCAGAGGGTGTCGTCGGCGTCGAAGGCGATGGTGAGTTCGCGGGTGGTCATGCGTGGCGCGAGCCAGCAGACGGAGGGCCGGAAACAACGGCAAGCCTGCGCGCATCCGCGCAGGCGGGGGGGGGAAGGATTTAAAATTTATAGGACACGCCGGTGCCGGCGCCAAAGTCGGGCGAGGCGTCGGTGAAGCCGGCGAGCACGTAGACGAGCGCGCTCCAACGGGTGTTGAGCGTGTGTTGGGCGAAGACCATGGCGTCGGCGGAGTCGTCGCCGCCGGAGACGATTTTTTCGCGCCAGCTGAAGGAGAGGCCGGCGGTGGTCTGGTCGGTGACGGGGGTGGCGACGCCGAGCGAGGCGAAGAGGCCGTCTTTGAGCGGATAGG
>CAMBLN010000154.1 GCA_945868215.1 Opitutus sp. GAS368
GCGCGACGGCTACCTGCGCCTCCACGACTGGATACGAACAACTGCGCCGCAGTTGAAATCCGCCATTCCCGTTCCTTCATAAAACCACCCAACCTCGTCCTTCACCCCCGCCAAAACCACCCTTCAACTGCGGAATTTAGGATAAATCATGAAAGTGCTTATCGTAGACGATAATGAGGATTGCATACTTCTTCTGCGCCAAACGTTGGATTCGATACCTTCCGTCGAAGTGACTGCCGCCTCCTCGGTCGCCGAGGCCTGGTGGCACCTTACCGCGCCTAAAACGACGTTTCATCTGCTCATCACCGATCTCAGCATGCCCATGCTGAGCGGCATGGATCTCATCCAACGCATACGCTCCTGCCCGTCGCATAAAGATCTCCGCATCGTCTTATGCACCGCCGTGGCCGACCGTAAAATCATCGAGCTCTGCGCCCATCTCGATGTTTCCCAATACATCGTGAAGCCTTTCAACATCGCGATATTGATTAACAAAATCAAGTTGGCCGCCGGTCTCCCTCCTTGAACTGCCCGCAGTTGTTTGTCTCCGACATTGCCATGCGGTTGGGTTTCCCAAAAGTCCGCGCTTAATGTTCGAATCCCTCACCGACAAACTCACCTCCGCCCTCCGCAACCTCCGCGGCGTCGGCAAGCTCACCGAGGAAAACATGGCCGACGCCCTCAAAGAGGTGCGCACCGCCCTGCTCTCGGCCGACGTCCATTTCAAGGTCGCCCGTGAATTCATCGAACGCGTCCAGACCGCCTGCGTCGGCCAGGAGGTCCTCAAGGGCGTCGCCCCCGGCCAGCAGATCGTCAAAATCATCAACGACGAACTCGTGCGCCTCCTCGGCGAGGGCACCACCGATCTTTCGACCGCCCGTCCGCTCAAGGTCCTGATGGTCGGTCTCCACGGTTCCGGCAAAACCACCTCGACCGCCAAGCTCGGCAAGCTCCTCAAAAAACGCGGCTACCGTCCGTTCGTCGTCGGTTGCGACGTCTATCGTCCGGCCGCCATCGACCAACTCGAAATCCTCGCGAAACAAGAGGAGCTCGGTTTCTACAGCGACCGCGTTTCCAAGGACGTTCCCGCCATCGGCGCCGCCGGACTCTCCGCCGCGCAAGCCGCCGGAGCCGACGCCATTTTCTTCGACACCGCCGGACGCCTCCAGATCGACGCCGACCTGATCGAGGAGGTCAAAAAACTCCGCGAGCGCATCAAGCCTGACGAGATCCTCCTCGTGGCCGACGGCGCGCTCGGCCAGGAAGCCGTCAACGTAGCCAAAGCCTTTCACGACGCCCTCGGCCTCACCGGCTTGATCCTCACCAAGCTCGACGGCGACGCCCGCGGCGGTGCCGCCCTCTCGATCAAATCGATCACCGGCGTCCCCATCAAATTCGTCGGCACCGGCGAAAAGACCGCCGACTTCGACACGTTCTACCCCGACCGCCTCGCCTCCCGCATCCTCGGTATGGGCGACGTCGTTTCCCTCGTCGAACGCGCGCAGGAAAACATCGACCAGAAAGAGGCCGAGAAGATGGCCGAGAAGATGCGCAAGGCCGACTTCAACCTCGAAGACTTCCTCGCGCAGATGCAGCAGATCAAAAAACTCGGCTCCATGCAGAGCATCATGGGCATGATGCCCGGCATGAGCGGCATGCAGATCCCCGACGACGCCGAGGACCAGATGGGCCGCACCGAAGCCATCATCAAATCGATGACCCTCCAGGAGCGCCGCAAGCCCGAGATCCTCAACGGCAACCGCCGCCTCCGCATCGCCAACGGCGCCGGCGTGAAGGTCCTCGAGGTCAACCAGCTCCTGAAGCAATTCCAGCAGATGCAGAAAATGATGAAGATGCTGAAGGGCGGCGGTGCGAAAAAGATGATGCGCCAGATGGAAGCCATGAAAGGCCGCGGCGGTTTCCCCGGCATGTGACCAACGCCGGAGAAATTACACCGGAATAATCCGGACGACGCCTCACCCGCCGTGTGGTAGATTGTCGTCATGCGAATGAATCCGGCCCAACTCTACGAACGCGTCTTTGCGAGCGACGCGTCGTATAATGGCCGGTTCTTCTTCGGTGTCACGACCACCGGCATCTATTGCCTGCCGTCCTGCTCCGCCCGCAAACCGAAGCCGGAAAACACCCGCTTCTTCCCGACCGCTGAAGCCGCCCGCGCCGCCGGCCTGCGCCCGTGCAAAAAATGCCACCCCGACGACTTCGCGCGCGGCGCCGATCCCGTCCTAGAAAGCATCGAGCAACTCGTCGCCGAAATCCGCGCCAACCCGTCCGTCTTCCGCGACGCTCGCGCCATCGTCAAACGCTCCGGCTTCGGCCCCACGCGCCTCTTTGAACTTTTCCGCCAATACTACCACGCCACGCCCGCCGACATCCTCCTGCGCGCCCGCCTCGCCACCGCAAAACAACAACTCCTTGCTTCCGCCGCCCCGCTTACCGACATCGCACTCGCCGCCGGCTTCGAATCACTCTCCGTCTTCCACGACCACTTTCGCACGTTCAACGGTCTCACGCCCTCCGCCTACCGTGAACTACGCGGTATCCGCGTATTCGATATTTCATTACCAAAAGGCTACCCCCTTGCCTACCTCAAGCGCACGCTTGCCCGCGATCCGCAAAGCCCCACCGAGTATCTCGCGGGCCACACCTACACGACTGTCGTCTGCTTCAACGCAACACCGTCCCTGCTCCGCCTCCACCTCTCTTCCGATCTCGTGCGCATCGAAACCTCCGCACCGCACGCGCCCGCCGCCCACGCTTTCGTGATCGCCCTCCTCGGGCTCGACCAGGACGCCGCCGCCTTCGCACGACTCGCCCGCAAACTCGGCCTGTCCCGCCTCGTCGCCGGCCGCAGCGAACTGCGCATCACGCAAACCCCATCCGTCTTCGATGGCCTGCTCTGGTCGATCATCGGCCAGCAAATCAACCTCCCCTTCGCGTTCCAACTCCGCCGCCGCCTCATCGAACGCACCAGCCACCCCTTCGCCGAAAATCTTTACGCGCCACCCACACCCGCCGCCATTGCCGCGCTTTCCTACGACGATCTCAAACCGCTGCAGTTCTCCCGTTCCAAAGCCACCTACGTCATCGACACCGCGCGCCTCGTCTCCAGCGGACAACTTAACCTCGAAGCCCTACGCACGATGAGCGCCACCCGCGCCGAACGCACCTTGCTCGCCATCCGCGGACTCGGCCCGTGGTCGGTCAATTACCTCATGATGCGCTCCCTCGGTTTCGCCGACTGCGTCCCGCTCGGCGACACCGGCGTGACCAGCGGACTCCACGCACTCCTCAAGCTCGACGAGCGCCCCGACATCGACGCGACCAAGCGCCTCATGTCCGTGTTCTCACCCTATCGAAGCCTCGCCACCGCGCACCTCTGGCAGTTCAACCAACCCGCGCCCGCATGAATCTCCACGCCACCACCTTCCCCACCCCCTGCGGCCCCTTCTCCGTCGCCGTCAACGCCACCGGCGCCGTCGTCGCCACCTCCTTCGGCGACCTAGATTCCCTGCGCTCCCGCCTCAAACCAACTTGTCACTTAATAAGTGACAAACTTGCCTTAACCCTTCCGGTAAAAAAAGAAATAGACGCCTATTTTGCAGGAAAACTCCGCACCTTCACGGTTCCACTCGCCGCCGGGGGCACCGATTTTCAACACCGCATCTGGTCCGCGCTCGTCGCCATTCCTTACGGCGAAACCCGCAGCTACGGCGCACTCGCCGCCGATCTCGGCAACCCCGGCGCCTCACGCGCCGTCGGTCGCGCCAACGCCACTAATCCCATCTGCCTGCTCGTCCCCTGCCACCGCGTGATCGGCTCCGACGGTTCGCTCACCGGCTTCGCCTTCGGCGAAGACATCAAACGCCAGCTTCTCGCCCTCGAAGGTTCATTGCCTACGCAGCTGCTACCCTGACTCACTCGCGCTTCGCCAACGCCTCGCCCAACGCGCGCAACTTCGCGTGATCCTTCACGCCCGGCGACGTCTCCACGCCGCTGTTCACATCGACGAAAAACGCCCCGCTCTGCGCGACCGCCTCGGCCACGTTGTCCGGCGAAAGTCCGCCCGCCAGAATCCACGTGTGCTGCGGATACGTCTCGCGATAACGCGCAAACTTCGCCCAGTCCCCCGTCTTGCCCGAACCGCCGAAACCCGCGGCGTGAAACGTATCCAATAAAAACGTCGCCGCGAGCGGCAGCCACTCCACCGGCACGTCCTCGCCCGGCGGCAGTTTAGGTGCGAGCCACAGGCGGTGCGCCCCAACCTGCAACGACCAGCCTTGCACCGTCGCCAGCGGCGTCGTGTGCGCACAGTGAATCTGGAAAAAATCAAAACCCGCCGTCACCGCCGCCGCGAGTTCGTCGGTCGTCGGCTCGACCATCACCGCCACGCGCCGCAATCCCGCCGGCAGCTCCGGCGCGAGTTCCGCATAACGTTCCAGTGTGATCGCCCGCGGCGATTTTGGATACAGGATGAATCCGAGATAATCCGCACCGACTTCCGCCGCTACCTTGGCGTCCTCGACACGGGTTTGCCCGCAAACCTTGAGCTGGGTGTTTCCGATCATCCCTTGATAAATCAGAATGAGTTGACGGATGCGATCACATGATCCACCTGCGCATCGGTCAGCTCGGGGAAAATCGGCAGGCTCACACACGTCGCCGCCGCCTTCTCCGCCACCGGAATCGACCCTTCCGCATAACCGAGGCCCGCATAACACGCCTGGCGGTGCAGCGGCACCGGATAAATCAAATCCGTCCCGATGTCATGTTTCGTCAGATGCTCGCGCAACGCATCGCGGCGCGGATGCCGGATCGTAAACTGGTGATACACGCTCGCCCCGTAATCCACCGTCGCCGGCAGAACCACGTCGGCGAGCGTGATGCCCGCGAGATACTTTTCCGCGATGGCCTGACGCCGCGCCGTCCACGTCGCGAGGTGCGGCAGCTTCACGTTGAGCAACGCGCCCTGAAAACCGTCCATGCGGAAATTAAAACCCACCTGATCGTGATAATAACGCCGGCCCATCCCGTGCACGCGCAGCAATTTCGCGCGGTCAAAATACCCATCGTTCGTCGACACCAGCGCCCCGCCCTCGCCGCAACCGCCAAGATTCTTCGTCGGATAAAAACTAAACGTGCCCACATCGCCCAGCAATCCGACCGGCGTGCCCTTATACTTCGCCTCGACCGCCTGCGCACAGTCCTCGACCACGAACAGCCCATGCTTCTTCGCGATCGCCAGCAGCTCATCCATCGGCGCGGGTTGTCCGAACAGATGCACGATCACAATGCCTTTGGTCTTCGGCGTGATCGCCGCCTCAACCGACGCCGGATCAAGGTTGAACGTCTTCGCGTCCACATCGACAAACTTCGGCGTCGCTCCGACATAGCTCACGCCCCACGCCGACGAAATAAACGTGAACGCCGGCACGATCACTTCGTCGCCCGGCCCCCAGCCCGCGATGACCGCCGCGAGGTGCAACGGCGACGTCCCACTGTTGAGCCCCAGCGCCCGCGGATAACCCAGCGTCTTCGAAAAAGCCTCTTCAAACGTATCCACATCCTTGCCGAGGCAAAAACGCGTGGCGTCATACGTCGCCGCCAGCGCGGCGAGCGCCTGTTCGCGCAGGGCTTGATGCTGAATCGAAAGATCGAGGAACGGGACTTTCATGGGTTTGAGCGGTCAGCGAAAACCAGAACCCCGCGAAAACCAAACCTGTTTTCTCCCCCCCAACCCCGCTGTGTCTTCGCTCTAGACTCGCACCCGCCTGCATCTTCTACTCGCTACCCGCTACTCACTACTCGCTACTTCCCCCGCATGTCCTTCATCGAAGACCTCCAATGGCGCGGCCTCCTCGCCGACTGCACCGACCTTGATGCGCTCACCAAGCGCCTGAACGAGGGCCCCGTCACGCTCTACTGCGGCTTTGATCCCACCGGCGATTCGCTCCACGTCGGCCATCTCATGGGCCAGCTCATGCTCAAGCGCTTTCAACTCGGCGGCCACCATGTCCTCGCCCTCGCCGGCGGCGCCACCGGCATGGTCGGCGATCCCTCCGGCCGTTCCTCCGAGCGCAATCTCCTCACGCGCGAACAGCTCTCGCACAACATCGCCTGCATCAAGGGCCAGCTCTCCAAGCTCCTCGACTTCGACGCCCCCGCCAACCCCGCCCGTCTCGTCGACAACGCCGACTGGACCGCGCCCATCAGTCTCCTCGATTTTCTCCGAGACGTCGGAAAATATTTTTCCGTCAACGTCATGCTCGCCAAGGACTCCGTGAAGTCCCGCATGGAGGGCGACTCCGGCATCAGCTACACCGAGTTCAGCTACCAGCTCCTCCAGGCGCACGACTTCCTCCACCTGCGCGCCACCTTCAACTGCGAGCTCCAGATCGGCGGCTCCGACCAGTGGGGCAACATCACCGCCGGCACCGATCTCATCCGCAAAATACTCTCCGTCCCCGCCTGGGGTTGGACGTTCCCGCTCATCACCAAGAGCGACGGCACCAAGTTCGGCAAGACCGCCGGCGGCGCCGTCTGGCTCGATCCCGAAAAGACCAGTCCCTACAAGCTCTACCAGTTCTTCGTGAACACCGAGGACGCCAAGGTCTCCGAATACCTCCGCAAGTTCACCTTCCTCTCCCGCCCCGAAATCGAGGAACTCGAAGCGAAACACGCCGCCAACCCCGGCCCGCGCGAAGCCCACAAGGCCCTCGCCCGCGAGGTCACCCGCCTCGTGCACGGACAACCCGCGCTCGACGCCGCCCTCAAGGCCAGCGACATCCTCTTCGGCGCCGAGATCGGCGACACCACCGAGGAAGTCTTCCGCGACGTCGTCGGCGAGATTCCCACCAAGGAAATCACCTCCGCCCAACTCGCCGCCCCCGGCCTCGGTCTCACCGACGCCCTCGTCCACGCCGGCCTTTCCCAGTCCAAGGGCCAGGCCAAAAAAGACATCGAAGGCGGCGGCGTGTATATCAACAACATGAAGTGCGCCGACACCGCCAAGGCCCTCGCGCCCTCCGACCTGCTCTTCGGCAAACACATCCTCCTCCGCAAAGGCAAACGCACCTACGCGGTGCTCAACGTGGCCGCCTGATGTAGGCCCGACCGCTGGTCGGGCTGGTTTGAAAAAACGAGATACCCAAATCAACCC
>CAMBLN010000155.1 GCA_945868215.1 Opitutus sp. GAS368
CGCGCCCACGGCTACACCGTCCGCAACCTCTCCTACCCGTCCCAACGCGCCGACATCCGCACTCTCGCCAACACCACCCTCGGCCCCGTCTTCGCCAACTTCTCCACTCCCGCCTCCTTCGCCTCCGCCGACGCCCCGCGCATCCACATCGTCACCCACTCGCTCGGCGGCATCCTCGTCCGCCACTATCTCCACGATCACGGCACCCCCGCCAACCTCGGCCGCATCGTCATGCTCGCCCCGCCCAACGGCGGCAGCGAAATCGTCGACCGCCTCCGCACGTGGTCGCTCTACCGCGCCGTCAACGGCCCCGCCGGCCTCCAACTCGGCACGTCCCCCGACTCCGTTCCCAACACCCTCGGCCCCGTCCCCGCCTCCGCCGAGATCGGCATCATCGCCGGCACCCGTTCCCTCAACCCGCTTTTCTCCGCCTGGCTCCCCGGCCCCGACGATGGCAAGGTCACCGTCGCCTCCACGCACCTCGCCGGCGCCACCGCCCACCTCACCGTCCCCCACTCGCACACGTGGCTCATGTGGCGCCGACCCGTCCTCGACGAAATCCGCGCCTTCCTCCGCACCGCCCGTTTCACCCCGCCCGCCACCACGTAAAGGTTTGCGGCTTCCCCCCGGCTGCGCGCAACTAGCGGCACCCGTATGAAAGTGCTGCCCCTCCTCCTCGCCGCCTCCCTCGTCGGCAACGCCGCCTGGATCATCTCCTCCGTGCGCACGCCCGACTCCCCCGCCGCCAACGTCTCCGGCTCCGCCCCTCAATCCGCCTCATCCCCAGCCCGTCCTTCCGACGCCTCGCCCGCTGACTCCACCGACGTCATCGCCGCCCTCAAAGCCCAAAACCCCGAAACCCTCCGCGATCTCCTCCGCGCCGCCGGCCTCCCCGAACAAACCGTCCGCAGCATCGTCGGCTCCGCCGTCTGGGCCCGCTACCGCGAGCGCATGAAAGCCCTCCAGCCCCAGCCCGACCCCGACAAGCCGTGGTGGAAGCAAGACAACAACGACTACTACAGCCGCACCAACCGCGAACAACGCGCCGAAATCCGCCGCCTCCAGCGCGAGGCCAACGAGGAATCCCTCCGCCTCCTCGGACCCGATAAAACCAACACCGGCTGGAGCTGGCAGGACACCCGCTACAACTTCGTCTCCGAGGAAAAACGCAAAGACCTCATGGAGGTCGAACAGGACTACCAGGACCTCATCCAGGAGGTGCAACAGGACATGCAGGGCTTCGCCCTCCCGTCCGACGCCGAAAAAATCCGCTTCCTCATGGACGAAAAAAAGCGCGACCTCGCCGCCGTCCTTACCCCGCAGGAACTCGAAGACTACGAACTCCGCATGTCCCGCACCGCCCAGCAGCTCCGCTGGAAAATGACCAAATTCGACGGCACCGAGGACGAATACCGCAAAATCTTCACCCTCCAAAAAGCCTTCGACGACACCCAGGACCTCGACGCCTGTGGCAACCCCATGAACCGCGGCGCCACCGACTGGAAAAAACGCCAGGAGGACGAAAACAAACTCAAGGAACAATTCAAAGCCGTCCTCGGTCCCGAACGTTACACCGACTACCTCCGCTCCCAAAACTACGAATACCAACAGCTCCAGTCTGCCGCCAAACGCCTCGATCTCCCCCCCGAAACCGCCCGCCAGGTTTACGACCTCCGCAACACCGTCGCCACCGAATCCAACCGCATCATCGACCAGCTCGACCTCGGCGTTGACCAGAAAAAACAAGCCCTCGCCGCCCTCGCCAAAACCACCCGCGACCAGATCCGCGCCCGCCTCGGCGACGAAGCCGCCGAGGTCTACATGAAGAACAGCACCCACTGGCTCACCAACGTCGAACAGGGCCAGGCCGTCACCTTCTCCGACGACGGCAACAACACCAGCACCCGCGCCATCCCCCCGCCCCCCAAGCCCGCCAAATAACCCCGCCGCCGTCCTTGTCCCTTTCTCCGTCCCCGCGCCGCCCCATGAAACCCCTGCCTCTCCTCCTCGCCGCCTCCCTCGTCGCCAACGCCGCCCTCGTCACCGTCACCCTACGCGGCCCGTCGTCCCCGTCGTCCTCCGACAGTCCCTCCGCCTCCTCGCCCGGATCGTCCGCGTCTCCTTCTAAACCGTCCTCCTCCTCGCCCACCTCCCCCTCCTCCGTCACCATCCCGCCCGACCTCGTCGCCGCCCTCAACGCCAACGACCCCCAATCCCTCCGCGACCTCCTCCGCGCCGCCGGCCTCAACGACGACATGGTCCGCTCCCTCGTCCAGATGCACATCTGGAAAAAATACGAGGCCCGCTTCAAAGCCCTCAACCCCCGCAACAACCCCGACCCCAACAAACCGTGGTGGCGCGACGACCGCAGTCAGCAAAACGGCTTCGCCCAAACCAAGGAGCAACGCGAGGAATCCCGCCGCCTCCAGCGCGAGATCCGCGAGGAAACCGAACGTCTCCTCGGCCCCGACACCAACTCCAACCGGTGGAATGACCAGCGTCTCTCCTTCCTCTCCCCCGAAAAACGCGAGGCCCTCAAATACATCCAGCAGGACTACCAGGACATCCGCAGCGAGATTCAGCAGGAGATGCAGGGTTTCCGCCTCCCTTCCGACGCCGAAAAACTCCGCTTTCTCCAAGAGGAACAAAAACGCGACATCGAGGCCCTCATGACTCCCGAAGAGCGCGTCGCCTACGACCTCCGCCTGTCCCCGACCGCCGCAAACCTCCGCTGGGAAATGACCTGCCTCGATGTATCCGAATCCGAATACCTGAAAATCTTCGCCCTCCAGAAAAACTTCGACGACAAATACCCGTCGGGCGGCGACCCGTTCAGCCCCGGCTACAACCCCGATCAACCCAAGCCGTCCTGGTCATACGAGGAACGCGACAAGGCCGAGCAAGCCCTCCGCCAGCAGATCAAATCCCTTATCGGCGAAGACCGCTACGCCCGCGCCGCCAGGGAACAAGACTACGAATACCGCCAGCTCCAGTCCGCCGCCCGCCGCTTCGAACTCCCCGCCGACACCCCCGACCGCATCTACGCCCTCCGCGACACCGTCTCCGCCTCCGCCCGCCTCATCGCCGACCACCCGTCCCTCTCCCCCGAAAACAAAAAACAGGAAATGGCCCGCCTCGCCGCGCAGACCCGCGACCAGGTCCGCTCCCGCCTCGGCACCGACATCGCCGACGCCTACTTCAAAAACAACGGCATGGGTTGGCTCACGTTTCTCGATGAAGGCACCGCCGTCACCTTCAGCAGTTACGAATGCGGCGGGTCCCCCTACAACCCCGCCCCCTCCGTGCCTGCCTCCCCGGGCGTTCCGGTAATTCAGGTCACCCCCTGAAGCCTCTCCGATCCCGCGCCCCTCCGTCGTCACTTCACCCCGGCAAAAAGCTGGTCCAACTCCTTCGCCGGATCGAGCTGCCGGATCTCGGTGATCGCCCCCTTGGCATCCAGTGAAAACACCGTCACCCGGTCCGCCTTCACCGGATGCCGCACGAGCAACGTCTCCGAATCGGCGAGCAAAATACGATGCGGATATTTCTCCATCTTGGGCAGCGCGAAAAAACGCCCGATCGCCGGCATCCCGTATATGTTGGCCATGAACGCCGCGCGATGCCCCTCGAGAAAATCGACCGGCTTCTTGGCGAGGTATCCGTTGACCGCCTTCCCCGGCGACATCTCGTAACTGACAATCAAATACGCGAGCTGCCCGGGCACATACGCATAACTCGCGCCCTTGGCATCAGTGACGGTGAAGGCTGCCAGCGTCTCCCCGACTTTGTAAGGCTCGCCCGCGCGGGCCGCCGTTGCTCCCGGCAGTGCCACCAACAACAGGGCCATCCAACAAAGATAAAAGCGCATGCCCGCAACCCTGCCCGCCTCCCCGCTACTTGGCGAATCCTATCCCGCACCTTCAATTACAACCCCCGACCCCCGGCCACCGCCCGACTATTAACCCGCGTCAACCGACTGACGCGCGAACCGCTTGCGCGAACCACCCGCCCCCCGCCCAAGATAGGCATCGCGTTTGTTTCCGGCTGCTTCTAAAATTTCCTCCACAGCCGAGAATCAGGTCCGACCCATCTGTGCACACCGCACTTACGTCAGCCCGCCTTCCCGTCCACACCTTCCCAAATCATGAGAGACGATTATTTAAAAAGCGCCCGCCTGGTCATCGATGATCCCATGATCCTGGTCAACGTGGTCTCCCGTCGCGTCAAACAGCTCCGCCAAGGCAGCCGCCCGCTCGTCGAGTCCCTCGAAAAACTCTCCGCCGAAGACACCGCCTTGCGCGAAATCGCCGAGGGCAAAATCTCCTACACCCTCGCGGCCTCCTCCGAGCTCTCCACCCGCCGCTAAGTCGTCAGCCCCGTCCGCCCGCGTCCGCGTCAACCCTTCCTTGGGCACGCGGCGCCCCTCACCGGTCCGTCCGGATCTCCACCTGGTTGTCGATCCGCTTCGTCAGATCCACCGCGTCACCGACGTTCACCGAACCGGGAACGATCTGATAAGCCCACACCTGGAAATACGTCAGGTTCGCCCCTCCGTAGATCGTCGAAAACGCCCCGTCCACCGCGTCCAGCCCGCGCGACACCGTGATGCGCCCGATCCGCGGCACATGAAAACGCGCGTCCGTCGTGAACCAGTTTCCGCCCAGGTAAACCTCCGCATACGCATGGAAATTCATGTGCTGCTCCGGATCCGGCACCCCGATATCCGGGATATGCCCCGTGATGTAGCGCGCCGGCACGTTGAACGTCCGGTTCAACGCGATGTTCAGGTGCGCGAAATCCCGGCACACACCGTAACCGCGCTGCAGGATGTCCCCCGCCGAGAGATGCGGACTTCCCGACATATACCTGTATTCAATATTTCGATGCACCCACTCGCTGATCGCCTGCACCCGCGGCCATCCGTGCTCGATGTGTCCGAATTTCTCCCACGCGAAATTCGTCAGCTTGTCCGAATCGCAATACCGGCTCGGCAGCGTGTAACGCAAAAACTCCATCGGCAGCTTACCCGTGTCCGCCGGAATACGCCCGGTCAGCGCGTGATTATCCGGCTTCGATGACACGTTCACGATCGCGTCGTGCGTGATCGTGTTCGACCCCGCACCCAGCTCGATGCGCAGCACCCGGTTGCCATGCGTGTCCTCATGCTCGTCGAACGGCAGCCCGTTCCCCAGCGTCAACTTTTCCTCGAGGATCTCATGGTGCGACCCCGGCCGCAGCCGCAGATTGAGCACCAGCGACGCAGGCCCCGTCGTGTCGTAAACCAACCGGCACCCCACCCGCAAAGTCATATCAAGATCCCGGCCTTCAGACTGATTCAGCATATTCTTGTTCGCATTCCGTCTTCATCTCCGGATCACGCAACGGAATTAACCGCCCGCATCCACCGCATAAGATCATAAACCGTCTGCGCCCGCAGCTTACGAAAGATCGACATCTTCCCGTTTCCTCCTCCGATTTGCCTTTGCAAGAGGCTTCCCCAAACCCCGCTTCCGCCTCCATGTCCAACCCCGCTCCGTCCGCTTCGCGCGTTCTTGTCGCCGGTGACTCCCTCACCTGCGGCGGAGTCCTCGTGATCTTTCTCGAGAACGCCGGCTACGATGTGATCAGCGTCCGCGACGGCAACCAGGCCCTCAAGGCCCTGCGTCTCCACCCGTTCGACCTCGCCGTCCTCGACCACGATATGCCCGACCACGGCGCCCTCGCCGCCCTCACCGAGCTCCGCGGTTTTCTCCCCCGCCTGCCCGTCATCGTCCGCGCCGGCCCTCTCTCGCCCCACGAATCCTCGCGCTACGGCGAACTCGGCGCCGAAATCCTCCTCTGCAAATCCGTCGATCCCGCCGCCCTCCGCGAAAAAATCAACGCCACCCTCGGTAACACCCTCCTGGCCCCCGCCTTTCCCTGCCCGTTGCTCGCCGGCCGCTCCCTGCTCGCCGCCCGCCTCAACACCGATGTCGCCCGTCTCCGCGAATTCCGCTCCGTCGCCCTGCTCGAGGGCCGCCACGGCGCCGGCCGCTATGAGCTTTCCCTCGAAGCCGCCGCCCCGCCCACCCGCAAATTTGTCTGCCACGCCGACGAACTCGACGCGTCCCGTCTCGAAACCCTCCTGCGCCCCGCCCTCGCCGATTCCCGCCCCGTCCTTCTCGTCATCCTCGAATCCGAACGCGTCCCCCCCGAAAAACAAACTCTCCTCGAAGCCCTCGTCCGCGGACGCCTCGCACCGTTCACCGACCTCTCCAAACGTCTCCGCCTCCTGCTCTGCTCCCAAAAATCCCTCTGCGATCTTCATTTCAACGAGTTCCTCCTGCTCCGCGCCGTCACCGCCACTTTCCGCATCCCCGATTTCTCCGACCGCTGGCAGGACTGGGCCGACATCTCCCGCGCCATCCTCCGCCGCACCGGCGCCGGCCGCTCCCTGCTCAGCCCCGAGGCCATCAAATGGATCGACCGCCACCGCTGGACCGGCGACTACACGCAGCTCCACCGCACCATCGAGCTCGCCCGCCGTCTCGCCGGCGTGACGTCCACCATCAGCGACACCCACCTCGCCACCGCCTTCGCCCAGGAGAGCACCTGCGACATCCCGCTCTTCCACGACCTCCTCTTCCACGTCCACTCCGGCGACGACACCTGATCTCCGCCCTTGGGGACGCGGCGCCCCGCCCCGCCCTCCGCCACAATCTCTTTGCCAAGTCCGCCCGGCTCGCGCTGATACCAGCACACCCATGCGCCCTGTCATTCTTGTCATCGACGACTCCAAAGCCGTCCGCCTCATCGCCCAAAAAGCCCTCGCCCCCTTCGACTGCCTCGTCACCGAGGCCACCAACGGCTTCAAGGGTCTCTTCGAGATGGAACGTCTCCTGCCCGATCTCATCCTGCTCGACGTCGCCATGCCCACCATGAACGGCGACACCATGCTCGGCATGATGCGGTCCAACGACCAACTCAAAGACATCCCCGTGGTCATGATCACCTCACCGACCGATCACAAGGTCCTCCCCAAAATCACCGCCCTCGGCGTCCGCGCCATCCTCCAAAAACCGTTCACGCCCGAGGCCCTCGTCGAAACCGTCCGCTCCGTCGTCAAACTCAAGCCCGCGTCCTGACCACCCGCACTTTGTGCGTCTCGCTGTCCCCGATGTAGAGGTCGCCCGTC
>CAMBLN010000156.1:0-7087 GCA_945868215.1 Opitutus sp. GAS368
GACGAGATCGTGATAGACTACCCGGGTGCCGCCACGTCGTCCAAGTCACAGCCAAAACCCAAAAAAACTACGTCCAAGGGCTGATCCAACGCCAGTTGGTTCGTTCTCCCGCGCCCTCGCCTGACGCTCTTCAAAAACGAGGCGTTCGCGGGCCTTGACTACCGGGGGGCCGGGGGTAGCCTTCGCCGCTTTTCTTTGGCATGGCGCAAGACCTGAAAGACACCCTCCAGCTTCCCAAGACAGATTTCCCCATGCGGGCCAATCTGGTGCAGCGCGAACCCGGGCGCCTCGCCCACTGGGAAAAACTCGATCTCTACGCCGCCATCCAGCGCAAGAACGCCGCCACCGGCAAAACCTTCGTCCTCCACGACGGCCCCCCGTTCACCAACGGCGACGTCCACATCGGCACCGCGCTGAACAAATCCCTCAAGGACATCACGCTTCGCTACAAATCCCTCCGCGGTTACCGCACTCCCTACGTGCCCGGCTGGGACTGCCACGGCCTCCCCATCGAGCAAAAGGTCATGCGCGGCCTCCAGGCCGAAAACAAACAGGTCTCCACCGCCGAAATGCGCTCCCTCTGCGACGCGTTTTCCGAGAGCTGGATCGCCACCCAGACCAAACAATTCAAACGCCTCGGCGTCCTCGCCGACTGGAACCACGAATACAAGACCAAGGCCCCCGCCTACGAAGCCGACATCATCCGCACCTTCTCGGCCTTCGTCGAAAAGAACCTGGTCTACCGCTCCAAGAAGCCCGTCTACTGGTCCATCCCTTTCGAAACCGCCCTCGCCGAGGCCGAAATCGAATACAAAGACCACGTCTCGACCGCCATCTGGGTGAAGTTCCCCGTCCCCGCATCCGAGGCCGCGAAATTCAACCTTCCCTCCGACAAACCCCTTTTCGTCGTCATCTGGACGACCACTCCGTGGACGATCCCCGCCAACCTCGCGATCGCCCTGCATCCGGAAATTGAATACGTCGTCGCCGACCTCGGCGCCGAGCGCATCATCGTCGCCAAGGGACTCGCCCCGTCCGTCCTCGAAGCCGCCAAACACCCGGATCCGTCATTGGTCATTGGTCATTGGTCATTGGTCATTCCAGGCTCCGCCTTGGAAGGTCTCGCCCCCCGTCACCCTTTCATCGATCGGCCGTCCCCGGTGGTCCTCGCCGACTACGTCACGACCGACTCCGGCACCGGCGCCGTCCACACCGCCCCCGGCCACGGCGCCGAGGACTACCTCACCGGCCTCCGCTACAAGCTCGATATCTACTGCCCCGTCGGCGCCGACGGCCGTTATCTCGACGACGGACAAGTCCCCGCCGATCTCGTCGGCATCAGCACCCTCGAAACCGTCGAAGACATCGCCGCCAAAAAGCCCTCTCCCGCCAACCTCGCCGTCCTTAAAAAACTCGCCGGCGCCGGTGCCCTACTCGCCAAGGCCAAATACGTCCATAGCTACCCGCACTGCTGGCGCTCCAAGACGCCCATCATCTTCCGCGCCGTCGACCAGTGGTTCGTCGGCCTCGACCGCACCCCTTCCGACATTGGTCATTCGTCATCGGGCATTGGTCATTCGCCGCGAGGCGCCGCCCTCGCTTCCATTCCCGCCGTCCAGTGGGTTCCGACTTGGGGCCAGGCCCGCATCACCGGCGCCGTCGAGGCCCGTCCCGACTGGTGCATCAGCCGCCAGCGTTCCTGGGGCGTTCCCATCATCGCCTTCTACGACGCCGACAAAAACGCCTTCATCGATGCCGGCGTGATCCGCGCCGTCGCCGACAAGATCGCCACCCGAGGCACCAACTTCTGGTATGACGCCTCCCCCGCCGAGATCCTCGACGGCGTCTCCCTCCCCGCCGGCTGGCCCGCGCCGTCCGCGCTCACCTGCGGACGCGACACGCTCGACGTCTGGATCGACTCCGGTTCCTCCCACGCCGCCGTCCTCCGCAACCAGCAGGGCGCCACCCAGTGGCCCGCCGATCTCTACCTCGAAGGCTCCGACCAGCACCGCGGCTGGTTCCAATCCTCCCTCTGGACGAGCATCATCGCCTTCAACGGCGCCCCCTACAAAGCCGTCCTCACCCACGGTTTTATCGTCGGCGAAGACGGCAAAAAAATCTCCAAATCCGGACAATACGAGAAGCCCCCGACCTCCGACAACTTCATCGCCCAATACGGCGCCGACGTCATCCGCTTCTGGATCGCCTCACAGGATTTCACGCAGGACATCACGCTCTCCGAAAAAATCCTCAACTTCGCCGCCGAGGGCTACCGCAACCTGCGCAACACCCTGCGCTACCAGCTCTCCACCCTCTGCGATTTCGACGCCACCAAGGACGCCCTGCCCTACGCGCAACTCGACACCCTCGACCGCTGGGCGCTTCACCAGACCGCCAAGCTCCTCGCCGAGGCCACCGCCGCCTACGACGCCTACGAATACCACCGCGTCATCCAGGCCGTCACCGCCTTCTGTTCTTCGACGCTCTCCGCCGTCTATCACGACATCCTGAAGGACCGTCTCTACACGCTCGGCACCGCCAACCCGCTGCGCCGCTCTTCCCAGACCGCGATCCACCACATTTTCGGAGTCCTCGTCAAAATCCTCGCCCCGGTCCTCACGTTCACCGCCGACGAAGCCTGGGCTTACGCGACGACCAAAACCGAGTTCACCGACAACCCGATCCACCTTCAGGACTGGCCGGTCGCCGACGCCGCCTGGACCAACGCCGGGATCGAGGCCGACGTCGCCGCGCTGCTGAAGGTCCGCAGTCTCGTCACCGAGGCCATCGAACCCGCCCGCCAGGCCGGCAAGATCGGCAAATCCCTCGACGCCGTCATCACCCTGTCCGCCGACGCCGCCGATCCCGTTTTCCAGGTCCTCGAAAAACACCGCGATTTCCTCCCCGAACTTTTCATCGTCTCCCATGTCTCGCTGACACCGGCCCCCGGCGCTCCCTTGACGGCCACCGTGCGCCACGGCGAGGAACTCGGCTACGTCCGTTGCCCCCGCTGCTGGCGCTGGGTGCCGGCGCTTGAGTCAACCGCCCACGGCGACCTTTGTCCGCGCTGCGCCGAAGCCCTGCACGCCCCATAATCAATTTCTTCGTCACCCTCCAATTATCATCATGGCCAAAAAAACTAAAAAGCCCGCCCCCGCTCCGAAAAAGAAGCCCGTAGCGAAACCTTTGAAAAAACCGGCCGCAAAAAAATCTCCGACGAAAAAACCACCCGTGAAACCGTCGAAACCTTCTCCAAAAAAATCTCCTCCCAAAAAACCCGCGGCCAGGCCGGCCCCCAAAAAACCGGCCCCCAAACCCGCCGCCAAGTCCACCAAATCCTCTCCCGCCGCCAAACCGGCATCGAAAAAGTCCGCAGCACCTGTGAAGTCCGATAAAAACACCGTCCCCTCCTCCGCCAAAGCCGTGAAGCCCGCAGCGAAACCCGTCGTCGCCGCCGCGCCCGTCAAGGCCGCCGTCAGCGCCAAATCCTCCGCCCGCGACAGCCTGCGCAGCCGCATCCTCGAAAAGAGCAAGGCCAAGGAAAAGGTCCGCCCCACCGCGTTCTCCCTCGATGAAATCCGCGAGATCGCCAAGACCGCCAAGGTCGAGACCGACACCAAAACCACCGCCACCCAGGCCGTCACCAAGGGCAAGAAACTCATCACCGCTTCGACCATCATCGAAAAGCCCGCGCAGCCCCACCACATCAAGGCCGCCTCGCTCGCCGACATCCTTGGCTTCAACCCCAAGAAAAAACAGGTCCCGCACGACGACGCCGAGGACATCCCGGAAAAATTCCGCCGCTACTACAAGCTGCTGATCGAGCTCCGCAACCACCTCACCGGCCAGATCGACACGCACTCCGAGGAGACGCTCAAACGTTCTTCCAAGGACGACGCCGGCGACCTCTCCAGCTACGGCCAACACATGGCCGACGCCGGCACCGACACCTTCGACCGCGACTTCGCCCTCTCCCTCGTGTCTTCCGAACAGGAAGCCCTCTCCGAGGTCGAGGCCGCCATCAAGCGCATCAAGGACGGCTCCTACGGCATCTGCGAAAACACCCAGAAGCCCATCGCCAAGGAGCGCTTGCTCGCCGTTCCGTTCACCCGCTTCTCCGCCGAAGCCCAGAAGACCATCGAGCGCAACCGCCACCGTTCCCGCACCCAGGCCGGTCTCTTCGGCGAAATGGGCGAAGAAGGAGGCACGCTCTCCGCCGGCGGCAGCGGTGACGGCGACGACGAATGAGCTCCGATCCGGCCACTCCCCCGGAAAACACCCCGCCCCCACGCGAAACCGCCACCCTTCCGGTGGCGGTTTCGCGTTGGGATCGTATCCACGCCTACCGCCTGCTCTGGTGGCTGGCCTTGGCCGTGTTCGTCATCGACCAACTCACCAAGGCTTGGATCTCCGCCACGCTGCCTTACCCGACCGACGAACCGCCCGGCGCGATCACCGTCATCGACGGCTTTTTCTACATCACGCATGTCGGCAACACCGGCGCGGCCTGGAGTCTCTTCGCCGGACAAACCACCATCCTCGCCCTGCTCGCCGTCATCACCCTCGGCGGGATTTACTACTGGCGTCGCGCCCTCGAACTCCACAAACGCACGGTCCAATTGGCCTTCGGACTCCTCTGCGGCGGCATCGTGGGCAATCTTGTGGACCGCGCCTTGCACGGCCACGTCATCGACTTCCTCGACTTCCACTTCGGCAGTTACAACTACCCGACATTCAACATCGCCGACGCCGGCATCTGCGTAGGTGTAGTCATTTACCTGATACATTCCCTCAGAACGCCGCAATAGCGGCGCAAACTCCAAACGCCAAAGATTCAAAATCCAAAAAAAAGCGCGTCCCCCGGGACGCAGACTTTTTTGGACTTTGGTCCTTTGGCGTTTGGAATTTTTTGATAAGCGTCCCGCTTATTCCACATTCGCGATCTGCTCGCGGATACGCTCCAGCTCGTTCTTCAGTTCGATCACGTTTTTGGAAATTTCGAGGTCGTTGGCCTTGCTGCCGATGGTGTGGATCTCGCGACCGATTTCCTGGAGAATGAACTCCGACTTCCGCCCGATCTCCCCGTTGGATTTCAACAGCGCGGCAAACTGCTCGAAGTGACTGCGCAGGCGCGTCAATTCCTCGGTGATGTCGCAGCGGTCGGCAAAGAGCGCGACTTCCTTGAGCACGCGTTCGTCGTTCACATCGAGTTCCAACCCCGCTTCGCGCAGCCGCTTGAGCAGCGCCTCGCGCGAGGCGGCCGGCACCTGCGGAGCGCGTGCCGCCACGGTCCCCACCAGACGCGAAAGCAGATCGAGACGCTTGCTGAAATCGGCGAGCAACGAAGCGCCTTCCCTGGCGCGCATGGCGGCAAACTCCTTCAGCGCCTGCGCAAGCGTGTCGGCGACCACCGGCTCGGCGGTCTCGACGTCGGGCAACGCGGAGCCTTTGCGTTGGCTGTTAAGGAGCGTGAGCAGGAGTTCGGGCGTGGGTTTAAAATCAACGCCGCGGCTGGAGGAAAACTGGGCCAGTCGTTTGAACAGCGCCGCGGCCGCCGTTTCATCCCAATCGATCCCGTCCGCGCCGCCGGATCCGGTGAGTTCGACCTCCACGTGGACTTTGCCGCGCGAGGCGTTTTGGCGGACAAGCTCGCCGACGAGCGTTTCGAAGCTGTCCCACTCGCGCGGGAGTTTGACGGTGAGATCGAGCGTCTTCCGATTCACCGAGCTCACCTGAACCGTGAGCGTATGCGTGCCGAGGGGAGCGGTCGCGCGGCCGTAGCCTGTCATTGATTTCATAAGATAAATTCCAAACACCAAAGGTCCAAACGCCAAAGTAATATCAAATCATTCGAGCTTTTTGATGATGGCAGTTAAGATGAGTTTCAATTCGTGCGCCTCCTGACGCAATGCCTGCCTCTTAATATCCAAATCGGCAGCATCACCCGTATGAAGAAGTCGCAGCCAGAGCTGGGACTCCTTGGCCTCCTTGCGACAAGTTCTAAACTTCATTAACCGGTCTTTATCACCCAAAGACTCATTTGCCTCTATACAATTGGCCGCGACAGAACCGGACGAACGCACCACTTGCTTTACATCTTCGATATTCGAAATCGTCCGGGGCAACTTACGAACAAAAGCACGCACGCTTTCTGCAAAAACAGCCGTCCGCTCCTCCAAGTCCTTTGGTTTTTCAGCCATTGAAGTTTATTTGGAGTTTGGACTTTTGGCGTTTGGAATTTTTCAGATCCGTCACCGCAAGGTGACACCAAGAAGCTTCGCCACTTGATTCACGTCTTTGTCGCCACGTCCGCTCAGATTGATGAGGACGATTTTATCTTTCGGCAGCGCCTTGGCGCGCTTGAGGCCTTCGACGATGGCGTGGGTGGATTCCAAGGCGGGGATGATGCCCTCGAGCCGCGAAACCAGCTGGAAGGTCTCCATCACCTCGTCGTCGGTCGCATACGCATAACCGATGCGTCCGATGTCACGATAATAGGCATGCTCGGGACCGATGGCGGCATAGTCCAAACCCGCGCTTACGGAATGCGTCAGCTCGATCTGCCCATCCGGATTTTGCAGAATGTAAGTCTTCGATCCTTGCAACACGCCCAGCTTGCCGCCCTCGAAACGCGCGGCGTGTTCGCCTAGCTTGATGCCGCGGCCGCCGGCCTCGACACCGATGAGCTTGACCGCCGGGTCTTCCAGAAAATCAAAAAACACACCGCTGGCATTCGAACCGCCGCCGACACACGCGACGATTTCATCCGGCAGACGGCCTTCGCGGGCGAGAATCTGCGCCTTGGCTTCCTGTCCGATCACACGGTGAAAATCGCGCACCATCATCGGATACGGATGCGCACCGAGCGCGGACCCGAGGATGTAGTGCGTGTCGCGCACATTGGTAACCCAGTCCCGCATCGCCTCGTTGACGGCGTCCTTGAGGGTTTTCTGGCCGGCTTCGACGCCGCGCACTTCGGCACCCATGAGGCGCATGCGGAATACATTCAACGCCTGGCGCTCCATATCAACCGCACCCATGTAGATCACGCATTCGAGGCCGAACTTCGCGCACACCGCCGCCGTGG
>CAMBLN010000157.1 GCA_945868215.1 Opitutus sp. GAS368
TGCTCAGGCGCGTCCTCTCCGCCTCCGGATCAACCTTCACGCCCGTATCCAAATAAAGCGTGCCGAGCGGCGTCACGATCGCGGGCAACGCCACTTCGCTCGTCGTGCGCGTGATCTCGGCCGCGCCGACCAGCCGCGTAAGTTTGGCCGACGAGGCGGCCACCACGGTCCACGCGGTCTCGTTGGCCAGCGCGAGGAATTTCACGTCGCGCTTCTGACCGACGTTCTGGTCGGTCTTCACCTGACGCGCCAGGGTCACGAATTGCTTCAACGTCTCCACGCGGCCCGATGCCGCCGCGTCGATCTGCACGCCGCGCGCGGCAAGCGTCGCGACGAGTCCGTCCGCCGTCTCGATGCGCGTGTCCTGCACGAACCGTTTGTCCGCCGTCGCGTAGCCGAGCAGCGACCACAACTCCTCCGTGATGAACGGCGCAAACGGCTCGAACATCAGCAGGAACTCGCGAATCACCAGATCCTGCATCGCCAGCGCATGTTCCTTCGCGACGGGATCCTGCACACGTGTCTTGGCGACTTCGACATACCAGTCGCAAAAATCATTCCAGAAAAACGAATACAGCCGCTGCGTCGCACCCGCGAACTCGAAGTCGGTGAACCCGCGCTCAACCGTCTTCATCGTGTCGATCAGCGCGGTGAGCAGCGCATGGTCGTCGTCGTCGAGTTGCTTCGCATCAAGGCGCGCAAGGATGGCGTCGAGCGAGCTGTTGTCGCTCATCGCGCCGTTCATCTGACGGAAACGGCACGCGTTCCAAACTTTGTTGCAGAAGTTTTTCCCGCTCTCGATGCGGTCTTCGTCAAACTTCACGTCCTGACCGAGCGGCGCGATTTGCAGCAGACCAAAACGCAGACCGTCCGCACCGTATTTCTGAATCAGATCGAGCGGATCCGGCGAGTTGCCCAGAGTCTTCGACATCTTGCGCCCCTGCTTGTCGCGCACGATGCCGTTGAAATAAACATGCTTGAACGGAATGCGTTCCTCGACCGGCGCGCCGGGCTTCGCGAATTCCAAGCCGGCCATGATCATGCGCGCGACCCAGAAGAAAATGATGTCCGCACCCGTCGCGAGCGTCGTCGTAGGATAAAACTGCGAGAAGCCCGCCTTCGCCTGCTCCTCGGCATTCGGCCAGCCCAGCGTGGCGAAGGGCCACAGCCAGGACGACGCCCACGTGTCCAACACGTCGTCTTCCTGTATCCAGTTTTCAACGTCAGGCGGTCCTTCCAGCGAAACATGGATCTTCTTCGGATCGCGCAGATCGGCCTCGGTGAGTTTCTCGCGGTCCACGCCTTTCGCATACCACACGGGAATACGATGGCCCCACCAGAGCTGGCGGCTGATGCACCAGTCCTGGATGTTTTCGAGCCAGTTCAGGTAAACCTTCGTCCAACGCTCGGGGTGCATCTGGATAAGTCCGTCACGCACGACCGCCTTCGCTTCTTCGACACGCGGATACTTCAACCACCACTGCTGCGTCAGGCGCGGCTCGATCGGCACGCCCGCGCGCTGCGAGTAACCGACATTGTTCTCGTATGGTTTCGCCTCGATGAGATTGCCGCTGGCTTCAAGAATCTCGGCTGCCTTTTTACGAGCCGCGAAACGATCCATCCCCGCGAGTTCTGCCCCCGCGAATTCGTTCATCGTCCCGTCGGCATTGAGCGCATCGATGACCGGGAGCTTGTGCCGCTGGCCGATTTCAAAGTCCGTTTTGTCATGCGCAGGCGTGACCTTCAGCGCACCCGCCGCAAACGCCGGATCCACCGCCGCGTCGGCGATGATCGGGATCTGCACGCGCTCGCCCAGCGGACGCCACACACTCTTTCCGACGAGATGCTTGTAACGCTCGTCATCCGGGTGAACCGCCACCGCCACGTCGGCCGCGATGGTCTCGGGACGCGTGGTCTCCAGAATCAGGTGCGTCAAATCACCCGCCGGCTCGACCAACTCGTAGCGCAGGCGATAAATAAAACCCTTCGTCGGCCGCATCTCGACCTCTTCGTCCGACAGCGCCGTCAACGAAACCGGGCACCAGTTCACCATGCGTTTGCCGCGATAGATGTGTCCTTGGTCGAACAGCTTGATGAACGACGTGAGCACGGCCTTAGAATAGCCGGGGTCCATCGTGAAATGCGTGCGGTCCCAGTCGCACGAGCAACCGAGCTCACGCAGCTGCTTGAGAATGTGGTCGCCCTTCTCGTCGCGCCACGTCCACACGCGTTTCAGAAACTCGTCGCGGCCGAGGTCGCGGCGGCCCTTGCCCTCGGTTTTTTTGAGGTGTTTTTCGACCATCGTCTGCGTCGCGATGCCGGCATGATCGGTGCCGGGAATCCAGCAGGCGGCTTTGCCATCGAGACGCGCGCGGCGGATGAGCGCGTCTTGCAGCGTGTTGTTGAGCACATGGCCCATGTGCAGGATGCCGGTGACGTTCGGCGGAGGAATGACGATCGTGTAGGTCGCCTGTCCGGGTGCGGCCTTGCCGGCGAAGCATTTGGCTTCCTGCCAGGCGGCATACCATTTTGTCTCAACGTCGCGGGCTTCGTAGCTCTTGGTGATCTCGGCCATGGTTATAATATAAGCCCGTCAGCCAACCGACCGCCTTCCCCGCTGGCAAGCGTCGGAATTCTCCCCACGCGCGGCTTGCCAAGCGACCGCACCCCAACTGATTCTCGCGCACCTTAACACTGTGATCGGCCGCATTCAAAAACACGCCCGCGAACGCCTCAACTTCGTTGGCGAGGTTTCCACCGCCAAACGCCTTTCGGCCTGCAAAACCTTTCTGCGGCTCGAAAGCGCCATGATCCGCATGCGCCACGACGCCGGCGAATCGGGCCTGACCGTCACCCGGGCCCGCAGCGCGATGATCGATGTGATGCTGTCCCATCTGTTCAATTACGCGATCGCCTCCTACGAGCGCCTCAACGGCCGGCTTTTCACCCCGGTGTCTCTGCTCGCCCTGGGCGGTTACGGACGTTGCGAACTGAGCCCGCTCAGCGACGTCGACATCATGTTTCTGTTCCCGTCGAAAATCAAAGAGGCCGCCATCAAGCCGCTTCAGGAGCATCTGACCAACGAGATTCTCTACATACTCTGGGACTGCGGTCTGAAGGTCGGTCACTCCACGCGCACCATCGACGAGGTGTTCATCGAGGCGCGCAAAGACATCCAGAACAAAACCGCCCTCCTCGAATCACGGCTCATCGCCGGCTCGGCCACGCTGTTCGACGGCTTCGCCCAAACCTACAAAGCCTACTACACCGTCGAAGACCCCAAGGGCTACATCTCCGCCCGCCTGGAAGACCAGCGCAGCCGCCGTAACAAATACGGCGACTCCGTCTTCCTTCAGGAGCCCGACATCAAAAGCGGCGTCGGCGGTCTGCGCGATTACCAGAACACTTTCTGGATGGCCCGCGTGAAACTCGGCATCAACGACATCAAGGAACTCGGCGAACAAAACTACCTTCGTCGCAATGAACTTCGCGACTTCCAACGCGCCTACGAATTCCTCCACCGCGTCCGCAACGAACTCCATTTCCAGAAAAAACGCCCCACCGACGTCCTCGACCTCGAAGCCCAGCCGCGCATCGCCCTCGGGCTCGGCTACACCAACCGCGACATGCTCGGCCGCGTCGAACAGTTCATGCGCGACTACTACCGCTCCGCGCAAACCATCTACCACATCTCCAAGGTCGTCGAGAACCGCCTCGCCCTCACCTTGGAAAAACCCAGCCGCTTCCTGTCGTTTCGCGAGGTCGTGCGCGCCCGCCGCCACGAACGCGTCAAACGCATCGACGGCTTCGTCCTGCGCAACCGCGAACTCAGCGCCGACTCCCCCGGCGTCTTTCGCGACGATCCCGCGCGGCTCATCCGTGTTTTCCGCCACTGCCAGAGTCTCGACGCCCAGATGGACTTCGCCCTTCAGGCCCTCATCCGCGAATCCATCCCGCTCATCACCCGCCGCGTCTCCGAATCCGCCGACGCCAACACCAGTTTCAAAGCCATCCTCGACGAGGCAGGCAACGTCCACCCCACCCTCGAACTGATGCATGAACTCGGCGTCCTCGGCCGGTTCATCCCCGAATTCGACGGCCTCACGTGTCTGGTCCAGCACGAATATTACCACCGCTACACGGCCGACATCCATACGCTCAACGCGATCCGTGAACTTGACCGGATTTTTACCGCCGCCGAACCCATCGCCCTCAAATACCGCGAGGCCCTGCACGAAACACCCGAGCCCACCCTCCTTTATTTGATCTTGCTGCTCCACGACATCGGCAAGGCCAAGGGTATTCAGGGCCACGCCGAAAGCGGTGTCGTCATCGCCCGCCCCATCCTCAAGCGGCTCAACGTCAGCCCCGAAAATACCGAGCTCGTCGTCTTCGTCATAAAAAATCATCTGATCATGGCACGCTTTTGGCAGAAGCGGGACGTAGATGATCCCAACACAGCCGCTGCTTTTGCCGAAATGGTCATGGATGCCGACAAACTCAGGCATCTCTACGTGCACACGTTTTGTGACGCGCGCGGCACCGCCGGCGGCCTCTGGAACGGCTACAAGGACGCTCTCCACAGCAGTCTTTTTCGTTCCACGCTCGATCAACTGGTGCATGGTGCCGCCCTCGTCACCCGCAACTCGGAGCGTCTCCAAATGACCTATCAGGAACTCGTCTCCAAAACCATTCCCGGCATCAGCCAGGACGAGATCACCGCCCACTTTAATCTCCTCCCCGAACGGTATTTCATCCACACCGATCCCGCCGAGATTTCCCTGCATATCAGCATGGTCAACCGCCTGCTGAAATCCATCACCCAGGCCGATTCCATCGGAACCTTGCGTCCCGTCATCGAGTGGAAGGACGACCTCAACCGCTCCCTCACCGTCGTCAACGTCGTCACCTGGGACCGCGCCGGTCTCTTCTACAAACTCGCCGGCGCCTTCAGCGTGGCCGGCCTCTCCATTCTCGGCGCCAAGGTCATCTCCCGCTCCGACCACATCGCCATCGACACGTTCTACGTCGTCGAACCCGGCCGCGGCGTCGTCCAATCCGCCAAAGCCCAGGAAACCTTCGCCCGCACCGTCGAACAGGCCCTCGTTTCCAACAAAGATCTCTACCCCGACATCGTCGCCCAGGCCCGCAAACTCACGCCCGCCCGCTACACCACCCAGTCAAACGGCGGTGAGATGATGCACGCCTCCTTCCCTCCCACCGTGGACGTTTACCACGAGCTCTCGATGCACCGCACCATCGTCGAGGTCCAGGCCCGCGACGAGATCGGCCTCCTCTTCCGTCTCGCCAAAACCATCAGCGACCACGGCTACGACATCACCTTCGCCCGCATCGGCACCGAACGCGGCATCGCCATCGATACGTTCTACATCGAGAACGCCCGCCCCGAGACCTCCGATGACAACGCCCGCCTCCACACCTTGCGCGACGCCCTGTCCATCATCATCAATCCGGCCGACGCCACCGCCGCCGCGATCTGAGTTTGCCCGCCGCGCCTCCCGCGCGATACTCCCGGTGAACCATGGACGTCGCACCCGATCCCCGCGCTGATCGCGCCCTCTACCGCATCAGCAGTCTCACCGGCCGCATCGACGAGCCTCACGAGGCTCTCCAGACGATTCTCGCCACGTGCATCGAGACCCTCGCCGCCTCCTCCGGCTCGGTCTCCCTGCTCAACCCCGACACCGGCAAACTCGAGATCGACGTCCACCAAGGTCTCTTCAAAGACGATGACGAGGTCAGCCTTCGTCTCGGCCAGGGCATCACCGGCTGGGTCGCGTTTCACGGCCGGCCGCAACTGGTCACCGACGTCGCCTCGGACCCCCGCTACATCGCCATCCGCAAGGAAGTCCGCAGCGAAATGGCCGCCCCCATGGTCGAGGCCGGCGGACAAATCCTCGGCGTCATCAACGTCGACAGCGACCGCCTCGGGGGCTTCAACGACGCCGACCTCGCCTTGCTCGTCCGTCTTTGCGAAGAGGCCACCGCCGTCATGCGGCGTCTCTGGCAACTGCGCCATCTCCGGGGCAAAGCCCGCCAGCTCGAATCCCTCATCACCATCGGCCAGCGTCTCGTCGGCAAACTCGAGCAACAGGAGCTCTTCGACACCATCACCCGCGACGCCCACGGCATCACCAACACCCGCGCCTGCGCCTTCTACCTCTACGACCCCACGCGGATGATTCTCCGCCTCCTGTCGCTCACCCACAACGGCGTCATCACCAAAACCCCCGAGGAAAACTTTCCCATCGCCTCCTGCCTCACCGCCTCCGCCATCCACACCCGCAAGCAGATCGAGTTCCTCAACATCCAGTCCCCCGAGTTTCTCGACGTCGTCGATCTCCCCCGCGATCCCGCCCTCCGCTCCCTCCTCGCCGCCCCCGTCCTCTACGAAAACGAGGTCATCGGCGTCCTCGCCGTCTTCACCGATCACGTCCATCGCTTCAACAACGACGAAAAACGTCTCCTCGCCGCCCTCGCCTCCCTCGGCGCCGTCGCCCTCCAAAACTCCCGTCTCTACTCCCGCGTTTTCCAAAGCGAGGAATCCCTCCGCAAAAACGAACAGCTCACCACCCTCGGCCTGCTCGCCGCCGAGATCGCCCACGAGATCCGCAATCCGCTCACGGTCATCAAACTGCTCTTCGGCTACCTCGATCTCGACTTCCCCGCCGACGACCCTCGCCGCACCGACGTCCGCGTCATCGGCGAAAAACTCGACCAGCTCGAAGCCATCGTCTCCCGCGTCCTCAATTTCGCCAAGGCCCCTTCCAGCCTCCACTCGCGCTGGGCCCTCGCCGACATGGTCGCCGACACCGTCGTCCTCATCCGGCTCAAACTCGCCCAGAGTAAAATCCAGCTTCGCTTCGAGCCTCCGCCCCGCCCCCTCGTCGTCGATGTCCACAAGGGCCAGATCCAGCAGGTCCTCCTCAACCTGCTCATCAACTCCACCCAGGCCATGAACGACGGCGGCACCATCACCATCCGCTGCTCCACCGAAAAACGCGGAGACACCGATTTTGTCCTCATCGACCTCGTCGACACCGGCCGCGGCATCCCCCCCG
>CAMBLN010000158.1 GCA_945868215.1 Opitutus sp. GAS368
AAGGGCGGTGCGGTGGACAATGAGGGCGGCGCGGTCGTCGGCGAGGGCGGGCAACTCGGTGAAAGGCCGTTTGAGGTCGGGCATGCGCGGCGCCTCAATGTAGTCCATGCGCCAGTAAGGATGAAGCTGCGACATCGTAAAAGGCCGACAGGAAAGGGGCGGGGGGGAGCAAAGTCAAAGCCCTGTGCGGGCCTGTCGCCGGGGGTTTGCGAGTAATTTGAAATTGTCGGGGCGGGGTTGAGCGGCGATGAATCGGGGTTCTACTTAATACCCATGTCTTCTTTTAAACCTGTTGTGCGTCGTCGTGTGGTGGTCACCGGTCTGGGTGCGGTCAGTCCCTTGGGGTTGAACGCTACGGATACCTGGGCGGGGTTGGCGGCGGGGCGCTCGGGCATCGGACCGATCACGCGCTTCAACGCGACGGGGTGCACGGCGCAGATCGCGGGTGAAGTGAAAGGTTTCGAGGCGACCAAGGCGCTGGCCCAGCCGTTGCATCCGCGTGGCGCGACGGGGGAGGCGTTGACGGCGGTGTTCACGCCGAAGGACGCGAAGAAGTTCGGGCGGTTCACGCATCTGGGGGCGACGGCGGCGGTGGAGGCGTATGCGGATTCAGGGCTGGATGCGCACCGGGCCACGCTCAATCCGGAGCGCATGGGCGTAAACCTGGGCGTGGGCTTGGGCGGGTTGCCCGAGATCGAGGCGATGCAGGAGACGTTTAACGCGGGCGGGTTTCGGAAAATCTCGCCGTTTTTCATCATTCAAATCGCGCCGAATCTGTTGTCGGGGCAGGTGAGCCTGCTGCTGGATTTTCGCGGGCCGAACATGGCGGTGGCGTCGGCTTGCGCGACGAGCGGGCATTCGCTGGGCGAGGCGGCGGCGGCGATCGCGCGCGGCGATGCGGAGGTGATGATCGCGGGCGGCGCGGAGTCCACGGTGACGCCGCTGGCGATCGGGGCGTTTGCGCAGATGCGGGCGCTTTCGACGCGCAATGATGCGCCGGAGAAAGCGTCGCGTCCGTATGACAAGGACCGCGATGGCTTCGTGCTGGCGGAAGGTGCGGTGGTGTTTGTGCTGGAGGAGTATGAGCACGCGGTGAAGCGCGGTGCGCGGATTTACGCGGAATTGCGCGGTTACGGTGCGTCGGCGGATGCGTATCACCTGTCGTCGCTCGCGCCGGGTGCGGAAGGTTCGCAGCGCTCGATGCGGGCTTCACTGGCGAATGCGGAGCTGCCGGCGACGGCGATTGATTATGTGTCGGCGCACGCGACCTCGACGCCCGGCGGCGATGGCGAGGAGTCGGCGGCGATCGCGGCGGTGTTTGCGGAGAACAAGGCGACGCTCCATGTGAGCGGCGTGAAGTCGATGACCGGGCACCTGCTTGGCGGCGCGGGGGCGATGGGGGCGTTTGCGGCGGTGAAGGCGATTCACGAAGGCGTGGTGCCGCCGACGATCAACCTGGAGAACATTGATCCGGCGATCGAGGCGCTGGGGCTCAATGTGACGCCGAATGTCGCGGTGAAGAAGACGGTGCGGGCGGCGCTGGCGAACAGCTTCGGCTTCGGCGGGACGAACTGCTCGGTGGTGTTTACGGCGGTGTGAGTGCGAAGCAACGCGTTGGGGACAACGCGTTCCACCTGAAATCCCTCCTTTTATTATGGACCGACGACTGATTTGGTTTTTTGCGCTGCTGATTCCAGTGATGGTGTGGTCGTGGATCGCGCCGCATGACCGGTTCACGTGGTGGTTGGAGGCGGGGCCGGTGTTGGTGGCGGCGGGGCTGATCGTGGCGCTGCGCGCGCGGTTTCCGTTGTCCACGCTGCTGCTCGCGCTGGCGTGGATACATTGCGTGGTGCTGCTGGTGGGCGCGCATTACACATATGCGCTGGTGCCGGCGTTCGACTGGTTGCGCGAGGTGACGGACGGGACGCGCAACAATTACGACAAGCTCGGGCATTTTACGCAGGGGTTGGTGCCGGCGATTTTGACGCGGGAGATTTTACTGAGGACCTCGCCGTTGCGTGACCGCGGTGACGGGAAGCCGAGCCGCTGGCTGGGGTTTGTGGTGGTGAGCGTGTGCCTGGCGTTCAGCGCGTTTTATGAGCTGATCGAATGGTGGGTGGCGGAGCTGAGCGGGGAAGGCACGGAGAGTTTTCTAGGGACGCAGGGATATGTGTGGGACACGCAATCGGATATGGCGTGGGCGCTGGGCGGGGCTCTGGGCGCAGTGTGGGTGTTGAAGGGAATCCATGACCGCTCGCTTGCGAAAGTGCTGGCGGCGCGCGCCGGTATCGGACAATCCGAACATTTCGCCCAATGAGCCTCTGGAAACAATGGACCACCACCGTGCCCGCGTCGTTTTTGTCGGCGCTGTTTTTGGCGGCGGGATTCATGGGCTTCGTGGCGTGGGACCAGTCGCACTGGTGGAGCACGAAAGAGGACTACGGCTTTGGCTGGCTGGTGCCGGCGTTTGTGGCGTTTGTCGTGTATGACCGCTGGCCGAGAATCCTGCTGGCTTTGAAAGAGTGCGGTGCGCCGGGCAGCCCGCGGGCGGGAGGCGGGGCGCGCTGGCTGTTGGAATTTTTGACGTATGCGATGCTGGCGGGCGGGGCGCTGTTGTTTTTGATCGGGGCGCTTTATCGGGCGGGTGCGGGCCCGTCTTATCCGGGCACGCTGGCGCTGTCGTTGGGGACGGGGTCGCTGTTGCTGCCGCTGTTGTTCTTGAACGCGCCGGAGCGGGACGCGGGTTCGGAAGCGGGCGGGGTGAAGCCGGAGAAAGCCGGACTGTTTGCCGATGCGCGCGTGAAGCTGGTGGCGCTGTTTTTGTTTCCCGCGATGGTGTGGCTGGTGTCGGCGCCGATGGTTTCGGTGATCGAGAACAACCTGAGTCTCTTCATGCTCAACCGCGTGGCCGCGGTGGTGTTCTTCACGTTTGATACGCTCGGGATGGCCATCGAGCAGCAAGGCAACGTGCTTAAACTGCCATCGGGCGACGTGGGCGTGGCGGACGCGTGTTCGGGCATCCGTTCATTCACGGCGTGTTTGTTTGCGGGTTCGTTTTTGGCGGCTGTGTTTTTGGACAAGCTTTGGAAAAAAATCGGGCTGGTGGTGTCGGCGATCGGTTTTGCGTTTTTCACGAACCTGCTGCGCAGCCTGTTTCTGACGGCGTGGGCTTACAATTACGGTCCGGAGGCGATCGAAGGCAAAGTCCACGACATCGCGGGTTACGCGGTTCTCGGGCTGACGGTGATCGGGCTGCTGTGTTTACTGCCCTTGTTTAACATCACGTTTGTATCCAGCCACGACGACGAGCACGGTGGCGGCGCGGTCGGCGGCAAGGTGGGTTAACGGGGTCTCATGATCTGGCTTTACCGGATTTTGTTTATGCCGGCGATGCTGCTGGCCTCGCCGTATTATTTGCTGCGGATGCGTCGGCGGGGAGGTTATCGGGAGAATTTCGGCCAGCGTTTCGGGGCGACTCCGGAGCTGCCGGAGAAACGCAAGGGTGTGCGGCGCGTGTGGCTGCAGGCGGTGAGCGTGGGCGAGATGCTGGCGATCGCGCCGTTGCTGGAGGCGTTGCGCGCGGATCCGGCGGTGGAGGTTTACCTCACGACGACGACGAGCACGGGACATACGCTGGCGTGCGAACGTTATGCGCGGATGGTGACGGGCATCGGTTATTTTCCCTTGGACTGGTGGTTGTTTTCGAGGCGGGCTTGGAAGCGGATCGATCCGGATCTGGTGATTTTAACCGAAGGTGAACGCTGGCCCGAGCACATCCGGCAGGCCGAGTCGCGGGGTGTGCCGGTGATCGCGGTGAATGCACGGCTTTCCGACCGCAGTTTCCGTCGCATGATGAAACTCCGCGTGTTTGCGGCTCCCCTGTTTCGAGGAATCACCCGCGTGTTGGCCTGTTCGTCGCAGGATGCTGAGAGGTTTCAACAAATCGGGTTTGCACCGGGACGCATCACGACCACGGGGAACATCAAGCTCGATGTGGTCATCACTTTGTTGTCTGCAGAACAACAGGCCGAGCTGCGGCGTGAACTTGGATTGGGTGACCTGTCGGTTTTCTTGGGATCGTCCACCTGGGCGGGGGAAGAAGCGGCGTTGATCGATGTTTACAAGGCGTTGCGGGCGGAGGGCAGGGCGGTGCGGCTGCTGATTGTGCCGCGTCATGCCGAGCGGAGAGCGGAGATAGAGGCATTGTTGAAAACGAGCGGGCTGACCTATCATTTTCGTTCGCGCGGAGCGGCGCCGGGAGAAGTCGACGTTGCGGTGGCCGACACGACGGGTGAATTGCGCAATCTTACGCAGCTGGCGGAGCTCGTATTCATCGGCAAGAGCCTGCCGCCTCATCATGAAGGGCAGACACCGGTGGAGGCGGCGGCGTTGGGGAAGCCGGTGGTGTTCGGGCCTGTGTTGTCCAACTTCCGGGTGATCGCGCGCGAAATGTGTGCGGAAGGTGCGGCGCGCGCGGTGGCGGATGCGGTGGAGTTGCGCGACGCGGTGCTTGAACTGTGGGCCGATCCCGCCCGCCGCATATTTATGGCGATCCGGGCCAAGCAATGGCGCACGGCAAATCAAGGTGCGGTTGAGCGCACGCTGGCGGTGGTGAGGGAGGAACTCTCCGGCCGGGTGAAATAAGGGTTGCCCGCCCCCGGCGGCGGCCTACGGTCCGACCTTTTACGTGGGATGCAAACGCACGGTCCGAAACGAGTCTATACCCCTCAGTCGCTTGAATTCTGGTTCGGTAAACTCGAACACGATTGGGAGCGCCACTTCAGCGACGCCCAGTTGGAGGAAGGCCATCGCATTTATCGCGACGGGGAAGTGCGCGAACTGGAGTTGACCGCATCCGACGCGATCATTCACCGGCGCATCGACAAGAAAGATGAGTATGCGGTCATCGAGTGGAATGGCGCGGGGGTGTCCGTGCGCTCATCCTCCACCGATATCGATCTCGCCCATTCATTGGCGGTGGCAGGCCTGCACGAAATCGAGGAACTGGTGGCCGATGAAATTTCACCGCTCCCGGATGATGCGGTTCATGCGCCGGTTGTTTCGGCGGGCGGCAACAATCCGGGCAGCAACGGCCACACGTTTGCCGCGCCGGGAGCGTCGGCGGCCGCTGCGGCTCGCACCCCGCCGCCGGTATCGCGACGCACGCCGGCAGGCGCGGCCGCCCGGGCTGCTTCGCGAACACTGGTTCTCGTTTTCACCACCACGCCCGACGGGCTCGCGTTTCAAGCCAACTGGGTGAACCCCGACAAAAAACGGGTTCCCGCGCTGGGTCAGGCTGCGCAAGCCGCAGGGCAGGGACATGCCACGGTCAGTTCCAGTGAGCGCGCCAAGTTGATCGGCCTCGCCGCTTACGCCCGCAAAGCCCACTTCACCTATAATCAGGTGACGGGCCTCTACCTGATGGCGTCGGTCGTCGAGATCCCCAATTTTCTTCGCAGCACCCTTACGGCGTGGAAGAAACTGTTCTCGGTTGAGCTCGATGTGCAGTCGGGAAAACTCCTTCAAGGCACGAAGGAAATCACCGTCGAGGCCGTCGCGACCACCCGCAAAGGCAAGTCGGACGGGCAGGGGCTCGACTTGCGCTGGATTTTCAAAGCCGGCGAGCGGTTCCTGACCGACGAGGAAGTCTCGTTGCTCACGCGGAAGGCGACCTCGACGATGATCATCCCCGACATCGGCATCGTTTCGCTGGCAGTCGAACGGCTGGCGTCGATCAGTGCCTGGCATCGCACCGCGGCCGAGGCGCGCAGCAGCGGCGAGTTGTCGCCGTATCTGATTTTTTCGCTCTACAACGATGACCGCGTGAAGCTCACGCTCTCGCCCGAGTTGGAGACCTGGCGTCAAAATGTGCTCACGGCCACGGCGAACACCCCGGAGTTGCCGGAGCTGTTGCGCCCCTATCAACGTCGCGGCGTCGAGTGGATGCACCACTTGTGCGACGTTGGTTGCCACGGTCTGTTGGCCGACGAGATGGGGCTCGGCAAGACGCTGCAAGTGCTGACGTTGCTGGCGACGCGTCCGATCACGGGCCGCCCGAGTGTGATCGTGTGTCCGGCGAGCGTGGTGCCGGTGTGGCGTGAGGAGATCACGCGTTTTTATCCGCATCTCGCGGTCGATGTGCTCAAGACCGGCAACGATTTCACGACGAACAAGAACGCGGTCATCTGGCTTGCGAGCTACACGCAGCTGCGCAAACACCGCTCCCTGCTGGATAAATGCGAGTTCGGCTACGCGGTCCTTGATGAAGGCCAGTTCATCAAAAACCCCGATGCCAAAGTCACGCAGACCTGTTTCGCGATCCGTTCCAGTCATCGCATCGTGTTGACGGGCACCCCGCTCGAAAACCGGCAGCTCGATCTGTGGTCGATTTTCCGGTTCCTGCTGCCCGGTCTCCTGGGCACGCGCGTGACCTTTGAAGCTTCGCTCACGGCGGACCGCGCCGGCACGCTGGATCGGCTGCGCGCACAACTTGCGCCCTTCATTCTGCGCCGCACCAAGGACGCGGTGGCCACCGAGCTTCCGCAAAAGGTCGAGATCAACCTGCTGTGTCCGCTCACCGACGTGCAGCGCGCCGAATACGCCAAGATCTGCTCAGAAGGCCTCAACCGCCTCGGCGATGACGTCGGCACGGCCATGCGCGAGAAATCCTTCGGCTTCCTCGCGTTGCTGACGCGCCTGCGCCAGGTGTGCTGCGATCCCGACATGTTGCCGTGGATGCACGCCCCGTTGTCCGACTCGGGCAAGATCATGCTGCTCGTGGAGAAACTGGCCGAGGTCATCGGCAGTGGACACAAAGTCGTCATCTTCTCCCAGTTCGTGATGCTCTTGGATCGTGTGCGCGCCGCGCTGGCGGAACACTTTCCCGACCTGCCGCGCTACGAACTCACCGGCATGACGCTCGACCGCCTGAAGCCCGTGCAATCGTTTCAGAATGCCGAGGGCGCCGCGGCGATGCTTGTGTCGCTGAAGGCCGCCGGCACCGGCATCACTCTTCATGCGGCGGATTACGTTTTTCTGCTCGACCCGTGGTGGAACCCGGCGGTGGAGGCTCAGG